>CAYJXJ010000142.1:0-12383 GCA_964374095.1 uncultured Elusimicrobia bacterium
GGGGTTTCTTTCGCTGAATGCGAAGAGGTCTTTTTCAATGAGCCGCTTCTCGTAGCGGAAGTGGACCGGAGCAAGATTCTATTTGATGAGCAAAGACACCTGGCTTACGGCGCTACCAATGGCAGGAGGCTGCTTTTTATCGTGTTCACGGTGCGTGGTCACAAGGCCAGGGTCATCTCCGCGAGGGATATGAACCGGAAGGAGAGGAGGTTCTACCATGAAGAAACGAAGAGCCCCGATTAAATTCGGGAGTGAGAAGGAAGAGTTCGAGTTCTGGTCCAAGACCGACTCAACGGACTATATAAACCGCTCGACTCTCTCCAAAGCGCGCTTCCCCGAGCTGCGGCCGACGACCCGGCCCATTCCCTTGAGGCTGCCCGTCGCCCTGATCGATAGGATGAAGGTTTTGGCTCACAAGATGGACTTGCCTTATCAGGCGCTGATGCGGAAATGGATCGAACAAGGTCTAAGGCGCGAGTTCCATCTCCGCCCTTGACACCCGCAACCGCGGCCTAAGGACGCGCGCGAACTCGCGCGCGAAATTCCGGACGTCTCTCTCCCGGATGTGATGGTGGGTCACGAAGCGGTACGTCCCTCCCTCATCGGGATAGATCTTGATCCCGCGCCGAAGGAGGGCGGCGGCCAGGGCGGGCCCGGTCACGCCGTGGCGCGGCAGCGTGACGAAGACCATGTTGATCTCCGGCTCCCTCAGGAGCTCGACTCCGGGAATCTCGCGCAGAAGGCCGGCCAAGAGCCGGGCCTTCTCATGGTCCTCGCGCAGACGGGGCCGGATGTCGCGCAGGGCCACGAGCCCGGCCGCGGCGAGAATGCCCGCCTGCCGCATGCCGCCGCCCATGAGCTTGCGGTTGCGGCGCGCCCTGGCGATGAAGTCCTTCGAGCCGCACAGAACCGAGCCGACCGGGGCGCAGAGCCCCTTCGATAGGCAGAAAGACACCGCGTCGGCATAGGCCGCGACGCGGCGGACCGGCACCCCGAGCGCCGCGGCCGCGTTGAAGAGCCGCGCGCCGTCCATGTAAACGGGTATGCTCCCCGCGCGGGCGATCCGGCGCACGCGCGCGAGGGTTTCCAGGCCGACGACGGTCCCGTCGCCGGTGGCTTGCTCCACGCAGACGAGCCCGGTCCGCGGATAGTGGATATCCGATCCCCGGATGCGCGCGGGAAGGTCCTCCGGCAGGAGGTGCGGGGAGTCCGGGCTCACGGGGCGAAGCTGGACGCGCGACACCAGGGCCGCGGCCCCGGCCTCGTGCTGGACGATATGGGAGCGCTCCCCCAACAGCACCTCGTTTCCGGAGGCCGTGAAGGTCAGGATGGCGCACTGATTGGCGAATGTGCCCGAAGGCGCGAAGAGGGCGGCCTGCTTTCCGGTCAGCCTCGCGGCGAGGCCTTCGAGCCGGTTGACGGTGGGGTCTTCCTGGACCACGTCGTCGCCGACCGGCGCGGACGCCATCGCCCGCCGCATGGCGGGCGTGGGGAGCGTGACGGTGTCGGAGCGCAGGTCGATGGCGGCCATTCCGGGCCAGTTTATCAAAGTAAGGCCATAATATTGTTGTAACGCAGCCCGCCTATATAATGGGGGCCAATGAGTTCCCTGTTCAGGTTTGCGGCGGCCCTGCTCCTGCTGTGGCCCGCTCCCGGGTGGGCCTCGACGTTTAAGGACCTCATCCCCGGCGCCAAGGCCGCGGGAATGGGACAGGCGGTCACCTCCATCGCCGACGAGCCCTTCGCCATGTTTTACAACCCGGCCGGGACCGCCAACACCCCCTACACTCAACTGGCGACCACGCTGGGGCGCATGGACTCTCCGCGCGGGCTCCTGACTCTTGGTTCCATCGCCTACGTGCGGCCCTTCGACCGCGTCCCGACCGCATCCATCGGCTTCGGCTATCTGGGGAATAGACAGATCAACTCGGGCGACAAGGACCAGGTCGTGTTCCACTATTCGCAGGAGTTCAAGCTTCCCCAACTCCTCCTGGCCAAGCCGGTCAAGGCCGGGGCCAACTTCAAGATGCTCAACGCCGAGCAGGGGGGAGGCGTGGGCTTTGGCATCGGCTTTGACGCGGGCCTTCTCTTCCGGTCCAACATGGGCCTCAGCGGCGGGCTCTCGATCCAGGATATGACCACGAATGTGGGCCTTCCCCGCCCGATCCTGGGTATCGGCCTCTCCTACCAGTGGGCCCGGCGCTTCACCTTGGCCATGGATGCGCGGGTCCGGGAAGGACTCTCGGAGTTTTACCCGGGCTTCGAGGCCTCATTCCATCAAGGCCTGCTCAAGTTCCGGACGGGCCGCGGCATGAGGCTCGACTCGGTGGAGACCGTCGCCTTCGGGCTAGGCCTGAACTTCTCCCCGATGGTCCTCGACCTGTCCATGTCGTCGCCCATGGGAGGCTTCCTGCGCACGGGCGGGGCCTATCAGGCCTCGTTCAACTGGAGATTCGGCGCGGCGCCGTTCACGGGCAGTTTCGTGGGCTCGGCCGCCGCCGACGCCGAGCGCCTTAAGAGCGACGTCTCCCGGCTCGAGGACCGCAAGAAGACGCTCCAGGTCGAAGCCGAATCGGCCCAGTCCACCCAGGCCGCGGCGCGGGGTGAGATGTCCGTCATCGACAAGCGGCTGCGGGAGATGCAGGAGGAGTACCGCAGCGTCTCAAAGCTGCGGGATGAGAAGGCCTATGAGCTGGAATTGATCCAGCTGCGGATCCCAAAGCCGCCGCCTCCGCCGCCGCCAAAGCCCAAGCCCCAGCCCGCGCCTCCCCCCACGTGGCCGCAGTGGCATGCCGTTCAGCCCGGGGAGACCCTGCGCGCCATCGCCCAAAAACGCTATGGCGACGCCGGCCTCTGGGAGCGGATTTTCCAGGCCAACCGGGACAAGGTGGACCGGGGGATCCCCCGGGAGGGAGCGGTGCTGCAGATTCCGGCGCCGGGGGATTAGGGGAGTGCGCGCGCTCTGATGGCTGTCCTTGGAATTCTCGCTCCGGACCTCAAATCCCGCGAGGACCTCGCCTTGCTGGCGGGGGAGGCCGGGCACCTGGCGCACGCGGCCGTGGGCCTGCCGGAGGCCGTGGAGCTGCTGCGCGAGCGCCGCCCGCGGGCCATGGTCGTGCTCGATGGAGCGGGCCAGGACGCGGAGATCGCGCTCCGGGAAATCCTGCGCCTGGCGCCGCTGCTGCCCATCGTCGCCGTGCTCGAGCGCCGGGACGCCAACCGCGCCGTCGCGCTGATGCGCGCCGGGGCGGCGGAGGTCGTGGCGCCTCCCTGGGGGGCCGACGATCTGGCCGCTTGCCTGTCGAAGGCGATGCGCGGGGAGGGCACGGCGCTGTCGGTGGCCTCCTTGAGCCCGCGGCCTCCTTCCGGCGGGCTTTATGCCCTGGCGGTCGGCCTATTCCTCGCTCTCGCCCTGGGGCACGTGGCGCTCCAGCAGCGCGAGCGGCATCTCGCGGAGAGAAAATCCGAGTCCCGGCAGTGGGACCTCCCGTACAGCCATCCGGCCGGGGCCATGTTCGTTGACGGGGAGTTGTGGGTGCTCGACTGGTACGCCCGGACCATCTACGTCCATTCCGGGCCGGACATGACGCTCGCGCGCGCCATCCCCTTGGAATCCGAGGGGATCGTCGCTTTCGCGGTCTCATCCGACGCGGTATGGACGGCCTCCGAGACCGGGGCGATCGGCCGGCGCTTGCGCGACCGGCGGCTCACCCCCCTGC
Organism: uncultured Elusimicrobia bacterium; assembly: GCA_964374095.1. Lineage (GTDB taxonomy): Bacteria > Elusimicrobiota > Elusimicrobia > UBA1565 > UBA9628 > CAYJXJ01. Next base: position 3,720 of record CAYJXJ010000142.1, read on the forward strand.
AGCGGCGGATCGGGGTCTGGCCGCGCGTCCTCGGCCTTGTCCATGACGGCCTCTACCTCTGGAGCCTGTCGGCCTCCCCGCCGCGGCTGCGGCGGCACCTGCCGGACGCGGGCCTGACGGTGCTTTCCGAGACCGCCTACCCCGGCTCCGGTCCGGCCGCGCTGGTCTTCGACGGCGCGGCGCTCTGGAGCCTCGATCAGCGCGCTCGGGAGATCATCCGGCACAACCTCGAGCGGCCCGAAGAGGCGACGCGGCGGGTGTCCTTGGCCGAGTACCGCGGCGGGGGGTATCGTCCGGTGGCCCTGGCCTGGGACGGAGAGCGGTTCTGGACCGTGGGCGAATCCGCCCCGGCCGGGGAGAGGCCGGCCCGGTTGTTCCGGCATCCGGTATACCTGCCGTGACGTGCCTTCCGCGGCGGCTGCCGGCCCTGCTCTCCTTCTCCGGGGACGAGGGACGTCTTGACGGTTGGGGATGGCTCCTCGAGCTTTCGGCCTCGGGGGCGCGGGTTTCGACCCGGTCGCCCCTGCGTCCGGGCCAGCGCGTGTGGCTGTCCTTCGAGGCGGCCGGGGGGCGCTGGGACGGGGCGCCGGCCGAGGTCCGCGGCGTCGAGGAGGATGGACAGGGGTTCCGCCTGGCCGAGGCCCGCTTCGTCGACCCCGTGCTCCGAAAGCGCCTGGCGGTCGCCATTCTCGAACTGCTCGCCTCCTGACCCCCCGGCTTCCGCTTGTCCCGGGAATGCGTCAGATGTTAGGATGTGACCCCCGGTATGCCCACACGCGGCCGCATAGTCGTTGTGACCTCGGACCAGGCTCTGGTCAAGGATATCTCCGGCGGGCCGCAGGGCGGAGCCTTCGAGGTCGCAGCGGTCGCCTCGGCGGCCGAGGCGCAAGGCAAGATCGAGCGCCGGACCCAATCCCGCGTTTCGTGGGGGCTGGCGGTGGACCTCTTGACGGTGCCCGCGTCGGACGCCGAGACGCTGTCGGCGGCAGCCCTCCAGACGCGCTGCTGGGTCCCCGTCCTCCTCGAGCCCGAGCCCTCCTTTGATCCGGCCCAAACCCTGCCGCTCAGGACCTTGGGCTGGCCGCTGCCCGCCGATTTCGTGGACAAAGTCGCGGCGGCCCGGCGGCCGGTGGTCTTTCTCGTCGAGAAGTCTGTTTTCCTGGCGCGCGCCGTGGAATTGAGCTTCAAGCCCACCGGCATTCAGCCCGTCGTGATGCAATCCGCCGAAGGATTGGCCGAGTATCTGCTGCAGTCCCGCCGGCCCATCGCCCCGGATCAGAAGGGGCTCTGGGATCGCTTCATGGAGACTTTCGCCGAAAGGCCCGTTCCGGTCATGGCACCCGGGACGTCGTTGGGGGCTCCGGTCGGGGTCGTGCTGAGCCACGTCGTGGCGGCGCGCTTCGACGCGGGCCGGCACGCCGCCGTGGAGGTCGATCGCCGGCTGCGCGAGCGGATCCCCGACGCGGTGTGCTATTTCGTCGGGAACCTCGACCCGGTGAGGAACGCCGCCGAGTCGCTCAAATCCCGCCGGGAGGCGAGGCTCCCCCGCGCCCAGGCCGAGCTCCTGGCGAGCCTGCTGGCCGCCGTCGAGAATCAAAGCCCCGCGCCGGCCAAGCCTTCGATCCTGCTCGTGGACCGGGACATCGAGGCCGTGGCGGTGTTGGCGCGCGCCCTCATGGCGGAGGGCTTCCGGGTCGAGATGGCGCGCGCTTCCGACGAGGCGGCGGGGCTCGTCAATGCCCCGGGCCAGTTTCACGCCGCGGTCGTGGGCCTGAGTTTCGCGATGTCTTTCAGCTACGGGATCGACGAAGGGCCCAACCTCGCGCGCCGCCTGCGGGCCGCCGACCCGGACCTGCGGCTGATTTTCATGGTGGACCTCTACCCGCTGGAGCGGGCGGTCCGGGAGATGAGCCGGGCCATCGAGTTGGGAGCCGACGACGCGGTGGTCAAGCCCGTGGACCCCGGACGTCTCCTGGCCGGGGTGGAGCGCGCGCTCCAGCGCCGGCGCATGGCGCTGGCCTACGCCGAGTTCAGCCGCCAGGCTCCCGCTCACGGTGTCGAGGGGGTGACGCCCCACCCGGACAACCTCGTGGCGGGCCGCTACGATTTGGTCTTTCAGATCGGCGAGGGGGGGATGGGTTTGGTCTATCTGGCCAGCGACCGGCAGTTGGGACGCAAGGTCGCCTTGAAGCGGATGCGCGCCGAGATCAAGGCCAGCCCCGCGAACCGGCAGAGGTTCTGGGATGAAGCCAAGATCATCTCGCGCCTCAGCCATCCCTACATCGTGGGCGTGCACGAGATCATCGAGCACGAGGGCGATCTCTACCTCGTGCTCGATTACGTGGACGGCAAGCCCCTCTCCGACATCCTCGCCGAGCGCCGCCGGCTGAGCCTGATGGAATCCTACAAGGTCCTGGGCCATGTCTGCCAGGGGGTGGAGTTCGCCCACCGCTGCCATATCCTCCATCGGGACCTCAAGCCCTCCAATATACTCGTGGACGCCAACGGCTACTCCAAGGTGACCGACTTCGGCCTGGCGCGGGAGATCAAAGAGGCGGTCTCCCTGCTCACCCAAAAGGACATGGGCGGCACCCTCGCGTATATGGCTCCCGAGCAGCACCTGGGCCGCTGCGGCCGTCCCTCGGATGTCTATTCTCTCGGGGTCTGCCTCTACGAGATGCTGACCGGCGAACTTCCCTTCAAGGGGCCCGACTACCTCGTGCAGAAGGAGCGGCGGCTCTACAAGCCCGCGGGCCAGCTGGCGCCGAACCTGCCGCCCGGAACCGATGAGCTGATCGAGCGGGTTTTGGACCCCGAGGCGCGGGGCCGCCTCGGTTCGGCGCTGGGGTTGGCCCATGAGCTGGCCAAGCTGGCGGGGGTGCGGCCGTCGCGGCCCGGGGCCTGACCGCCGCCGCGGCAAATATGCTATTAACATAAAATATGGCGCCCGCGACCTTGCGCCGGACCCCGCTGCACGACCACCATCGGCGCCTGGGCGCGCGGCTGGTCGATTTCCACGGCTGGGAGCTGCCCGTGCAGTACGAGGGCATCATCAAGGAGCACCAGGCCGTGCGCGCCCAATGCGGGGTCTTTGACGTTTCGCACATGGGCCGGGTCTGGGTGACGGGCCAGGACGCCGCCCAGTTCTTGGAGAGGGTCAACACCAATAAGGTCGATCGCGGTCCGGGAAAGGCGGTCTATTCCCACCTCGCCAACGAGAAGGGCGGCGTCGTCGACGACGTGATCGTCTCGTGCCTGGCCCCCGGCCGATTTCTCGTCGTGGTCAACGCCGCCACCCGGGAGAAGGATTGGGAGTGGCTGCGGGGGCACGTCGGGGCCTCGGCGGTCGTCCTGGAGGACCGCAGCGACGACACCGGCATGATCGCCATCCAAGGGCCTAAGGCCGCAGCCGTCGTCGCCCTGGATTTTCCGGAAGTCCAAAAACTGCCGAAATTCGGGGCGCTGGAGCGCCGGATCTTCGACTCGCCCGCCGTCGTCACCCGCACCGGCTACACCGGAGAGGACGGCTTCGAGTTCATCGTCCCGCGGGAGGTCATCTCGCGGCTCTGGGACAATCTCCTGACCAAAGGGCGCTCCTGGGGCATCCGGCCCTGCGGCCTGGGCGCGCGCGACACCCTGCGGCTCGAGGCGGGGCTCCTGCTCTACGGCCAGGACCTCGACGACGAGCATAGTCCCCTCGAGGCCGGCTACGACTGGGTGGTGAAGTTCGACAAGGGCGATTTCATCGGGCGCGAGGCCCTCCTGGGCCAGCGCGGCGGCGTGAGCCGCCGGCGCGTGGGCGTCCGGCTTTCGGAGCGCGGCGTTCCCCGCCCCGGCTGCGCGGTGACGCTGGAGGGCCGGCGCGCCGGGGTCTTGGACAGCGGGACCTTCTCGCCGACCCTCCAGGCCGGCATCGGGGCCGGTTATTTGGAAGGACCCGTCCCGCCCGGCACGGCGTTGAGCGTCGAAATCCACGGGCGGCAGGTCCCCGCCCAATCCGTCGCCCTCCCGTTCTATAAGAGAGAAGCCTCCAATGCCAAATCCTGAGTCCTGCCGCTACCTAAAGTCGCATGAATGGATCCATTTGAGCGGAAACGCCGGCTTGGTCGGGATCTCGGATCACGCGCAGCGCGAGATCACCGATGTGGCTTACGTGGACCTGCCCAAGGTCGGCCGCAAGGTCAAGCAAGGCGAAGCCTGCGGGGTCATCGATTCCGTCAAGGCCGCCTTCGAGCTCTACGCCCCCGTTTCGGGCGAAGTGACGGGGGTCAATGAAGCCCTCGTCAAGGACCCGGGGCTCGTGAACCGCTCTCCTCACGAGGAGGGGTGGCTCTACAAGCTCAAGGCCGAGACGCCCGAGGAAGCCGCGGCGCTGATGGACTTCGCCGCCTACCAGGCCTTCATCAAGTCTCCCGCCGCGCATGGCTAAGGCCGTCGCCTCGAAGATCCAGCCGAAGACTCAAGCCCCTCTCCCGCAGGCGGATTCCTTCGCGGCCCGCCACATCGGCCCCTCCGAGGATGAGATCGGCGAGATGCTCAAGCTCCTGGGCCAGCGGTCGCTGGATTCCCTCACCGACGCCGCGGTGCCTCCGGGCATCCGGGCGGCCCGCCCCCTCAAGCTTTGGACGGCGCTCAGCGAGGCCGAGGCCGCGCGGCGGCTGAGGTCCATGGCCGAGGAGAACCGCGTGTGGCGCTCCTACATCGGCATGGGCTACCACGGCGCCATCACGCCTCCGGTCATCCAGCGCAGCGTGCTCGAGAATCCGGGCTGGTACACGGCCTACACGCCCTACCAGGCCGAGATCGCCCAAGGGCGGCTGGAGGCTCTCCTCAATTTTCAGACCATGATCACGGACCTGACCGGACTCCCGGTCGCCAACGCCTCCCTCCTGGACGAGGCCACCGCCGCCGCCGAAGCCATGGCCATGTCCTGGGCCGCGGCGGGCCATCCCGCGGACAAGGCCTATTTCGTCTCCGCGGGCTGCCACCCCCAGATCATCGCGGTCGTCGGCACCCGCGCCGAGGCTCTGGGCGTGCGGATCGCCCGGGGGGAGATCGAGCCGGCTTCGCTCGGTGGACTCTTCGGCCTCCTCCTTCAGTATCCGGCGACCGATGGGGAGGCGCGCGACTACGCCCCGCTGTGCGCTCGGGCCAAGGCGGCCGGCGCGTTGGTCACGCTCGCCGCCGACCCGCTGGCCTTGGCCCTGCTCAAGACCCCCGGGGAGATGGGCGCCGATCTGGCCGTCGGAAGCACCCAGCGCTTCGGCGTCCCGATGGGCTATGGCGGGCCGCACGCGGCGTACCTGGCCTGCCGCGACGAATTCAAGCGCCTGATGCCGGGCCGGGTCGTGGGCGTGTCGAAGGATTCCGGCGGCCGGCCGGCCCTCAGGCTGGCCTTGCAGACCCGCGAACAGCATATCCGGCGTGAGAAGGCGACCAGCAACATCTGCACCGCCCAGGTCCTGCCGGCCGTGATGGCCGGCTTCTACGCGGTCTACCACGGCCCCGAGGGTTTGAGGCGCATCGCCCGGCGCATCCACGGCCTGGCCATGGGGCTGCGGGAAACCCTGGCGGCCTTCGCCGCGGCCAGCGGCTTTGAAGTCTCCCCCGCGCCGGCCTTCGACACGGTGCGCGTGCGCGTCGGAGCCCCGGCGGCGCGCCGCATGTTGACCGTGGCCCGAACGGCGCGGATCAACCTCAGGTCCCTTGATGAGGCGACGGTGGCCGTGGCGTTCGACGAGACCACGACCGAAGCCGACGTGCGCGACCTGCTCCGGGTCTTTTCCGGCGGGACCGCCGTGCCCGAACCGGATTTCAACGGGGAGCTCCGCCTGCCCGAGGCGCTGCGCCGCCGGTCGGAATTCTTGACCCATCCCGTGTTCAACAGCCACCATTCCGAGACCGAAATGCTCCGCTACATCCGCGGGCTCGAGGCGCGGGACCTCTCCCTGACCACGTCCATGATCCCCTTGGGATCGTGCACGATGAAGTTGAACGCCGCGTCGGAGATGGCGCCGCTGAGTTGGCCGGAGTTCGCCCAGCTCCATCCCTTCGCTCCGGCCGATCAGGCGGGGGGCTATGCCGAGCTGTTCCGGGATCTTTCGGCGTGGATCTGCGAGATGACGGGTTTCGCCGCGGTCTCGCTTCAGCCCAACGCCGGCTCCCAGGGCGAGTTCGCCGGGCTTCTGGTGATCCGGCGCTATCACGAGAGCCGCGGCGAGGGGAAGCGCAAGATCTGTCTCATCCCGCGCTCGGCCCACGGCACCAACCCGGCCTCGGCGGCGATGGTGGGCTTTACCATCGTGCCCGTGGAGTGCCTGCCCGACGGCGACATCGATAGGAAAGACCTGCGGGCCAAGGCCGACGCGCATGCGGCGGATCTGGCCGCTCTCATGGTCACCTACCCCTCGACCCACGGGGTCTTCGAGGAGGGCATACGGGAGATCTGCGAGTTGGTCCACGCCCACGGCGGGCTGGTCTACATGGACGGCGCCAACATGAACGCCCAGGTGGGGCTGTGCCGCCCGGCCGATTTCGGGGCCGATGTCTGCCATCTCAACCTCCACAAGACGTTCTGCATCCCGCACGGCGGCGGCGGCCCCGGCATGGGGCCGATCGCGGTCACCAAGGACCTGGCGCCGTTTCTCCCGGGGCATCCCCTGGCGGCGATGGGAGGGCCCAAGGCCGTGGGGGCCATCGCGGCGGCGCCGTGGAGCTCGGCGTCGATCCTCGTCATCCCCTGGGCCTACGTGGCGCAGATGGGGGCCGAGGGCTTGAAGCGCGCGACACAGGTCGCCATCCTCAACGCCAACTACGTCGCCAAGCGGCTCGAGGGGCATTACCCCGTGCTCTTCAAGGGCCGCTCGGGCTTGGTGGCCCACGAGTGCCTCATCGACGTGCGGCCTCTCAAGGACCGGACCGGCGTGACCGTCGATGACGTCGCCAAGAGGCTCATGGACTACGGCTTCCACGCCCCCACGGTCTCTTTCCCGATCGCGGGGACCCTGATGATCGAGCCGACCGAGAGCGAGTCGATGGCCGAGCTCGACCGCTTCTGCCAGGCCATGGTCCTCATCCGCGAGGAGATCCGCGAGATCGCCGCGGGCCGCGCCGACCGGGAGGACAATGTCCTAAAAAACGCTCCCCACACCGTCGAGGCCGTCTGCGCCAACCGCTGGGAGCGGCCCTACTCGCGCGAGAAGGCGGCCTTCCCAGCGCCCTGGATCCGGGAGCGCAAGTTCTGGCCCGCGGTCGGGCGCATCGACGGGGTCTTCGGGGACCGCAATTTCCTGTGCACCTGCTCGGCGTACCAGCCCTAGGGCCTCAGGAGGAACCGATCCCCCGGCGCGCCGCCGCGAGTATGCGTTCCGCCGCGGACGGGGCCTGCGCGGAGTCGGAGGCGGAGAAGGCCTCGTAGGGGACCGCCGGGAAAGGAAGGGCGTCGGGATAACGGGTGGTGAGGGTGTACCGATCCAGCAGGGCCCCGGGCTCGGCCGGCGGGCTGAAGGAGGGATCGTGGGCGGCGCATTCCTGCACGCGCTGGAGGAAGGGTTGGTCGGTCGACTTGACGATGAGCAGGTCCACGTCGCTGAAAGAGTCCTGAGTTCCGCGGAACCCGGCCCTTCCGCGCGCTTCCTTTGCAGATCGGCTCCAACTTGTATAGACTCTGTGTCCGGTCCTCATGGGTGCGCAGGTCCCGACGGAAAAAGAGCTTGCCCGCGACGCTTCGTCCCAGATGGCCTTGGACGAGTCGGTCCTGGAGCTCGCGCTACCGGGCGCCGTAATCCTGCGATTCTACCGGTGGTCCGGTCCCGCCGTCACTTTCGGCCGGGGCCAGAGCTGGGAGGAGGCGCGCCGCGCCGCCGACGCGCGGGGTTGGACGGACGCGTCTCCGGTCCGGCGTCCGACCGGCGGCGGCGTGGTTTTCCACGATGGGGATATCACCTTCTCGCTGGTCTTCCCTTGGGAGAGGCTCTGCGGGGCGTCGGCGGTCTACAAGAACATCCATCGCGGAATACATCAGGGCCTTCGGCGGGCCGCAATCCAGGTGTCCATCCTGTCGGCGGCTTCGCGGCCGGGCGTAGGCGGGGTGTGCTTCACGTCGCCCGTGCACATGGATCTCATCGCTCCGGACGACGCCAAGGTCCTCGGCGGGGCGCTCGCGCGCCGCCGCGGCAAGGGACTCTACCAAGGTTCGATGCGGCCGGAGGCGCTCGGCCGGCCCCGCGAGGAGCTCGAGGCCGCCGTGGTCTCCGGGTTGGCCCTGGAGTTCGGAGACGAGCCGGTCCGGGATATCGAACCCGCGTGGCTGGAGCGGGCCCGCGCCTTGGAACCGCGTTACCGCGCGGAGTCCTGGAACCGGCGGCTATAGTCAACGGTGCCCGGCTTTCGGCAGACGATCAGGGCGCTCATCGCCGCCTCCACCGCTGGAGGCAAGGCGGTGGCGCGGCTCCTCGTCCTGCTGGTCGCGGCGACTGCCTCGGTATCGGCGCAGGGACTTCGGATTTCCTGGAGTATCGGCGACGGCCCGTGGGTTTCCGGGCGGCCGGCTTATCCTCTGGCCGGGCAGCGGGTGCGCCTGCGCGTCGAGCCGGTCGCGGGCGCCGAAATCCGGCTCATGGCACGAAGGTGTGGGCTACCGTCCATGGCCTGAACTGAGCCATC
>CAYJXJ010000143.1:0-12212 GCA_964374095.1 uncultured Elusimicrobia bacterium
GAAACGAAGTAATTTCAGTCAGCGCGCGCGGGGAAAAGGATGTCAATTCATGCTACAATAGGAAAAGAAGGTCCGGATTACGAGATAATGATGAGACTTAATCGCGGCACTTGTTACGCGGTCTACGGGCTGAGGTATCTGGCTTCCAACTCGGAGAAGGGCTTCGTGGACGTCGCCGAAATCGCCAAGCACTGGAAGATGCCGGAGCAGCATCTCGCCAAGCTCTTTCAAACCCTGGCCAAGAGGAACCTGGTCGTCTCCAAACGCGGCGCGCATGGAGGCTTCGCCCTCGCCAGGCCGCCTCGACAGATTTCCATCTTCGATATCTATGAGGCGTTGGAAGGCTCCATGGAGATAAACAGCTGCCTGATTCACCCCGAGAAGGCGTCGCCCTGCGGCGCCTGCGATATCGTCGGGCCGCTGCAACAAGCGCAGATAGAAATCCGGAATATCCTTAAGAAGGTCACCTTGGATAAGCTGGCCGGCAAGCCATGCTGAATTTTTTTGGACCGAAATAGGACTAGGAAGGTGTGAATTGCCTGATTTCAAGAATCCCATGAACCGATCCAAAATCCTGATTGTCCCGGTTGATCCCGCGCCGGGAGAGCTCCTGGGACGGATGCAATGGGCGTTGCTCAAGGCTTTCCACAGGCCGGCGGTCATCCTGGAGGAGTTCGTCGCCTCACCCGGCGCGGCCGCTTGGGCGGATGTGGAGGGGCGGGTTCAAGGCGCGCTTCTCCAGCTCAAGGGGCGTCCCCTGGATAACGCGGCCGTCGTGGTGGTGCTGACCCAAAACGGCCTGGACAACGGCGCCATAGGCCAAGCCAGGGAAAGCCCGATCGCGGCGCCGGTGATCCACTGTCCCCTGGAAGGATTTAGGGAACCCGCCTGCGCCATCCGGGCCATCGTTCACACCTTGGGCCATTTTTGGGGACTCTCCTGTTGCCATGGCAGCGGCTGCGTCATGAACCACTGGGACTGCTGCGTTCGGGAAGATCGGCCTTTCCTCGATCCCAGGTTCTGCGGCGAGTGCGCCCGGACGCTGGCCCAAGGCATGGGCGCCCAACCCCCGGAAAGCGGGGAGCCCCTTTGATCTACGAGAAGTTGACCCGCCGCACCCAAGGCCGCCTGGAAACCCTGTATAACTTCCTCGCCTCGACACGACCCTTCCGCGGGCTTCCCGAGGCCGAGCTCAAGGCAATCCTCTCGCGCGCCACGGAGGTCCGCTTTTCCAAGGGGAAGTCCATCTTCACGGAGGGCGACCCCGCGGCAAGCGTGTGGGCGCTGCGTGAGGGAAGGGTACAGATCCTGAAATACGCCGCCAACGGCAGGCCCTTGGCGATTGAAAGCCTGGGCCCCGGCGAAATCTTCGGGACCTTGTGCCGGCTCAATGACGCGGACCTCGGCTCCGGCTCGGTCTATCCCTGCACCGCGGTGGCGGCCGGAGAGGTCGCGGCGATCAAGATGCCCGATTCAACCTTCATGGCCTGCTTCCGGAAAAACTCAAGCTTCAGCCGGGATGTCTGCGGCCTGTGCGTCAAGAGACTCAAGGAGTTCCAAAGCATGCGTTGTTTCGCCCAGGAACCGGCTCCGGTGCGGGTCGCGACTCTTCTTTTGAGACTTCAGGGCGCCCATGGGGACTCCCTCTCCTTCACCAAGAGGGAACTCGCCGAGCTCTCCGGGACATCCACCGAGACGGCCATCAGGCTTCTCTCCTCGTTTGAGCGAAAGGGCTGGCTCCTGAGCCGGTACCGCTCCATCCTGATCAAGAAAGCGGACGCCATCGCGGCCTTCTTAGACCGTCGCTGAAATAGTAAAGGGACCGCAAAGAAGGCCGCGGAGGCGGGCGCGTCAGGCGGCCCGCCGCGGCCGCAAGCCACAATCTCCAATTATGACGCGCGTCATATTCGGCTTTTTCATCTCTTGGTACCTTATGTCTCCATGGCCCGGATACAAATCAAGCCTCTCCGCTCCAGGTCCAAACGGGATGGCTACCGCGTCCTGGTCCTGCCCGAGTGGCCGAAGAGGCTTAAGCGCAGCGCGGTGAACTGCTGGGCCAAGGACTTGGCCCCGGCCCCGAATCTTCTCAAACACAGAGGCTGCGGGCTCTCGGCGGTTGCGTTCGATTACGTCTACCGGAACGGACTTTCCAAGCCCTGCATGCAGAACTCATTGAGACCCTTGGCGCTCTTGTCGCTTCGGCGCCGCATCACGATCCTCTGCGACTGCCCGGACCCCGCCTTCTGCCACGACAGGATCATCGCGGAGGCTTTGGAAAAGTGCCGCCAAGGCATGGATTTCGCCGTGCCCCTGACGGACTGCCGGGAAGGCGCATGAGCCCGGATTTTGAGAGCGCGGTCAGGCTGAGGAAGCGCGGCGATCGCGGACACCCTGCAAGCGGCGTCGAGATGGAGGCGTGGATCTATTCCGTTCCGGACCGGGAAACGTGGGAGAGGGCCCGGGCACGCCGGACAACGGCCCTGGTATCCGATCTTCGGCGGGTAGCCTCAAGGCTTGAGAGGGCTTTCTCCGGGGCGCAGGAAATGTCGCGGCTCAAACCCGGCCTGGAATACTTCCTTGCCAAGGAGTCGGCCCATATCCCCCGCCTGGTATCCCATCCGGCCTTCCATTTGTGGCTGTTCTGCGCGAAAAGGCTCCTTGAAAACAAGGCCCGCGACGTGCGTGAAAGCTGGATTGTCTTGGACCAATTCCAGGGGTTCGCCGCTTCCCTGGCCTGCCTGGAGGGAGACTCCTTGGAGATGGCCGCGCTCTGTGATGGCAACGGGCACTTTCACTTCCATGGCCTGAGGACATACCTCGACCTGGGCGCGAGGGCAGCGGAGAAGGAGACGGTCCTGGGCTTTAGTCCTGACGGCCTTGAGGTGGCTCTGGCAGGAGGCTGCCGGTGGCGCGTGAAGAGGAACCTGCTTCTTGATGGCCGGCCGGCCGCGCCATCGCCCGGCGGCGGGAGTGCCGGCATCATCCAGGACGGGCTCACGATCCGCCGGTGCCCATCCGTCACGGACGCCATGGAAGTCAATGACTGCGATCCCCTGATCCTCCTTCCCCAGCGCGTCTGCGAAGATCGCGCCCGGCACGAAGTCACGGCCTTTTCTCCGGAGGAGATGTCCAGGTTCACGGATGTTCTCAGGCGGGCCATGGCCAAGATCGAGGAGGCCGACCCCGGGCTCAAACGGGAACTATCGGATTCGATCCGCGTGGTCGTGCCGCTGGCGCGCGAGGACCCCAAGACGCACGTCAGTTCTTCCTACAGCCACCTGCGCGGGGCGGTCTTCCTTTGCCATGACGACAACCCGTATCTTCAGGCCGAGACGCTGATCCATGAGTTCTGCCACAACAAACTCTACACCTTGCTGGAACTAGACCCCCTATTTAAGGAAGGCGGCGGGGAGCCGATCTATTACTCCCCCTGGAGGCCGGACCCCAGGCCGTTGATAGGCATTCTCCTCGGCGCCCATGCCTTTCTCAACGTGGCCCGTTTCTATGCCCTAAGCGCCTCAAGAGGCGGTCATACTCCTCAAGTCCGGGAGGGCCTCCAGACCGAGGCGGCCATGCGTTGCTCCCAGGTGGATCTGGCCCTTGATGTTCTAGCCGGCAACGCGACGTTGACCGATCTGGGCCGGAGCTTGTTGGACGGGATGCGCCGCAAGCTGGCGGAGATCGCAAAGCTCCTCCCGCCGCCTCCGGGCGGCATCTGGGGCGCCGCCCGCGAGCCGGTGGACGAGCATTTGAGGCGATACCGGGGCTCGCCCAAGGGCCATCACATACTGGCGGCCAAACCCTGCGCCACTCCCAAGGGAGCCGCCTCGTGAAGGTCTTCCACAGCGCCGCCGAGGCCGGACGATGGGCGCCGGCATCCGTGGCGGCCGTCGGCAAGTTCGACGGTCTCCACCTGGGCCATCAGAAGGTGATCCGCCTCGCGGTCAAAAGGGCCAAGGCCTTGTCCACGAAATGCCTGGCCGTGACCTTCGACCCCCACCCTCAGGAATATTTCCAGCCAGGTTCTTTCAGGCCTCTTCTATCCGCGGAGCAAAAGCTGGAACTGTTCGGAGCCATGGGCGTGGAGGGGGTCCTCTTTCTGCGCTTCAGCCGCGCCTTTGCCTGCCAGGCTCCCGAGACCTTTGCCAGGAACATCCTCGCGGAAAGACTCAAGGTCATGGATGTGTATGTGGGCGCTGATTTCTGCTTCGGCAAGGACCGGGCCGGCCGCGTCGACACTCTGGTCGGGCTCGGCAGGGAGCTGGGTTTTCTTGTGCATCCCGTGGCGCTCGTCTACAGGGACGGAGAAAGGGTGAGCGCCTCCAGGATACGCCGGCTCATTGATGAGAAACGCTGGGCCGAGGCCCAGGCGCTTATCGGCCGGCCGCTGGACGGCTCGGCGCGTCTTAAGCCAGGCAGGGAGGTTTCCTCTTGCGGGAGATGAATGACAAGAAAAAGCCGTCCCAACCGTCCCAAAGACCTGCGGACAAGCCTTGAACCCTTCATCCAATTATGGCTGGGGCCTTCCGTTCCAGGCGTGTCCGGTACCATCTGCCGCATCGAGACTCGCCGAGCCCGCCGATGAGCCCCTGCGCGGTTGAGGTGCCTATATGCCTATAGAGGAGGTCCCCGCTGGTGGATCAACACAATAACCTCAAGAATCTACTGGGATGCGTTCGGCCCCTTCGGGATCGGTTAATTGCGCACCCTGTCTATCACTCGCTCGAAACCTTGGAGCAAGTCCATGTCTTCATGGAAAACCATGTCTTTGCAGTATGGGATTTTATGCGGCGCGAATACATCCGGCATTACGGGTTTTGTGGAGAAGATTCGTCAGGGAGAGCCTGTCCTAGCGGCATTAATTCGTTCTGGCGCTCCCAAGTCTGCCCAGGCTTTCGTCGGACAAACCTGGAGTATTTTGGGATCCGATTCCCCGCACCGAATCGCTGCTGCCTTCGCTATCGGACGCGAAGAGATCATACCGGAAATGTTTCAGATCGTGATCAGAAATATCCAAAGGCGGTTTCCAGAGGAGATGTCGCGACTGAGCTACTATCTCGATCGCCACATCCATGTGGACAGGGAGCGGCATGTACCAATGGCCAGACGGATGGTAGAGGTATTGTGCGGAGATGATGCCGTTCGGTGGGCGCAAGCCACACAGACGGCTCAAACGTCGCTGCAGGCACGAATACGGTTGTGGGACGGTGTGCGGCAAGAAATTGTGCGGATGGAGAAAATTTGCGTTTGATTCCCCCTGGTTAAGATGAGAAGGATGTGGTCGAGTCCGAGGGATACGACATTGTCGATATGGAAAGCGAAGCAGGTTGGTGGAAGCTTTTGGTCGGAGTACGCTGCCAAACATGAGACACGAACCGGACCTTGAGGCGACGGCGCATCCTCCGGAGATCGCGCAGCCCAACATATTCCCCTTGGACTGGCCCGAGAGCGCGCCGATCACATACGAGCTCTACGAGTTGGCCAAGCGCCAGGCCTGGGACCCGGCCCATCTGCCATGGGAGAGTCTTGGAGAGGCCCGTCTCTCCGCCGAGGAGCGCCTCGGCATTGGCTACTGGTTTTCGCTCCTCGGGGTTTTCGACGCCTCGGCCCCGCCCGTCTTCGCCCGGGCCCTCATGGAAATGTACCAGGCCCACGAGGAGGACGGGGTGCGCAAGTGCTTCTTCACCATCCTGCGCGACGAGGTCAACCATGAGGAAGTCTGCCGGAGAGCCACGACCGGGCTTCTGCCTGGCAATCCCCACGGGCCCCTTCTATGGCAGCCCAAGACCGCGCTTGAGAAAACCGCGTGGGTCAACATCCAATGGGCCTACTACAACGGGGCCCGGTACTGGAACGGCTATCTCAAGGCCTACGAGAAGTACCGCCTGCCGATCATGTTCACATCTTTTCTCATGGGAGAGGTCGCAGCCACGACGCTTTTTCACGAGATGTCCAAGGCCGCGCGGATTCCGGTATTCAATGAGGCATTCAAAAGCGTCAGCCGCGACGAGGCGCGCCATGCCCGCATGGCCCTCTACCTCGCCGAGCGCACCTTCCCGACCTTGCCCCAGGAAGAGAAGGACTTCATCAGCCGCCAGCTCAGGGCGGGGTTCATCTTCCTCTCCATGATCCTCTTCAAGCCCTTTCCGGGCCAGTTCTGGGAGTTGCCCCCGGACTTCGTGAAGAACCACAACCGGCTGCAGGAGGCGGCGCAGTCCGGAGGCCTCGGCATCCTCCCCGAACAGAAACGCGAGGCCGCCTGGAGAAACGCCATGCTCCGGGTCAAGGGAATCGTGGAAAAGCATGGCATCGCCTTCCCGGCCATGCCCGAGGTGGGCATTACCGGCGAGGCGTATGCTGAAGACTCAGCCGCCGAGGGGCTCATCCCGGTATTTTGAGATGGGCGGAGGAAACCCATGACCACAGACATTCTCCTTTCAATCGCAGCCGCCTGCCTGTTCACTGAACTCGTAGGCTACTGGCTGCACATGCTGCTCCACTCGAACAAGATAGAGTTCCTCAGCCGCAATCACATGATCCACCACCTCGTCGTCTACGCCCCCAACAAGCCCATGCGTCAATCCCAGGAGTACCTGGGCTCCACCTACGGAAGGGCCAATGTCCTCGGCATCGGCATGGAATGGATTGTGCCTGCGGCGCTGCTGTTGCCGGCGACTCTCTTGGTCTTGCGAGCCCTCGGCATACCGGCTGTCTGCCAAGCCGTCTTCGTCCTCGTCTCCCTGACCTGGGGATACCTCATGTTCGGCACTATGCACGACGCCATGCATCTTAAGGATTTCTGGATGGGAAACGACCGCCGGTTCGGGCGATGGTTTTTGAGGGCCCGCAAACGCCACGACATCCATCACATGGAGATCGAGGACTCCGGGAAGCAGACGAAGAATTTCGGCATCTGTTTCTTCCTTTTCGACAGGCTCTTCGGCACGTTGTCTACGGAGCATAAGCCCTTCAACCGCGACGGCCTTGGGGCGGCCATGAAGCGGTACTCCTATATCTTCCCCCAAGCCGCAGCCCAAGCCGGGCCGGCGGCCGGGTAACTCCCGGGAGCGCTGGGAGGGCTTGCCATGGCGATAATCGCAAGAAGGGGAACGGTGCCGCAGACTCCCCATACCGAATTCTACGCTCGCGACCGCGCACTCGCCCTGGAGGAGATCCACGGCAGCTATGGGTTTTCGGGGCCCTGGTCCCGGAAAATTCATATTAGGTCATACCCGACTGAATTAGTCAAGATTCCGCAACAGGGCGATTTTGCTCTTCCGTGCGTACCCGCCAAAGAGGCGGACCTTCTCCAGCCCTGGCACATCCGCACCGGCCGCATCCCCTTTGAAGGCGACGCCGTCCGGGGAAGGAAGCCCATTGCCTTCGGCCGCTCCACCGCCATTTCCGTCTCCAAGCCGATAGAGGGCATGCCGGAGGATTCTTTTTTCCGCAACGGCGAAAAGCATGAGCTGTATTTCGTCCAGGAAGGCCGAGGGGTCTTGCGCACGGAATACGGGACCTTGAAATTCCGCGAGCATTGCTACGTGTCGATTCCCAAGGGGACCACCTACCGGGTGGAACTGGAGACCCCCAAGGCGTACCTGCTGATCATGGAGTCGGACTTCCCTATTGAGTTTCCTCGCCATTACATCAACACCGCCGGGCAGGCCACCTTGATGTCCCCTGTCGTGGAAACCGAGGTGGAGCCGCCCGGGCGCGAAGACCCCATCGACAGGCGCGGTGAATATCCCATCGACGTGAAACATGACGGGGGAAGAATTACGCGGATCACCCTGGGTCACCATCCCTTTGATCTTGTGGGCTGGGAGGGGGCGCTCTACCCCTTCCTCTTCGACATCAAGAACCATCATGGGATCGCCCGGGAGATCCACGCGGCTCCGCCCGTGCACCAGACCTTCCAGTCAGGCAACCCGCCGTTGAGCGGCTTCGCCGTTTGCTCCTTCGTGCCTCAAATGGAGGACTGGCACCCCAAAGGGGTCCCGGCCCCTTATGCGCACTACAATGTGGACTGCGACGAGTGCATGTTCTTCGCCAATCCCCACTACGGCGCCAGGCAGGGAGTCATCGAACCAGGCTCCTTGACGCTCCATCCGGGCGGAATACCCCATAGTCCGCAAGGCGACGCCGCTTTGCGGTCCCTCGACTCCCGAGGAAAGATTTCGCGGAGATTGGCCGTCATGGTGGACACCTTTTTCGAAAGCCTGAAGGTGACCGAGCACGGAGCCGGATGGGCTGACCCCGACTATGCCTTGAGCTGGCACAGGTCGGCGGGCCG
The DNA here is from genome assembly GCA_964374095.1 of uncultured Elusimicrobia bacterium. GTDB lineage: Bacteria > Elusimicrobiota > Elusimicrobia > UBA1565 > UBA9628 > CAYJXJ01. The sequence goes on from CAYJXJ010000143.1 coordinate 8,297, forward strand.
GGAGAAAAGCGAGTGTGGGGCTGTGGAAGCGACGCGAACCCCGGCGGGAGAAAACGATGCGTGAGACAAGAAGCATTTTCAACTTCAAAGTGGACCACATGACGCTCCTGGTGGACCCGAGGATGTACAAGGCGGCCTATGCCATCTTCAGGGTCGTTTTCGGCGTGCCCAAGGATGGCATCATCTATGAGAAGCGCCGGCGCTGGCCAGGTTCGGACCGCGAAGCCTCCATGACCTTCGCGGTCCAGATCGGAGAAGGCGCCAAGGGTCAAATGCCGGATATTGGAAAAACCGTGATCGCGGTGGTCCAGCCTTCCGAGCCGGCAAGCAGTCCCTCCCATGTGCGCCGGATGCTGGAGGAGCACAACGCCGCCGCCCATTGGCAGCACATAGCGCTCAGCGTGGATGATCTCCCCGCCTTTCACGGGCATGCCGCAGCCCGCGGGGTCAACTTCATCACGCCCATCATGCACGACGAGCGGGAGGACCTCCTGCAGGTCTTCAGCGGGGAATGGTGCCTGCCCGGGGCCAAACCCTCCGGGCTGTTCTTCGAGTTCGTCCAGCGCAACCCGACCCCCGAGACCCTCAAGAGGATTTCCCAAGGGGACCGGCAGGCCTGGTTCCGGGACCGGACTTTCCTGGGGCTCTACGAAGAGAAGGAGCGGGAGTACCAAAGCGGCGCGGTGACGCCGTTCATCGACTTCGACCTGCTGCGCGTGATCTCGGCGCTCTTGGAGGCAAGAGACGTCTGGCAGATCACGGAGGAGGACATCGCCCGCGTGGAGACGACCATGAGAAAGTACGCCGCAAGCAGGAAGCCGAGCCAGGCCGCTGCCGCGGAGGCGTGACTCATGAAAGAGAAGAAAACGGCGTCCCAGAAAGCGGCGAAGAACAGAATCGTAAAGGAATTCTTTCCCAGCGGCAAGGTCCTGGCCGAGGTCCCCTACAGGAACGGCGTCAAGCACGGCGCCGGCAGGATGTTCTACGAGAGCGGAAAACTCTATGCCGCCGAGACCTACAAGAACGGCAAGCTCAACGGTCCGGCCGCGACATACTACGAGTCCGGCAAGCTGCAGTCGGAGTTGAAATACAAGAACGACCTCCTGGAAGGGCTCTGCAAGGAATATTATCCGAGCGGCAAGCTCGAGTCCGAGGCCGTGTACAAGGCCGGCGAGGTGGAAGGCCTCTGCAAGGTCTACTCCGAGTCCGGAGCGCTGCAGCGCACGGATGCATTCGCCGGCGGGATTCTCGTCCCGGCGGGGAAGCCGGCGACGGCCTAGTAATCACGCGAGGATTTTTCATGAGCGACAAAGATTGGGATCCCGTGGACCAAACCATACAGAAGCTTTCCTTGCTCAAGCATCCATTTTACCAAGATTGGTCAAAGGGAGCTCTCTTGCCGGCTGATCTGAAGTGCTACGGCGCCCAATACTATCATCTGGAAAGCAGGTTTCCCAGGTTCCTGAGCCGGGTCCATTCCAACTGTGACGACTTGGCGGTCAGGCAGCGTATCCTGGAAAATATCATCGACGAAGAGAAGGGTTCCGATAACCACGTTGAGCTTTGGCTCCGGTTCGCCGAGGGGCTGGGACTTCGGCGTTGCGAGGTGCTGGGAGCGCCATGCCTGTCTCAGACAAAGGGATGCCTGGAGTCCCTTGCCGAACTTGTCGGCCATTCTCAATGGCCCTTGGGCCTAGCCGCGCTTTACGCCTATGAGTCTCAAATTTCGGAGATTGCCAGGGTGAAGATGGACGGCCTCAAGCAATTTTACGGCGTCGAAGACGAGCGCGCTTTGCGATTCTATGTGGTGCACGAGGACATGGACCGATGGCATTCCCAGGTGGAGAGGGAGCTCATTGTTTCCTCGCAAGCCGATCTCTCCGAGGTCCGCGACGCAGCGGAAAAAGCCTGCCGGGCGCTCTGGGGGTTTTTGGACGGGGTTTATCTCGCTACCTGCCTCGTCAGGGAAAGGGCATCGAATTCCGGCGTCAACCGGTCGTCCTCATGAAAGGCAATCCCAAGGTCATCAGGGCCCTCAACGAGCTTCTGGCGGTTGAGTTCGCCGCCTACACCCTGCATTTCGTCCATGCCAGGATGTGCGCTCATTGGGGCTATCAGCGGCTCGCCCGGAAGCTCATGGAAGAATCCACGGAGGAGATCAGGCATGCCGAGGCCCTGATCGACCGCATCCTGTTTCTTGAAGGCGCGCCGGATGTCTCGCGCCGACCACCGGTGCCTCTGGGAAGCGACGTGCGCAAGCAGCTGGAAAACGCCCTGAGGCTTGAGGCCGACGGCGTCAAAGCCTACAACGAGGCGATCCAGCTATGCTGGCAAGCCGCGGACGGAGGAACCCGCCAAGTCCTGGAACCTATCCTGGCGGAGTCGGAAGACCACGTAAACTGGCTTGAGTCCCGACTTCACGTCATCAAGGAATCCGGGATGGAGAGGTATCTGGCGGAAGAGATAGGCGAGTAGGCCTTTGAGGAGGATCACCACTCATGTCCCAACTTAGAATCGGCTCCCAGGAGCACAAGGAACTCCTCTGCCGTTTTTTTATCGACACCCATGTCCGGTTCGAGCCGGAGCGACTCCCCTGGCCCAAACTGGACCAGGCCTGCCTGGAACGTCTCAGGGCCCTGCCGATCTGGGAGGAGGCGGTGACGACCGAGGCCGAGACGGCCGTGAAGGTCACGGAGCTGGGCAAGGCGGAAAAGGACCCAATCCTCGCCGAAGCGATCAGCCTCCAGGGCTACGAAGAAAGCCGCCATGCCGAGATGCTTCGGATACTCACGAGCCGCTACGGCATTCCCGTGCGCCGCAAGCCGAACCTGGCCCCGCCCAAAGACCCCTATTGGGCCTTCCTGCGCGTGGGCTACGGCGAATGCTTTGACTCTCTCTTCGGCTTCGGGCTCTTCGCCTTGGCCCGGGACTCCGGCTACTTCACCTCGGAGCTTGTGGCCTTGTTCGATCCGGTCATGCAGGAGGAAGCAAGGCACATCATCTTCATCGCCAACTGGATCGCCTATCGCCAGGCGCAGATGCCGGCCATGCGCCGGCCGGCCTACCTCTTTAGACGGGGTCTTGCCCTTTGGCTCCAGTCGGTCTCGCGCGTCAAGACAGCCATGCGCATCAAGGCCGCGCCGGGGACCCAGGTCGATGACCAAACGGATTTTACCATGGCCGCGCACGCCTCTTTCGGTGACTTCAGCGTGCGGTCTTTCTTGGAAACCTGCCTTAGGGAAAACGCGCGCAGACTCGCTCCCTATGACGCGAGGCTCCTGAGGCCGACCTTTGTCCCCGCGGTCGCCAAGAGCATCCTGAAGATGGTTCCGGGCAGCGGCGCGCCTGCGCGCCGAAGGAAGGCAGCCGACGGAACTGAGTCACGATTGAAGAGATGCTCGTCGCTTTCATCTCTCTAATGGACGGCCATTTATCGCTTGCCGGGAGGCGTTGGAGTGTTGTATATTTCAGCGAATTTAAGCTAGGAGGCATCGCCATGACCCGCGCTCTCGCCGCTGCCGCAGTCCTGCTCACCGGCGCCCAGCTCTCCTGGGCCGACGGCCTCAAAGGCAAGATTTCCACCTCCGCCAAGGGGGGCAAGGGCGATGCCGTGAAGATGAACGCCGACCCCAAGTGCCACGAGCAGCACAAGGCCGGCTTCCAGTTCCAGCCCATCGTGGTCGGCGCCAAGGGCGAGCTCGCCGACGCCTTCGTATACGTCAAGAAGGGACTCGAAGGAAAGAAATTCGACGCCCCGAAATCACCCCTGGTTCTCCTCGACCAGAAGGGCTGCTGGTACACCCCGCGCGTGGCGGGCGTGATGGTCGGCCAGGAGTTCAAGATCATGAACTCCGACCCGGTCAACCACAACGTCAACGCCGCCCCCGAGTTCAACGCGCCCATGCCCCAGATCGGA
>CAYJXJ010000144.1:0-12026 GCA_964374095.1 uncultured Elusimicrobia bacterium
CTGTCCGCGGACTGGAAGCCGGTCATCGAGCTGCGCAAGTAGCGGCAAGACCGGCCAGGGGCGGCCTTCCGGGCGCGCCGGCGTCACATCTCCAGGGGCGCCGAGACCCCGAGCAGGCCCAGCCCCTGATGGATCACGTCGCGCACGCCGCCGCAGAGAGCCAGGCGCGAGCGGGTCACCTGCGGGGCCTGGGCGTCGAGCACGCGCCGGGCCTCGTAGAAGGGGTGAAAGAGCCCCGCGAGCTCAAGGATGTAATTGGCCAGGGGATGCGGCGAGAGTTCGCGGGCGCAGGCCTTGAGGACCTCCGGGAACCAGGCGAGCTTGACCAAGAGCTCGCGCTCCTCTTTCTCTTGGATGTCCCGGGGCACGGGAGCGATGGCCTCGCCTTCCTTCCATAGCCCCTGTTGGGCCGCTCCCCGGAAGATCGAACTGATCCGGGCATGGACGTACTGGCAGTAGTAAACGGGGTTTTCGGAGGAACGCTTCTTGGCCAGTTCGAGGTCGAAATTAAGATGGCTGTCCGCGGTCCTCAGGGCGAAGAAGAAGCGGCAGGCGTCGCGTCCGACCTCGTCGAGGACTTCCCGGAGGCTCACGAACTCGCCCGCGCGCTTGGACATCTTGACCGCCTCGGAGCCGCGGAAAAGATGCACGAGCTGGTGGACGATGGCGTGGTAGCTCTCGGGGTCGTGCCCGAGGGCCGCGATCGCGGCCTTCATGCGCGGGACATAGCCGTGGTGGTCGGCCCCGAATATGTCGATGAGCTCCGAGAAGCCGCGGTCGTACTTGTCCTTGTGATAGGCGATGTCGGGCAGGAAATAGGTCGGCCGCCCGTCCTGGCGCACGAGCACCCGGTCCTTGTCGTCCTCGGAGCCCTCGGCGGAGGAAGTCCCCAGCCAGACCGCGCCGTCCTTGTCGTAGACCATGTCGCGGTCGCGGAGTTCCCGGAGGGTCTCCCCCACGGCGCCGCCGGCATGGAGTTCGCTCTCGCGGTACCAGCGGTCGAAGGTCACGTCGAAATCCGCCATGTCGCGTTTGTGCGAGTTCAGGAGACGCTCCATGGCGAAGCCCCCGAACCGCTCGGGTGTCCAGGCCGCGGCTTCGGGGGGAGCCGCCGCCGCGGCGTCCTTGACGTAGTCGCCCTGATAGCCGTCGAGCGGGACCGGGGACTGAAGGCCGCGGGACTGTTCGTGGCGGGCCTTCACCGAGCGGCCGAGGAGTTCGATGCGGCCGCCGACGTCGTTGACGTAGGACTCGCAGTGCACCGCGTGCCCAAGCCGACGCAATATTCTGGCGAGAGAATCTCCGAGCGTCGCCCCGCGTCCGGAGGCCACGTGGAGCGGCCCGGTGGGATTGGCCGACATGAACTCGAGCAGGATGCGGCGCGGGGGCGCGGATTCGTCGCGGCCGTAGCAGCCCGGGGCCACGCTGATGGCCCTGAGGTTGGCGCAGAGAGCGCTCTGGCCCAGACGCAGGTTGACGAAGCCCGGCGGCGAGGCCGAGGCGCTCTCCAGCTCGATGAGGTCCGAGAAGCATTCGACCATGACCTGGGCCAGGTCCATGGGGCGTTGGCGCGCCGTCTTGGCCAGGGCCATGGGCCAGTTGAGCGAGACGTCGGCCGCGACGTGGCGCGGGGGAGGCTCCAGATACGGGGCCTTGAGCGCGTCCTTGAGGTCGGGGAGGGCTTGTACCCTCGCGACGAGCCGCTGGCGCAGGGACGCCAGGATCATGCCGGCGGCGGGGTCGCGCCGATTCCCGCGAGCTGCCGGACGGTGTTGGGGTCGTGGGCCGCCAGCGACGCGTCTTCGATGCTCACGTGGTTTTGCCGAACCAGCAGGCCGAGATACTGATCGAGCGTGATCATCCCCACTTTGTTGCCCGACTCGATGGCGCTGTAGATCAGGTGGGTCTTGCCCTCGCGGATGATGTTGCCGATGGCCGAGGTCATGCGCATGAACTCACGGGCGCAGACCCGGCCCTTGCCGTCCTTGCGGAGGATCAAGGTCTGGCAGATGACGGCCTGGAGCACGGTTGAGAGTTGGACGCGGATCTGCTGCTGCTGGTGCGGGGGAAAGACGTCGATCATCCGATCGACCGTCGAGGGAGCGTCCTGGGTGTGGAGCGTTCCGAAGCAAAGGTGCCCGGTTTCGGCCGCCGAGATGGCCAGCTGGATGGTCTCGAGGTCGCGCATCTCGCCGATGAGAATGACGTCGGGGTCCTGGCGGAGGGCGTGCTTGAGCGCCTCGGCGAAGCTCTTGGTGTGCTGGCCCACCTCGCGCTGGAGGATGATGGAGTTCTTGTCCTCGTAGACGAACTCGATGGGGTCTTCCACGGTGAGGATGTGTTTTTGGTGCTTCTCGTTGATGAGCTGGATCAGCGCGGCCAGAGTCGTGGACTTGCCCGAGCCGGTCGGTCCGGTCACCAGGACCAGGCCTCTGGGCAGGTCGATCAAATTCTGCATGGCGGGCATGAGCTGGATTTCGGCGGCCGTGGGGATGCGGGGCAGGATGGTGCGAAAGACCGCCGCGGTCCCATTGCGCTGGACGAAGACGTTGACGCGAAAGCGCGAGACTCCGGGGATGACGACCGAGCAGTCGAGCTCCCAGCGGTCCTCGAACCGGGCGCGCTGTTCCTCCGATAGGACCGAGTAGATCATCTCCTTGCATTCGTCGGCGTTGATCGGATTGGTGTTGGGAAGGGGGCGTATAATGCCTTGGAGGCGCACCATGGGAGGCTTGCCCACGACCATGTGGAGGTCGCTGGCGCCGGCCTGCGCCGTGGCTTTAAGGAAATCAACGAGGTCGGGCATGCGGCATTATAGCGATTTCCGCTACGGGGGTGGAGAGGGCGGGCGGGTGCGCTGACAATTGTACCACAGCGTCAATTATGTTAGGGCCGCAGTTATGTGGTCTCCGCTGAAATTCTCCTTGCCCTGCCGGCGCTCTCCTAATTTCTACGCCACATAAGTCGGGCTACTTGAATCGGATTCTTCTATAGCTGGGCGGTCAAGTTTCTCAGGAACGCCATCGTTCCCTGCTCTTCGCGCCAAATCTTATTCGCCGGCGTCAAGCCAGGAATCTCGGAGCGGGCGAGCGCCTTCGCCTTCATTTCCAGGTCGGCCTCGGCGTAAATGTTGGTGGTGTCGACTGAGACATGCCCGTTATGTGGCGAGTTTTTTATGCTCGTCGGACAAAATCCGCTCAGATTCCCTGCCAAAGCTCAACTCGCCACATAATTTCAGTCATCCGAACGCACCCCTCTCGTCGGACCATCTCTCAATCCGGCTCAAGACATCTCGGAAACGGATGCCAGGAACAGAGCACATAACACGGAGGCTCCGACGAGACCCCTGCGATGGGACTCAGGCTCTCCGGCGGACCGCCACATAACAGAACTGACCACATAATGCCCGTTATGTGGCGAGTTTTCTTCCCCCAGCATCCTCTCGTCGGCCGTTCGCAACCATCGAAAGGCCCAGAGATGAGACTCGCCACATAAAACGACAGCTCGACACATAGCAGATCGGCGGTCTTTGCATCCCCCGCGCCAACTTTCCGGCCGTTTCCCGTCTACAACTCTTGCAGCCAGCCCAGGATTTCCTTAGCGGAGCCTGGTTTCTGCGGCTGCAAGGAACTCTCCACATAACGTGGCGGCCCGAACTGGTCGAGGATGCGGCGTTTGTGGTTCAAATCGGTGTCGAGGTAGCGGCTGGTGGAGCTGACCGAGGCATGGCCGAGCCAGGATTTTATGACGTTGGGGTCCACGCGCGACTCGAGCAAATGAACTGCCGTCGTGTGGCGCAGGCTGTGGGTGGAGAGGCGCTTGCGGGCGAGGCTCGGGCAAACGCGCGCCGCAAGGCGCAGGTACTTCTTGACGAGGGTCCGTATCCCGAAGCGGGTGAAGGCGCCGCCGCGCTGGTTGACGAAGAATCGGCCGGCGGCGCCGGGCGCTCCTTTGCGGCGGTGGTCGTCGCGGTAGAGCTTGAGCAGGCGAACCGTGGAAGGCCACAGCGGCGTGGTCCTCTGCCGTTGGCCCTTGCCGATGATGGAGACGGTCCTGTTGGCCAAATCGAACCAGCCGTCGCGCGCGTCGGCGGCCTCCTGGGCGCGCGCACCGGTGTTATAGAGGAAGGTGAGGATGGCCAGGTCCCGAACGCCGTCCGCGCGAGAAGTCAACGGCTGAGCCAGCAGCGCCTCCAGCTCCTTGCGGTCGAGAGACTCCATCGCCTTGGGAGGGACACGTTTGGACGGAATGGCGAAGATGCGCTTTGCCTGGCGCTCGATGGCCGGGGCATGAAGGGAGATGTACTTGAAGAAGCACTGAACGGCGGCCAAGCGCAGATTTCGGCTTTGGGCGCAGTTGCCCCGGCCGCCGACGGGGTCCTCCAAGTGGCGCAGGAAGGCGAGAACAGTCTTTGCGTCGAGGTCCTGGATGGCCAAGGGTTTCGAGCCTCGTCTTTGGGAGCCGAGATAGGCGAGCAGGAGCTTGAAGGTGTCGCGGTAGCTCTTGATCGTGTTCGTGCTCACCGATCGCTGGTCGCGAAGATAGACCTGGAAGAAGTCTCGCAGGCGCTGGTCGAGGTGCGCGCTCACGGCGAGCCTTCGGCGCGCTTGAGCGCCTTGTCAGCGATAGTCTCGAAGCCGCTCTGGAAGCGCCGGTCGCCTTCCCGGAGCAGGGCTTGGGTGATGGTGAGGTAGACCTGGGTTTTTTCGATGTCGACATGGCCCATGTAGGTCGACAGGAGCGGAAGCTTGTTGAGGATGTCGTGGCCTTCCTGATACCACTTGTAGAGCCGATGTACGGCGAAGGCGTGACGAAGATCATGAAGGCGCGGCCTTCCGCGGCCAGGCTTTGCCATGCCGCAGTGTGCCAGAAGAAGATGGAAGCGCTGCTGGATGCCCGACATGCTGTACTTGCCTCCGGGATGCGCGAAGAAGGGATTCTTGGGACCAGCGGGCAAACGAGCCTTGTTGCGGCGTGCCAGGTAGGCTTGAAGCTTTTGCCCGACAGCGGGCGAGAAAGGCACGAGGCGTTCCTTGTGAAACTTGGTTTTCCAAAGCGAGAGGGTCCCCTGCTCGAAATCGACGTCCTCGATTTTGAGATTGATGGCCTCGCCGCGCCTGAGGCCGCAGGCGTAGAGAAGCAGGACAAAGGTCTCCATGGTCCAGCCGGTCAGGCGGTTGGGGTAGCGGCGCTGGAGCGCGCGGGCCGCCTCCAGTATGCGGTGGATTTCCTGGAGCGTGTAGATGTAGGGCTTGTAGGCTTTCTGCCTCAGGTAGGGGATACTCCGGGCGGGATTGTCCTGGATCAGATCGAGACGCACGAGGTAGTCGAGGAATCCTCTGGCGAAGCGAAGCTTGGCGTTTCTGGTGGCGGCGGCGTGGGTTGGGATGGCATGCATCCAGTTGACCACGATGCCTTCATCGATCTCGCGGGCCGAGGGCACGGCGCGGAAGAGGAGGTAGCCATCGAAATCCCTGGTGACGTAGGCGTTGGAGAAGCTGGTATAGCCGAGCGACTGCTTGAACTCGAGGTAGTCCCGCAGGCGGCGCGCCAGAGCGCTGTGGAACGGTTGGCGGCCGGAGGTCATAGCCACGCGGCGTAATTGTCCGCGACCTCGCGCATGTCTTCGGTGGCGATGCGGGTATAGATGAGGGTGCTTCGCAGGCTTTTGTGGCCAAGCAGCGCGCCGATATCGTGGAGCCTTGCGCCGCGGTCGAGGAGCGCCTTGGCGAAGGAATGCCGCAGCGCGTAGGCTCCGCCCCGGCCGCCGAAGCTTCTGCGCAAGTGCCGACCAGCCACGCAACTGAGCGCCACGGCCGAGAGAGGTCTGACGGGGGCGCAATCGGTCAGGAAGAGCTCCGGACAGGCGCACTGGCGGCGCGCGTTCAAGCAGTCGCGCAGCGCCTCGGCGGCGCGCTCCGAGATGGGGACGTCGGCGACGGTCCCGTTTTTCCTGTGGCGCAGCCGCAGGCAACGCTTGGCGCAGTCGACGTCTTCGACCCTGATGGCTGCCGCCTCGCGGGCGCGCAACCCGTGGCAGGCCAGAAGAACGAGGATCGCGTAATCCCGTTTGCCCGCAGCCGTGCTTCGGTCGACGTTGCCCAGGAGCTTTTCAACCTGCCGCCAAGGGAGGTACTTGGGCCGAAGATCCGCGCGGAAGCGGCTTGGGGAGACGATGGCGGCGGCGAGGTCGCGGGGGATGCGGTCGTGGAGGTGGAGATAGCGCAGGAAGGATCGCAAGACCGTGGCCACCCCTTGCAGGCCCCGGGGGCTCATGGATTTGGAGCGGCGCATGAGGAACGCGTCGAGATCGGCCGGGGCCAATTTTCGCAAGCCGCTGATTTCCCTGCGCCCGAGGAAGCAACGCAGCCTCAGCAGCTCCCGGTGATAGCCTGACTGGGTGATGGGCCGAAGTCCCCTGTGGTCGCGGCAGAAATCGAGGTAGGCGTCGAGGAGGCTATCCGGGATTAGAGCGCGGCCCTTGGTTGCGTCCGATCTTGAAGGCGTGCGGCGCCGGCGGCGCCAAGCGTGGGCCAGGAAGCCCTTGAGCCGGGAGCGGATGTTTCGCAAGTAGAGCTCCGGGATAGGGCGTCCGTGCGCTCGACGGAATTGCCGCTGCTTGTGACGGAGGAAAGCTTCGACGAGCCGCGGCGTGATTTGGCTTAAGCGGCGCACGCGCGAGCCTTCGAGATAGCGATGGAAATGCCCGCTGTCCTCCAGCACCCGGTGGAGGCTTCCTCGGGAGTAGCCCTGCTCCAACAGGAGCGTCAGGTAGCTTTCCCAATGCGGGGCGAACAGGGGGAGGCGGAACCTCAGGATGTCGGAGGGCTTTCGGAAGAAGCGGCGCAGGACGCCCTGATAACCGGGGAGGCCTCCCGGGATATCGAGCCACCGGTGGGAAACGCCCTGCGTTGTATCTTCGGCGGCGAGTTTCTTGGAGACAGCGTAACGGAAGAAGTTCCGCAATCTGTCCGCGACGGCTTTCATGGTCGCGGGACGGTGCTCAGGAGGCCTGCGGTGGCAAAGATACTCGTGCAGCAGGCCGGGGTCCACTTGGGAGAGGATGATATTTCTCGCCGAGAGCCAGTCCAAGAACCGCCGCGCCGCTTGTTCGTACAACCTCCAAGACCGCAGTCCGCGTGCCTTCAGGTGGCTCGCATAGCTTTGGAGAAGCTCGGTGTCCATCCCTATATCCTAACCCGCGGCGTCATTGGGAAGCGATTGCGTCTTGTATATCGGCGCGGGCTAGCCCCCCAAGGCGCACAAAAGCTCGTCGAGGCGCAGCCGGCACGTGTCTTGTATATCGGCGCCTTGGACCCCCTGGATTCGCCTGATTTCTCGACGAGGCCACGCGTCTTGTATATCGGCGCGCCGGAGTGCCCGAATCCGACGCTGACGGCGAGCTTCGTTGTCCCTGTGGACATAATCGGGATTCTCTGCCCGGTAGCGCCGCTGATAGCCCGGATGCCCGGCCAGCCACAGCCGTGTTCGACGGTACTCGCCCTTGAAGTAGTCCTGGTTCTCGCTCAACCAATGGGCATGAGCATCAGCCTTGCGCTTCGCTTTACAGCGCTTCTTCCCGCAGCACTTCTGAATGGACGCCACATTCGGTCTGGGTTCGAATTCATCGCCGCAATAAGGGCATCGCTGCTGGGGCATGACGGCCACCTCCGAGGGCGATGATCTCCCCTCGGCATAGGATGCAAGCAACAGCGGCCGATTTCAACTTGAGCCGGAGGTGGGCGCCCGGCCGCCGGCGGGGCCGGCGTGATAACGTCAGAGGCGGTGGATGAAAAAGTTGTCCACGCTATCCACCGGCATTCACAGCAATTCACAGAAAAGAAAAAGAAGCAAAAAGAAAAGAGGACCGGCCGGCGACGGCTTTCTTTCTTCAACCAACAACGCCAACACATCACATAACAGAACTCGCCACATAATGGCCTAGGACAAGAGCGATGGTTGCCAAGTCTACGCCGGATTGAAGCAGGCGCATGGCCGTCGTATGTCGGAGCACATGAGGCGAGACCCGCTTGCGGACGAGGCTCGGGCAGACGCGCCTGGCGGCCTTAACGTGCCTTCCCAGCACGTACGCTACACCGTCTGGGCTTAGCGCGCCCCCTCGTGCGTTTGGAAACAAGGGCTCGGAGGCTTCCCCTCGCCGTTCAGCCAGCCAGCTACGCATGACGGCGGTGACATCCTTGAGCAATGGAGTGCAGCGCTCCTTGCGACCCTTGCCCATGCAACGGACATGGGCGCCCCAACCGAGCACGACATCCTCGCAACGTAGCCCGCTCAGCTCCGATACTCGGAGACCTGTCTGAATCGCGAGAAGGATCAACGCGCGATCGCGGCGGCCGGCCCAGGTGCTTAGGTCGGGTGAGCTCAAGAGCGCATCGACCTCGGGCTGCGCGAGGAAATCGATCGGCGCACGCTCGTAACGCTTGCTCGGGATGCTCAGGACCCGCTGGATCAGTGCGCTCTGCTCAGGCTGGCGATAAGCAGCGTAGCGGAAGAAGGACCGAATCGCGGCTAGCCGCACGTTCCGGCTGCGGGCTGTATTACCACGTTTCTTCTCAAGCGAGTCGAGGAACGCGAGGATGAGGGGCGCCGTCATATCCTCGATGGCCAGGCTGGAGGGGTCCTTCTTCAGATGCTCGCGGGCAAAGCCGAGCAGCAACCGGAACGTGTCGCTATAGCTGGCTATGGTATGCGGGCTGGCCTTTCGGTCGCGCATGAGCCGATCCGAAAAGAAAGCCTCCAGCAATCCTGGGAAGTCGGCGCGGGTCCTCATGACAGGGCCTCCTTTGCTCCAAGCGTCGCACGGCCAGGCGCAGCAACTCCGGAACGGCGGAGATGTACCAGTACGTGCTCACGACGCGCGCGTGGCCGACGTAGGTCGTCAGGGCCGGCATGAGCCGATTCACGTCGGCGCCGGCTCGGTACCAGCCTATCAACGTCCGAACGACGAACGCGTGTCGAAGGTCGTGAAGGCGCGGGCCAGGGCGATTTCCGCGACCGCCGACGCCGCTGATGCGCAAGATATCGCGGAAGATCTTGTTGACCTTCCGGGCAGTCAAGCGTGTCCCCGAGTCGGAGAGAAAGAAGCTCGGGCCCGAGGGCTGAGGCTGTATCGAGTCCCGCTGCCGGCAGTATGCCTCAAGGGCGAGTCTGGTCGAGCGGTGGATGGGGACAAGTCGAGACTTCCCGAACTTCGCCCCTTGGATGGTCAGCACGCCCCGCGTCAAGTCGACGTCATCGCGTTCGAGACCGAGGACTTCGCCGCGTCGGAGGCCGGTCACCGCGAGCAATCCGATCAGGGTCCTATAAGTGTGGGGCTCCAGGCCGGACTTCGATGGCAAAGGCGATGCTGCCGCCATCAGCCGCCTGACCTCATCGCCGCTGTAGATATAGGGATTCGGGCGATGCAAGGGCCATGGTAGCAGCCATGGCGGCGGAACCTGGTTCCTGTCGTCGATACACGAGCAGTGCTGAGCGAACCGGCGCGCGATGCTCAGGCGCCTTGCGGTGGTAACGGCCTTCGCTCCTGGGACGCGCGTCGCCCACTCCAGGGCGAGCGCCGTGGTGATGAACGTGCTGCCCTTCGCTGCGACGAACGACGCGAAGTCGTTCAGGAGGCTGTCGAGAAAGCGCAGCTTGAACCCAAGACGCCGGCGCATGGCGAGATAGTTCCTGGCTTCGCTACGTAGGACGAGCATGAAGTCTCTCCGGCCAGCGTTGGCCAAGCCGCTTGAGGGCGGCAAGATCGACCTTGGCGTAGATCTGAGTGCTGAACAGGTTCCGGTGACGCAGGACCTGACCGATCTCAGTCAGGGAGGCCCCCTTGCGAAGCATCCGGGTGGCCAGGGAATGCCGCAGGATATGCGCCCCCCGATGGCTTGACGATATCCCGGCGCGCGCGAGCGCCTGCCTGACTACCTCGCTGACGTTGCTGTAGCTTCGGAAGCCCTGGTAGGGCGCTCGAACCCGCACGAAGAGGCGCCTGGAGGCGCATCGGGGACGAGCGACGCGTAGATATTTCGCGACTGCGGCTCCGACGTCCGCAGGGATCGGCATGCGGTCCACGGCGCCGCCCTTCCCGCGGATAACAAGCTCGGCCGCATCCCAATCGATGTCGTCCAGCGCCAGGTTCGCGACCTCGCCGGCGCGCAATCCGAGGCGGCAGAGGAGAAGCAGAATGGCATAGTCGCGTTGACCCACGGCGCTTGATCGGTCGCAGCTATTGAGTAGACGCCGCACCTCTCGGGGCGATACGGCTACCGGCAGAGCGGACAGACGCCAACCGGCTGCCGCCGGCACCGATAGGGCAAGGTCTTTCCTTATATGTCCCTCGAAACGCGCGTAGCGCAAGAATGCTCGGAGAGCTCGGACGAACAGCTTTGCGTACGCGGGGCTCGAGGCTCGCGCATGAGCCAGGATGAACCTGCTTATGTCCGATGGGACGAGGCGACCCAGCTTAGGATCGGTTCTCCCGAACCGCCACGCGAGGAACTCCCTGACGGCGGGGAGATACCTCCGGAAGGTTTTTGGAGACAGCCCGCGCGTCTGGAGCAGGTAGTTCGCGAAGCCTCGCTCGAGCCGGGCGAGCGCGCCGCCCTTGGGACAGACGGCGCTGGGAACGACGCCTGCACGGCGTAGACTCGATAGCAGCGCCCGAAGCGTTGAGCGGGCGCCGTGGCCGGTATCGACTCGGCCGTAGCGAGCCTTCAGGAACTGTGCGACTCGCCCTTTCTCAAGCCCCCTCAGAGGTACACCCCGACGCCGAAGCCATTCGTTGAAATCGGCGACCTGCCTGAGTTTGTCCCCTGCGGTGTACCTGGAATAGCGCTGGTCACCCAGCCATGCGGCGAAGGCCTCAACGTGAGGCGCGAGCGGGCCGTCGTTCAGTCGGCGGAGCGTCCCAGGTAGAAGCGGGACCGACAGCATGGCGTCTGTGACACCGGGTCACAGCGAAGAGTTCCTCGCCCCCGCTCGCGCCACGGTCGATTATGCCGAGCATCGGGCCCGCCATCGCCGCCGGCCTCGACGACGAGCAAGAGCAGACGCCTGGCGCGACTCGGCATTATCTTGGACTCGGTATTACTGACGTTATGCCGAGCTCGGCATAACGTCAGGTCCACCAGGACGCCATCCTCCAACGCCTGCGCCCGCGTGTACACTGAAATGACCTCCGCTCCATCCCACGGCCCCGCCATCGTCTGCTTCTGCTCGTTCATCGTTCTATCCTCCTTGGGTTAATATACCAGCGTCGCCAACTCCGGCGACTGGTTCCGCAATGTCTGACGCGCCCGGAAAATGCGGGAACGTACCGTCCCCGCTGGAACTCCCAGGCTCCGCGCTATGTCGTCGTACGTTCTGCCGTCCATGTCGCACAGCTTCAGGACGGCCCGTTCCTGCCGCCGCATCCCCTCCAAGGCTCGGCGTACGGTGTTGACTGTTTCTTTGCGCTCCAAGCTTTGCGGGATGCTTTCCGCGCTATCGGCGAGAAGGTCCGCATATGAGCCGCCGCCGTCCTCATCCAGCGGGCGGTCCAAAGACACGCCATTGCGACGCTCGAACCTTTTTCGCGAGTCCATGAAGGCGTTTCGCAAGATGGTGAAGAACCAGGCGTCCAGCGGCTTCGATACCTCGTACTTGTCCCAAGCCCTCGCCACCCGGTACAGCGCGTCCTGTACAAGCTCGTTGGCGTCCTCGCAGTTGCCCGAGTGGCTGTAAGCGACCTGATACGCCTTCTGCCCTGAGTCCCGGATGAAGCTTTCCAGGATCTCGTTCCTAGCCTCCGTACCGCCGTCCTCCTTCCCGAACCGTTTTTCGCTCTCGCAGTGCTTTTTCATTTTCCACCTCCACACTCCCGGAGGGCGAAGGCCCCGAGGAAGAGCCGCTGAGCGAGGATTTAAATGGTGGGTCCCCACCGGACGACCGCCCTCGAAGCAATCGAGCTGGCGGCCTCCCAGCAGGGAGCTGAAGCTGTCCGAAAATTTAGGGGCTACGGCGGGGGTTGGGCCAAA
>CAYJXJ010000145.1:0-11963 GCA_964374095.1 uncultured Elusimicrobia bacterium
CTATCGAGCGAGGCATAGCGCAGGACACGGATGCCCTCGTCGAAACGAAACCTAACCGAGCGGGAGGCCGCGAAATAGGGCGTGAACGCCTCGACGTCCTCAAGCGCGGGGTCGATGGTATAACCCGTGAAATCCAGGCCGGAGGTGAGGGCGCCCGCGACGGCCGGGTCAACAGCCGGCAGGTCCATGGTGGCGCGGCTGGCGATGAAAATTTCGCCGCTGGTTCCGATATAGGGAGCCTGGCTATGAGTCAATTGCGTGACCGGCGGCGCCGTATCCGCCAGGGCCACGCGCACCAACGCCCGCGTGGATATCCCGTGGGTCTCCATTCGGATGTGAGTCTCGCCAATCGCCACGGCGCGGACGAGTCCTGCCGCGTCCACCGCGGCGACGGCGGCATCCTCGGATGTGAAGGCCAGAGAGCTGCCTCCGGTTATCATGAGCTCGCCATGCTCGGCCGTCCGCGCAAAGACATCGATCGCGGCAGATTCACCCGGGGACAGATTGATCGACGATTCCGGAAAGAGGACCGGATCGAACTGTCCGCGGGTGTAGAGATTGAACACCGGGGCCAAGGAGAGGATTGAACCCGCCGGCAGGACGAATACCTTCAGGCGCGTCGCCTCGCCGCCGTGGAAGACCCAGACGCTGGTCGTCCCGGTGCTCAGCGCCGAGACCGCGGCGCCGGCATCCACCTGGGCGATAGCCGGGTCATCGGAAAGGTAGAAGGTTTCAAGATCGGAGGTGATGTCCGCCACGCTGAAGTCGTCGAAGCGGGCCTTTACGGAGAGTTGGGTCGATTCCCCCGGGCCTATGAGGGCGACCTGGGACGGGAACACCTCCATGGAGGCGGGGTGCCGAGAGGCGACGCGCGCGGGCGGAGCGTCGACCGTCCCGGCGGGGGCGATCACGACGCCCGCGGTGGAAAGATCGAGCTCGAAAGTGAGGGCGTGGAGCGCCGGGGACCGGAGGATGAGTCCGGCCAACGCCACCCCAACGCGAAAGATTCTCACGCGACGGTCACCTCATTTCCTCTTTCTGTCCGATGCTCCGACTCCCTGAAATCCCCCTCACTGTTTTTGCTCCAATAATTTCGAAATGAACTCAATGCATCGCTCAAAATTCTCACCCGAAGGAGAGACGATTCCGCACTTCTCTGCGTTTCGTCGAACATCGGCAAGTCGAAACGATAGGAACTCGATCACTGCACTTAGTTGGGCCGGGGTCAAAGGATCCAATCGGTCCATACTCCATTTTTGACCAGGAATTGGATTAAAGATAGTGTGCAGGTGCTCTTCAATGTGGGCAACCCCACCGTCGTTCGGATTGTCCAGACAAATCCAAAGGTAACCAGGGAGGAAGTACTGAAATGCCTGGGGAGTCATCGGGAAAAGTCCGGAAGACAGGGGGGCGTAATCGATTATTAAATCCGCGGGCAATTGCCTCCAATCCCGGCCAGTGAGCACGGGCCTCAATCGGTCCCACTCCGAACTAAAGGATTCGAAGATATCGTCCCCCGGATAGGCGACCTCGCCAAATGCCGCTTCAATTTGCCGCTTCAATCGGAGCACGTCAATCCCATTCGACACTCTCTTGCTCCTCTAGAATCCAGCTGCAGTGCATTGCTCGACAAGCTCTTCGCACTTTTGGATTCCCGTGATTTCATCTGCAACTGCGTCCGCATGCCCCTTATCTGCGACACCGCGGAAGCACCTATCGGTCACAGCGATACGAGCATTGAGGCACTCCCGGCGAACTGCTAAGTTCTGTTGCCATTCCCTGCAAGCAGTGGGGGTTATGGGAGCCTTTGTGCATGCGCGACCCACCCTACAGAAGGCCTCAACAAGACCCTGCAATAGGTTGTGCTCCGCGAGCGGGCATGCGACCACCAGGATGCCCGCCTCCTTTGGCACCGGGGCGAACCCCGGGCCGGACGCCGTCGCGACAACCTTCCCGCTTCCCGGCAGCGAAAGGGGAGAGAAGACCGTGAGGTTGCCGGTCCGAGGGCTCAGCGTCCCAAGGAATTCCGGAGCGAGGTTCCAGTTGATCCCCGTGACTTTGCAAGGTTTCAGGCCGGCGGCAGATGCGGGGAACGTGATCCCCGCATCGTAGCGTTTGCTCCGGCCTCCAAGCTCCTGAACTTCCGTCGCATCCACCGGCGGGGTGATCGTAACTTTCGGCGGCTGGCAAGCCCCATAGTCCCTACATGCGAAATAGCTGTCTGAATTGAACCTCACAGCCTCTCCCCTCCGCCCCATCCTCGGGAGCCACGGCCAATAGAGATCTAGGTTCTGCGCCCCGGGCGGGACCGGCATTGGAATCACCGGGTCCCAGACCTCCACGTTGAGGTGAGGCTGGAACCCGGGTTGGCCCGCGTACGCGCCCGCCCTTCCCGTGTTGTCCGCCGTCCCGATCACCTGACCCGCCGAGACGTTCTGGCCGGCAACCACCGCCGCCCCGGGCTGTAGGTGGGAATAGATCGTGTAGACGTACTTGTCCCGCACCCGAGACTCGGTCGCCACCACGTAGCCGCGCCCGGTGTTGCCCGCGATTTCGCCGGGGGCGAACTCCCCGGCGAAGATCACCTTTCCCGCGATGCCCGCCCGCACCCCGGAATCAAGACCATAGGCGAAGTCCGCCCCCGCGTTCACCGCGTGCGGCGAGAACACCCGCGGCGCGTTGAACGCGCCGTCCCCGAACGGATCATCCCTCGGTCCCGCATCCGGCATCGGGCACGTCCTGTTGGGATCCTCGCACACCAGCCTAATGCCGAAATTGAGCTGGGCCGCGGTCATCTCCGGGAAGACGTAGGCGGGAGGGTTGCCGGTCACAGGCGCTTCTCGACCGCAGTTGTGGGCGACGCAGGCGATGTCGGGCCTAGCCGCGAGGTCCCCCAGCACGCCCCGGTATACGAAGGTCGGTCCTCCCGGCGCGCACAGATCGACGGTGAAACTAGCCGTGAAACTAGCCGTAACGGTCGAGGAAACGTTCTTCTTTTCGTCCTCGGCCCGCGCGGCGATTGTGTAGGTCTCCAGGTGGGTGAGGTCCGCGGCCGTCAAGCCCCCGTAGGACCACGAGTCCGCCGTGCCGGAGACGCCGATCGCGGTTTCCACGGGCTCGGCCGCCACGGCAAAGCCCGCGCCGCCCCAGTACTTGCCCGTGGAGTCCTCCCGTATGGACAGGAGCACCTGCCTGAGCCCGAAAGCGTCCGCGGCGGTTCCAGCGATTTCGGGAAGGCTTGAGATCGTCGCGCCGTTGGACGGATTGGTGATCGCCAGCGAGGGCGGCGTGCCGTCGACGAAGATGCTGCGTTGGGCGGTGCCCGGGTTCTCCAGCACGTTAAAGGCCAAGGCCCCGATGAAGACCGGGTCGGAGGGATCCTTGGAGCGCGGCAGATGCTCCGGCAGCACGGTGACGGTCATGCCAGCCCCGAGGCTCTTGTAATCTTTCCCGCCGAAATTCACCACGACCCGTATGACGGGGCTCAGGTCGTCCCGAGCGGACATCGCGATGGTGACGGGCTCCAGCCCGAAGACCTGGTTCTCCGCCGGCGCGAAGATCTCAACCACCGGAGGCGTGGTGTCTTGGGTGAAGGCGATGCTCACAGGCGTGGATAAGGCCCCCGGGGTGCCGTCGGCGTTGTCCCTTTTCTGGCACTGGATCACGGCGGTTTGGCGGCCGTCGGCGGGGGTGTCCGAAGGGCAGCCACCGATGCCCAGGAAGCTGACGCTGCAATTCCCACCGGGAAGACCCGTCAAGGTGGCTCTGGCCACGTCCCTAAGGTCATCGCAAGGCGACAGAATCCCGATATTGAGGGGGAAGTCGCAACACGTCCCTCCGCTGTAGTATCTGTCTTCATGCTTGAGGAAATGGAGGGCGGTGGTCACGGTGCCAGCACTCGTTGGCCACCTGGTCGGCGCCGCTCTCAGGGGGCTTGAAAAATGCGAGGGCCAGCAGGACCGCGCAACCGGCCAGTGCCTGAGCTCGGCGCAGAGCAGCGGCAAGAACTAGGGGGACGGCAATACCGAACCGCACTCTCAGCGGCCTCTCGACGGGGAGGACCCCCGCATCATCCGGTCTCGGCGTTCGCAGATGATGACTGCCTTACCGGGCCGCAACAGGATTCCATATGCGGCCCAGTACCGGACGCTACCGCGTCCGGTATGCGGCTACTTTACGCGTCAAAAAAAACCTGCCTCCTGGATTCCGGTTGTTGCCGTTTACTACCAACTAGTATAGCGGAGTTGCCAGATTTCTCAAGACCCAGACCTCGGGAACACGCCGGGATCATCCCGATGCTCCGGGGCCGGTCGTGCCACCCGAAGCCGAAGGCGATCAGCAGGGACTCTAGAGATTTGTCAAAGGGCCGACTCGGCGGGTGAAATTGACTCCTTGGAAAATGCTGGTTGGGACTAGCCGAGTTCGCACTTCTCCGGGAAGTACGAATAGTTTAACAGCCATTGCTCCTAAGTTAATTTCTGACCCCCGCTACCATGGGCCAGCGACTTCCAGAGGTTTCTCCCCCGACAGAAGTACCGCCCGCGACGATGGCCTTTGCGTCGTCGCACGAGTATCGCCTGGAGGGTAGTGCGCCCCAAAGGCAGATTCACGGGGTTGGGCTCGCGAAGTTTGGCTCCGCGATTGAGCCGGCGCATGACGAGCAGCATCTGTTCGGCGCCGGCCAGATTGGAGGAAGCCTCCGCCGGCTTCGGGAAGAGCTTGGCCGGCGAAATGTCTTACGGCGCGATCCCATGCTGTTGAACGATGCGCCCCTGGGCGACCCGGAAGGCGTTAAACCATCGAGGCCGCGTAGAGCTGCATCGCGACGCCGTTGGGATTGGCGGTGTAGAACCGCTCCAGCTTCGGCGCCAACTTCAAATCGAAGAAGACGCGCTCAGCGTCGAATCCTTCTGCATGACCCGCAGCACGTCGCGGCCGCCCATTCCCGGGAGCCCCGCGTCCAGAACCACGATCTCGACCGGCGTCCATGGTTCGGGGATGACTTGATGGATGCTATCAATCCCTCCCCAGGCGGTCAACGAAAAGGTGCGAAAACAACAGGCCTATTCTTCGGGCGCGACATCGGCCTCGCCCGGAACGGATACTAAGCGATCGCCACCCCGGCGACCCCCTTGAGGAGAGCGAGGAAGACCTGGACGTTGGCGACGCCGGATTGGCTCAAGGTCACGGTCCCGCTCGAACTGAACCACCCGCTCTTGGCGTCGTTGCGGGTGATCTTGACCTCCGCGCCCGTCAGCGCGACCCGGGCGATGTCCGCGGCCTTCCAGCGCTGGGCCTTTCCGTCGACCGGCACTTCGATGAAGCCGGGCCCCACGGCGATCCAAATCACGCTTGAACCGCTCACGTTGAATCGGAACGACCCCTCCTTCTTGATGACGCCTTCCGCGTGCGCGAGCAGATGCCGGGTCCAGGCGTCCTCCGCGGCGTCTCCGAAGTGATAGCCGTCCGCGGCCGGGGGGCGCGAGTCCTCCGCCCGGTAGGAGCCCGACACGGAGAATGCCTGCTTGCCGGACCACCGGAAGCTGTAATCCGTGTGCGTGTAGGCGTAGTTATAGAAATGCCGCGTGCGGGCGGTGAAGAGCTCCGCGAACCTGACGAACAGGAAGACTTCGGACCGGACGCGGCCGCGGTCGTACCAAAACGAGGCGCGGGCCACGCCCTTGGTCCCGATATAGGTGAGACTCTGGGAGAACCGCGTCCAAGGCAACCAGAGCTTCCAGACAGCGACGAGCGGGAGAGAACTCAGGAGCAGGGTGAAGAAGCCTTCCCCGTCGATCCCGCTGCCCCAAACACCCAGGCCAATGCCGACGGCGATCCAGGGCGCCAGGCCGAGCAGGGCCGTGGAGAGCGATTTGGGCTGGTTGCCGCCGTCAAGGGAGGTCTGCGCGGAGAGCACCGGCCCGATCTCCGGAGGCGGCGGCCAGAAGAAGTCCGCGTCCTTGGGGTTGGCCGCGCGGCCATGGTTGAGCGACTCCCGGGGCTTGAATTCCTCGGCGTCCTTCTGCTTCTCAAGGAACTCCTTGATGTTCTTGACGCACTCCTCGAGCCTGCGGCCGGTCTGCTCCCCGGCCGCGATCCCCAGGGCCGCCAGGTAGAGGTCGAGGTCCTGCTCTCCCTGGGCGCGGTTTTCCTCCAGGTTCCCGCACTTGATCACGGCCGCCCGGATCGTCTCGGCGACCTGGTCGCGCGCGGCGTCGCGCGCGGCCCCGCCCTGGGGAAAGAGGCTTTCCATCACGGCCAGGAGCGGCTCGGCCTGAGCCATGAGCCTCCGGGAAATCTCGTAGCCCTGTCCCACGTCGTTGTCCAAGTCCTCCAGGGCCGCGTCGCAGAGGGCCTTGACCCGGTCGGAGAGGGGCCTGGCCGCGAGCGCCAGGACCGCCTCCTGGGCGTCCCCGGCCTCAATGGCCCGCATGAGCCCCGCGTGCCGGCGCGCCCCCTCCCCGTCGGCGCCCTCGGCGGCCTTGACCATGAGCCCGGCGCTCACCGAGAGCAGGGCCTTGGGCAGGAGACGGCGCAGGGAGGCCGCCGCCGAGGTCCCCATCCTGCGGTCCCCGAGCCGGCGTATGCGGGAGGCCAGGAGGCTCCAGAAGGCATCGCGGGCCAAGACATCGTTCCAGCACTCCACGGCGCCGCTCCAATGCGCGTCGCGGCGCTGGGCCTCCTTCCCGCTCTCCAGAGAGAGGGCGCTCAGGTGGTGCAGGACGGCGAGGTTGTGGACCGCGAGGTCGCCGGCGGCGCCGGAGGAGCGCTCGCCCTCCCAGACCTTCGCGGCCCCGGCCGCGTCGCCGGCGGCCAGGGCGCCGAAGGCCTGCTTCGAGGCGGCGTCGGGGGCGGGCCAGAACCAGAAAACCTCCTCCACGAGACGCTGCCAGGGGTCCTGCACGCGCTCCACGCCCTCGCGCAGGACCTTCGCCGCGGCCTCGCCCGCGGGGGGCAGGACCCGAAAGGAGCCGGCGGGAACTTTGGAGCCGGTCCGGACGGCCATCTCCATGAACTGAAGGCGCTTGCGCAGCTCCGCGATGGGGGCGTCCGGCAAGAGCTCCGCGGCCCGGAAGACGTTTCGTTCGTAGAGGTCGGGGCCCAGCCCGCCGACGACGCGCTCGAACTCCTCATCGGCGCCGGACTCGGCGCCGGCGGATATCGGGCCGGGGGAGGATTCGAAAATCGAGGACACGGCGTCGAGCTCCTCCTGGGCCCCGAGGACGGGCTGGGAAGAGCCATCCTCCCCCCGGGTGACCCTGGCGGCCGCTACCTGGACCTGGTCCCACGCCGCGTCGAAGCCGGATTTTTGGAACACGGGCGCGAAAGCCGCGACGAACTCGCGCAGGGCGGCGGGTCCATCGTGGCGCGAGAGGCGGCCGTTGTAGGAGGAGGCTTGGGCCAGCAGCCGGGCCAGCTTAGTCGTGTCGCAGGGCACCGGGAGCAGGAGGCCCTCGCCGCCCTGGGGGCCCTCCAGGCGGACGACGAGCTTGCCGCCCTGGACCAGGGACTCCAGCACCGGCCGGGTCCAGGCGTCGCGGGGGTCGGCCACCTGGCATAGCTGCAAGGGGTTCTGGGGGTCCTTGAAAATCCTCAAGATCCAGCACACGACCGCCCCGGCGGGCATGCAGCAGAGTCGAAACTCGATGGTCTTGCGCACCCCGCGGAACTCCTGCAAGGTCGCGATGCGCGCCCGCCAATGGGGGACGCCGCCTTCGAGGAACAAGGCGGGCGCCGCCGGCGCGGCCGGGGCCGCGGCCGGGGCCGCGGCCAGGGCCAAGCGCATCCCCTCCGAGATCACCGCATCGGGCAGGCCCTGCTTCGCGAGTCCCTGGCGCAGGGCTTCGATCGAGAAGGAATCTTTGTACTTGCGGATGTAATCGGCGACCTGCTGCGGCGTGACCATGGCGCTACATCATGATGCCGCGCCGCCAAAGCTTCAGGCGGTAGGCGTACTCCTGCCCGAGCGGAGGCCACGCGTTGATCGCGGCTTCCAGGAGGTCGGAGGCCTCGGCCAGACCGCCCGGGTTGCGGGCCGCGCTCATGGCGCTCGCGACGAGCCGGCGCGCCTGCCCCTCGTCGGCGCCGCGGTGGGCGCCGAGCGCGCCCTTGCCGATGTCCGCGGGAGCCGCGGAGCGCCCCGCGCGGGAGCCGTCTCCCCCCGGCCTCCAGGCCTCCAGCTCATCGAGAAGCTCCCGCGCCGTGGGGTGCCGGTCATCGGGGGATTTGGCCAGCGCGCGGACGAGTATGCGCTCCAGGGCGGCGTTGACCGTGCTGTTGTGAGACTTCGCCGGGATCAGGTCCTCGTCGAAGCGCCGGGGGTCGAAGACATCCGCCCCGGCCCCCCGGATCGAGTCGAAGGGGAGGCGATCCGTCAGCATGAGGTAGAGGGTCGAACCCACGGCCCAGACGTCGCCGGCCCGGGAGTCCATGTCCGCCCGGGGGCCGCGGAAGACCTCCGGAGGCTTGAACCAGGGGGTCCCCTTGGCGCTGAGGTGCTGGGTCATGGGATTGGCGCGCTTGGCGAGGCCGAAGTCGCTGACCCGCGCGCGCAGGCCCTCGGCGTCGTAGCCGACCAGGACATTCTGCGGCTTGATGTCGCGGTGGACGATCGGCGGGTCCTGGCCGTGCGCCACGACGAGGCCCCGGCAGATCTGGCGGGCGACATCCACGGCGGTCTCCACGGGCATGAGCTTGTCCCCGTGGGACTGCCAGTAGCGGTCGAGGCTCCCGCCGGCGACGTACTCCATGGTGAAGTAGCCAAACATCCCCCCCGGACCCTCCGCGATATCGGCGTCGAAAACGCGGATGATGTTGGGATGGTTGAGTTTGGACAAGAGCACCGCCTCGGAGAGAAGGCCCTCGATCTCCGCCGCGGTCATCCCGGCCGCCTTGAAGACCTTCATGGACTGAAGGCCGAGGAACTTGTGGCGCACGCGGTAGACCTTGCCGAAAGCCCCTTCGCCGAGCAGGAGCTCCACCTCGTAGGTGCCGCGGATGACCTGGCCTTCGCTGAGCAGTTCCATGGGAGCCCCGCGTCAAGGATAACAGAATAGTCCGGGCATTTCCATCACTCCGGGTCCGCGGCGGAGAGACCGAAGCGGTTGGCGATCTCGGTTCCGAATTCGGCGAAGGCGTTGCGGGTCGCGAGCGCGTAAGGCTGTTCCCCTTCCTTATATTTGAGAGGCTTGGAGGAGGTGGCGGCGGTGAAGGAGTGCGCCTGGGAGGTTTGCGGTATGCTCAGGGAGACCTTCCAGTCGATCTGGGTGTTCAGGCGGTAGTGGCTGAATTTCGAGGAGATTTCCACGCCTCCCGACGTCGTGCTGTCGTAAACCGAGATGAGATCCGGCATTCGCAACCCGTTTCTGAGGACGTGCCACACATTGGCGATCACGTAGTCGACCTCGAGCCGCGCGGCCCCGCGCCGGTTCTCCGCCGAAGGGTTGCGGACGATCCGGAAAAGCTTGTCTCCGAATTCCTTGCGGATGGCCCCCTCGATATTCGCCGCGAGGACTGCCTTGAGCCCGTCGATGTCGCCGGGAGTGAAGGAGCCCTTGAGCGAGGCCGGGGGCTTGGCGCTGGGCAAAGGGTGGGGCGGTTTTCCCTCCTTGCGCAGATCTTCATTGTAGGCCTCCTGGAGTCGGTCCCACGCCCCGCGGGCATCCGCGGGGATGTCCGCGAAGTCCGTCAGGTCGAACCTCCCCGAGATGGCGATTCCCACCTCGCCATCCCCGGCGTCGCGCATGTGCGTCAGCATCGCCCGGAAGAAACGCACCCGCGGCCCCGCGGCGCCCAGGCGCCGGGCGTTCTCGGCGTAGTCCGTGATGGCGTCGTCCCAAATCTCGCCCCGCACCCGCAGGAGACTGTCGCGGTAGGTCCTGTTGATCGACTCCCCCGCGAGGAAGCGGTTCACCTGCGTGATGTCGCGTGAGGCGAAGACCCGACGGTAGACCAGGAATTGGAGGAGGTCGCCGGCGCGCTGCGCGTAGCGGCCGTTCGGAAAGCGCTTATGGAAGGCCGTCACGGCGGCCTCGTCCTGCGAGGCCCGGACGCCCTCCCAGAGGATATCCTCCAGCCGGGAGCGGAGCTCGGGAGCCCGCGGGTCGGAGGAGTAGCGCGCCAGGAACTCTTCGAGCTGGGGCTCGAGGCCGGAGCCGGAGACTTCGGCGTAGCGCAGGTCCGCGCCCAACGCGCGCGCCTCGGCGACGTGGCGGCCCGAGGGATTGGCATCCACGTAGGACTCCAGGGCCCGCGCCTCCTTCGCGTCGCGCGCCGTCGAGAAGCGCAGGTCGTCCCGGCGCTCGGAAACCTCGCGGACATGGCGGCCGGAGGGATGGGCCGCGAGGTAGGCGTCGAAGTCCGCGGCGCTCCCCGAGTTGACGGCCCGGCGGTAGCCGATGTGTTCGCGGCAGAACCCCACGGCGGCGCTCACGGCGTAGGCCGAGCCGGCCAAGGCCACGATCACCATGGCCGCCGCGAGGCGGACATCCAGGCCCCGGATTCTCCCGATCAGGGACCGGGCGGCGTCGAGCCAGGGGCCCCCCTGGCTCCCGGGAGGCGGCCGGTTCGGCTTGGACTCGGGCGCGCGCGCAGCGGGCTGCGGGACGGCCGCGGGGACGGCGCCGAGGATTTGATCGCGCACCATCCGCCGCACGGCATCGGCCGACACGCCGTAGCGCTGGGCGACCTTCAGGCAGTAGTCGAGCTCATCCTTGCCGATCTGTCCGTCGGCCTGCATGATCTCCACCATGCTGCGGAGGATCTGCGCCTTCCCGGCATCGTCCTCGGGAACCGGGATTCGGGTCAGGGGCCCGTCGCGGGAGATCTCGGCGATGATGCCGTCGAGGGCGGCCGGCGCGACGCCCAGGCCCCGGCAGAGGCGCGCGAGGCGCTCGCGTTCAGGGGAACCGATCTGGCCGTCGCTCATGGCGACGGAAACCAGCATGCGCGCCACCGCCTCCCGTTCCGCGTCATGCATCACTCATCCCTCTGCCGCGCCCGCGTCAATTCCTGATGAAGGATAGCGCCTCAGAACTTCGCGCCCAGGGAAAAGTGCCCGCCGGGTATGCCGTGCAGCAGCAGCGCGGCGGCGTCCACGCGCAGGAAGGGGAAGGGAGTCGCCTCGACGCCCGCCGTGAAGCGCGAACCCACGGCCGAGGCCGTCAAACCCGTCACGCCCACGGTCGTCGCCGAATTGACCTTGAGGGTCGTCGCGTCGTAGCCGGCGCCGACGTAGGGGTCCACGAGGGGCAAGTCCCAAGAGGCCGCGGCGTTGAGGCCGAAGTGCCGGGCCCGAAAGGCGTCATGCGTCATCACGTCGCCGAAGGCCGCGACGCCGACATTGGGCAGGAACTTCGTGATCAAGCCCGCCTTGAATATCTGGTAGCGAAGCCCACCGCCGAACAGGCTGATTCCCTCGGCCTTGATCCCATGGGCGATCACGTCGATGCGGAAGGGAAGGCCGACGCCCAATTCCAGGACGGGTATTCCGAAGGTCTTGACCCCGGTGTTGCGCAGGACCAAGTTGTTCTTATCCGGGGTGGATTGGACCGCGCCCTTCGCCTGGGCCGAAAAGCCCGGAACACCCAGGGATTGCCCGGTGTGGAAGGACACGGCTCCCATGAGTCCCCCCAGGTCCAGGGCCATGGGCTTGATGAGGCTGCCGAGTATGCGTTGGTCGAATTCGTTGAAGGGACCGGCATGGACCGGCCCGCAGAGAAGGACGGCGGCGACACAGAGGGAAATCTTTCCTTTCATAAGTTCCAGTCTGGCATTATTGGTGGGCCCATTTCCAGCCCGCCGCTGGGACCAAGGGCCCAGAGCGGGCGTTCGGGCCCGTGGTACAATGCCTCCATGACCACCGTCATCCCCCTCCTCCTCGCCGCGCTGACACACGCCGAAACCCCGCCCCCGGGGCTTCCCGCCAAGATCGACGTCCCGCGCTTCGCGCTGCAGGAGCCCGA
>CAYJXJ010000146.1:0-11920 GCA_964374095.1 uncultured Elusimicrobia bacterium
CATTATAGGGCTTGCGGAGAAAGCTTTCGCAGCCAGTTTGCGAGAACACCGGACCTCCTCCTCAAAAAACCCTTCTTCGCCGTTCCGCCATTTCCTGACCTCGTGCTTTGGTTCCTTTCCCGGCCGGCCGCGTATGAACATAACGAAGCTGTAGGAAAATCCCCTTTCTGGAATTTTGAATCACGATTTCAGGGTCGAAACACCTGACCTGACATCGAATCGTTTCACCTGGGGCATCCTCGTGCGAAAACTTTTCGTGCGATTCTGCATTTTATTGCACTTTGACATTTTCCTACAGCTTCAACGCCGCGGATGAGCTGCGGGCGCTATCAGCTTCCTTGCAAAAGAAGCGCCCGTCAGCTCTATCCGATGGTTAGCGCTCGGCCATTCATGAGTAATATGGACGATAATATTGACTATACACCATATTCATGTTACACTAGCTTGGGTGGACTTCAGCTCCGGCGATTTCATCTGGGACGTCGACAAAGAGCTGGCCAACATTGAGAAGCATGGCATTGATTTTGTGACCGCCGCAAGAGCTTTCGATGATCCGCGTCGTCAGATTTACACCGATTCCAAACATAGCGACGCAGAACCGCGAATGTTCTGCCTCGGCAAGGTTGACGGCAAGGTGATGACGGTCCGGTTCGTTTTTCGAGGTGGAAAGTTCAGAATATTTGGCGCGGGCTACTGGCGGAAGGGGGAGGCTCATTATGGGAAAGAGAATTGATCTAGACATGCCGATTGGCAAGCTGACCCGGATTCAAGATATCCTCCCGCCGCCTGGCGAGTTGGCTGCCCCTCGAGACGAAGTGAAGGTCACCCTGGCCCTGTCCCGCCGCAGCGTGGCCTTTTTCAAGAAACAGGCGCGTCGCAATCATGCGAAGTACCAGCGAATGATCCGCGACCTTGTTGACCGATACGCGACTCACTTCATGAGTCATTAGGATCCCTGACATCGCGAATGGCTTCGCAATCCCCCGAGCGCTAACGCCACGCTGAGCGGCGGCGACTATTAGTCACCTTACCGGTCGCCGTCCGCTCAAGCGCTTGGTTATGTGCCGCTTTTGCAGAAGAATTTGGGTACGCCCCTTTGTAACGGGGCAACTTGTCATGAATCTTGTCCCATGGAGCACGAAGGGCGACGAATGTGTGGTATTGAGGACGAATTCCGGGATCTCCCTCTATCGTCCCAAGACGAATTGACACCTCATCCCCTTTCGGCCAGGTTCCGCCAAATAAGCTTGAGCCGCAAATACGACAGAATGCCTTCACGGCTCCATCGCCGGGACGAAAACTGCGAATAAGTTTTGCTCCTGATAACAGCTTAAAGTCTTCCCGTCGGACCCTTCCTTGAGTACAGACTGCGGCTCCGGAATGTTTTCTGCAGCGGGGACAATGACAATGGCCTGCCCGAAGAAATCGCCCAGTCACGCGATACCTAACCCCGCCACAAAGGCATCCCCCACTAATCGTCTTTTTCATGATCAGTGCACATAACGGATAGGGTTTTATCCGTCGTGCGCCAGCATGACGGATAAAAACCTGTTGGACAAAGCCGCTTCGCCGACATGAGGGGGAGCCGCGCGAGGGATGCTATTAAGGTTACGGGGGATTCTAAGACGATGAGTTCGGAACATGTAAAACGCTGCCACCCGGCGACTGATATCCCGGGATGCGACATCGAGCGCCGCGTTGTCAGATGGCCAGCATGCACCCAACGCGGTCATGGAAGAGCTGGCAGACGACCTTATCGGATTGAGACGAACGCGGATGCGCTCCCGTCGCCGGGATTCAGCAGCCGCTCCGAAAGGTCAATAACCAAGACCACGGACACACGACGCCCGACCGTTAGACCCAACAACGATCGAAGTAAATGCAGTCTACAAGTTTGGCATCAGAAAGTCACGGTGCGCTGAAAATTTGTAGGTAGCCGTGGCCCATCCTGCCGGGGACGATGTGCCTCCCCAACGTTGCGGTCGAATCGGCGGAACATGGGCCAGTTTGCGTCCCGGTGAAATTCTCGCGGGTGTTGAACCGGTGCCAGGCCTGCGCTTCCAATTATTGGAGGCGCAGGTAGAACTCCGCCCGGGCGGAGTTCCCTGCGGCTCAATTGAGCCGGCCGGCCACCTGCAATCTTCCAGCGCGCCCTTAAAACCTCACCGCCGTAGGCCAACATGAGGTCGGCCCCTGTGGGTCTATTGGCGGCCCCCTCGGAGGGGGACGCCGGTTAGCCCCCTGGGAGGCTTGCGCCGCCGTGGGCCGCTGCGTCCGGCCCACGGCCGAGGCGAGCCCGCGCCGGTTCCGATGGCGGCCAGCCGCTCCCAATGCCGCTTCTGAAGAGTCTCCCGGGGCTCCCGCAGGCGGTCGCAGAGCTCTCCCATGTGGGCGATCTCTTCGGCCGACAACACGCCGTCGGCCATGGCCACGCCCGGGAGGGGGCTAGGTCCCGCCCGCCTTTCCCGCCAGGCTCTTGCGCGCCGCCTGAAATTTCTTGAGGCTCCCGGCCAGGTCCTTCCGGCCTTTCCCGGCGACCATGGGTTCCAAGATGGCGATAGCGCGGTCATAGAGCCGCAGGGCGCAACGCTGGTCGCCCAAGGCCGCGATCGAATCGGCCTTCTTCCCATAGCACAAGGCCAGGTCGTCGGCCAGCTCCTTGCGGCCTTCCTCGTTGACCAGGGACTCCCGGATCGCGATCGCGCGGTCGTAGAGCTGCACGGCCGCAAGGGGGTCGCCCAAGGCCCCCACCGCGAAAGCCTTATTGTTGTAGCAGGCGGCCAGGTCGTTGGACAGCTCCTTGCGGCCTTCCTGGTTGACCAGGCGCTCCCGGATCGCGATGGCGCGATCGTAGAGCTGCACGGCCGCGCGAGGGTCGCCCAAGGACTTCACCGCGCCGGCCTTGTTGTTGTAGCAGCTTGCCAGGTCGTTGGACAATTCTTTGCGGCCTTCCTGGTTGACCAGGCGCTCCCGGATCGCAATGGCGCGATCGCAAAGCTGCGCGGCCGCACGAGGGTCTCCCAAAGCCCTCACCGCGCCGGCCTTGTTGTTGTAGCAGCCCGCCAGGTCGTTGGACAACTCCTTGCGCCCTTCCGGACCGACCAAGCGCTCGAGGATGCCGCTGGCGCGGTCCAAAAGCCCGACGGCCGAGCGATGGTCGCCCAGGAGGTTCAACTCTCCGGCCTTGTTGGCGTAACACATGGCGAGGGCATTGGACAACTCATGGCGGCCTTCTCGCATGACAAGAGGTTCGAGGAACGCGATGGAGCGGTCGAAGTATTTCAGCGCCGCGCGGTGATCGTCCAAGCTCCTCATTGAATTGGCCTTGTTCATGTAGCCCTTGGCCAGGTTGTCGGACAACTCCTTGCGGCCCTCTTTCATGACCAGGCGCTCATAGAGGGCGGTGGCGAGGTCATAGAGCCGCGCCGCCGAGCGATGGTCGCCCAACTTGCCCACCGCATTGGCCTTGTTCAGGTAGCAGCTCGCCAGGCCCTCGGAAAGTTCTCTGCGGCCTTCCTGGATCAAGCGCTCGCGAATCGCGATGGCGCGGTCATACATGGCAAGGAAGCCCGGCCCGTCGTCCAGGAACCAATGGACCCAGGCCTTCTCCGCGCACAGAACGGTGAAATCCTGCCGGACATCCGCCCGTCCCGAGGCGATCAACCGGTCATAGATGACAAACGCCTGTTCGTAGACGGCCAGGTCGGCGATCGCCAGTGCCTTGCGGGAGGCGCCTGGCGGCGGCGGAGGCGCGTCGTCTTCCCGGGGGTCGCCGCCCCCCAGCCCCAGCGCCTTTCTCAACCATTTGCGCGGATCGGCCCAAGACCCCCCGAATTGAGTCCTCCGGTCGGATGCGGCGGTCCCCCCGCCCGACTCGACGGCGGGCATCCGCCGGTTGTAGGGGCCCCAGGGCTTGGCGCAGACGGCGATGAGAGTCCGCGCCGCCTCGGCCATGCTGTCCCACCTCATCGAGACGTCTTCTTGGACGCATTTGCGAAGCACATCCGCCACGCCCGCGGGGATGGGAACCGGCGGGCACGTTGACCCCGCCTCGCCGGCTTGGCGCACATAAGCCTCCAGAGCCTCGAGGGCGTCGGCGCCCGACATCCAAGTCACGTCGCCCTGGAACATGTGCAGGACCGAAAGCCCCCAGGACCAAATATCGGTCTTCGAGGTGACCCTGCTGCCGCGCGACTGTTCGGGGGACCAATAGGCGGGCGTCCCCCCTTGGCACGTGGCGCCCGCCGACGCGCGGCGTCCGCCGGAGGTCGACGTCCGGCCGACGAGGGAAATGGCCCTGGAGAGGCCGAAGTCAGCGACCATCGGCACGCCGCTTCGGGTCATGAGGGCGTTGGCGGGTTTGACGTCCCCGTGGACCAGCCCTCTGGCATGGATGGCCTCAAGGCCCCAGGCGAACTGGATGGAGATGTCGAGTATCCGCTTCAAGGCTTCGGAGGGGCCGCCGGCATAAAGACGGCGAGACCGGCCGGCATCCGCCGCTATCCAATCCTTAAGACTTCCCCCCTCGGCATGCCCCGCGAAGATGGCGATCCCCCCCTCGATGGTCCGGAAGAAATGACACGGCACGATATTGGGATGCACGGGCAGGTCTATCCAGTTCTTGAGTTCGTCGATGAAGGCCTGCCTCTGCTGGTCTTTCTCAAAATACTGCGGCAGAATCCGCTTCAGGGCGAACATCGAGCCGGTAGAGCGGCTCTTGACCAGATACACGGCTCCCATGCCGCCGCGGCCGAGCAGGCGCTCGACCCGGAAATCGTCAAGCAGGAGCTTTCCCGGAGGCCACTCGGCGGACGGACCGGGGACCGAGTGGGTCATTCCGGTTTTGCCGTGAAGTCCAAGTGGACCCGCAAATAGTCGGCCGCGCCCCGAATCCCGGCGTGGGGCAGCCAGCCCATCGAGATGTCGAGGTCCCCCAGGACATGTCCCACGACGTGGCAAAACTCGCCTTGCCGGCCGCTCAACTCGGAGGACTCCGGAGTGCCCACCACGAGCGCCACGTCCGCGCCGGCCCCGCGGCACATGTCGCCGATCTGAAACGGCGCGCCAAGGGGCTTATTGGCGTCGTAGCTGCCCAAGTGCACCTGCTGGAAGGAGACGTCCAAAGAGTAGTCGCGCGCGGCGTCGTAGAGACGGGCCGTGACCCAGGGGGCCAGATTCTCCTGTCCGAGGGGCAGGACCATCGCGAGCTTCTTCGCCGAGGGCTGCGGGGCCGGAGGCGTGAAGCGGCGGGCCTCCTCCACTTCTTGAGGGAGAGGAAGGGCCTCCGCCGTCTCGGCGGGAGCGGCGGGGAAGAGGTCCTCAAGCAGCTTGTCGAACGCCCCGGCGCCGGCCGGGACCTGCAGGCGCTCGCGCAGAAGCGTCAAGCGCCTGACCCAGCGGGGGAAATCCGGGTAATTCTTGTCCAGCCTGTCGATGAACTTGCCGGCCTCCTCGTTGGTGAGATCGACGCCCATCCCGCTGAAGGCGCGCAGGACGATGTCGTTGCGAGCCTCGCCGCCCGCGAGCTTCATGTTCACCGACCAGCCCTTGGCGAATGATATCCCGAGGCCCTCCTCCACCTCTCCCAGAGCGCGCGCCGGATAGAGCGAGGTGAGCACGACCTGCTTTTTCTTGCCGAAGAAGGCGGCGAAGATCTTGGCCACAACCGCCTTGTTGGCGTCGGTGAGGTTGAGCAGATGCAGGTCGTCGACCAGCAGGGCCTTGAGCCCCGCGGCGTGCTTCTCGAGCTTCGGGACCTTTCCCTCCGCGAGGCTGCGGGTGACGGCGTTGACCAGCCCGGTCCCGGAGGTGAGCAGGGTCGGCCCGCCCAGCGCCGTTTCCAGGCCGTTGGCGATGGCCCTGAGCATATGGGTCTTGCCGACCCCGGGTCCGCCGAAGAGAAACAGGGGGTTGTACATCTGGCCCGGCGCCTCCACGACGGACGCCGCGGCGGCGCAGCTGAACCTATTATAGGGGCCCACCAGGGTGTTGTCCAGCGTGCACTTCGGATCGGAGGCGAGGTCCAGCCCCCAGAAGGGCCTCGACGGCGGAGCGGGGCCGACCTGGGCCGGCGGAGCGGCGAGGGATTCTTGGGCGGGAACCGGGGCGGGTTCGGGGGCCTGAGGCTCCCTGGCCGCGGCGGGCGCGGGCGCCGGCTGCGGCAGCATCTTGCGCAGCTTGCTCATCTCGTCCTCGGACAGACCGGTGAGCGTGATGCGAAAATTAAATCCCCCGGCCGCATCCGTGCGCTCGGGCCTCCCGCACTTGAAGCCGAACTCCCGGATGACCCCGAGGATGTCCTTGAGGTCCCCCTTGAACGACAGCCGGTGCCGCTTGATGACGCCTTCCTCGCGGACGGCGTCGATCGACCACTTTTCCATCACGTCATCTCGGCGCCGGGAGGCATCATGTCGACGGGGGAGTCGAAGGCGATAGCGGGATTCTTCACCCTACCAAATTCGCCCCGGCAATGCCACCGCTTGCCATCAATCCTCCAATTCCCCTTCCCAATACACCCGATCGATGAGCTTCTGCCAGCTCTCGCGCATGGGGATGGGGCGGGCCGTGAACGGACGCGCTCCCCCCCAATGCGGCTTGGACGGCTTGACCAGCAGCCTCATCCCTGCCTCCTTGGGCAGGCGGTCGGCCTTGCGTCCGTTGCAGGGGATGCACGCCGTCACGATGTTGTCCCAGTTCGTCAGGCCGCCGCGCGACCGCGGCACGACGTGTTCCAGGTTCAGTTCGCGCGTCGGGAAACGCCCTCCGCAATAGCAGCACCGGTAGCGGTAGTGCTCGTAGATGTTGTGGCGCGTGAACGCCGCCTCCCGGCGCGGCAGCCGGTCGTAGCGCGTCAGGCGGATCACCTCAGGCACGGCGATGCGCAGGGACGTCGAGTGCACGAAACCCGCCGGGTGCTCCGCCATCAGGGCGGAAAGCTCGGTCCAGGACCCGAAGTCGTAGGTCGCCATTTCGTCATCGACCACCTCGGCATGGCCTTGATAGACCATGGAAACGGCCTTGCGCCAGTCCGCGATGTGGACGGCGTAGAAATTCCGATTCAGGACCAGCGTGTGAGTCATTGCGTTTTCTCCTTTGCAAATTCCCGGAGCCGCCACCCGGTAACGATCCGGGGTCTTTCGCTTACGATGCGATCGCTCTGCCATTGAGCTATGGCGGCAAATTGGCGGCCCCTGGCGGTACTGACCCGCCGTTTCCCGGCTGAGGACCGGGCGTCCTGCCATTAGACGAAGAGGCCCTACCCCGTGCGGATCCTGCCACCGCATCTTCCCGTTGAAAACGGGAGATCCTTCTTTTAGACGAACGGGGTGCAAATCAAATCGTAGCGGGGGTGGGCGAGCGCCTCCAATAATGGAAGCGCACGGAACCCACCTTATGGGAGCTTATGGGACTCCCCGGCTCCCAGAGCCGTACCCCGCTGTCTGTGCCGGCGGTAGGATTCGAACCTACACGATCCGCATTCTGAGTGCGGCGCCTCTTCCGTTGGGCTACGCCGGCGTTGGAGCGGGGTAGGGGTAACGCTCCCCTCTATCCTGGTCGGAGGCCAGGCACCTAGCTTCTCGGACAACCCCGCATGGAGCGGCCAGCGGGAATCGCACCCGCTCCAGGACCCTGGCGAGGTCCCGTGCTGCTGTTACACCATGGCCGCCTGGTCTGGGTTGAAGGCCTGCCCTTCCAATTATTGGAGGGGCAGGGAACCTCCGCTTCCCCGACCCGAGCGGGGCGCGCTTCCGTAACGCTTAACCCAGATAGTCCCCGGCACTGAATTGAACAGTGGCCTGCTCCGTGTTGGGGAGCCGCGCTGCCGTTACGCCACCGGGGTCCTGATTTTTTTGGGAAGCTCATAAGCCGGATTTTGTTTCTCTGGCTGCATTCCTCTGGGCCCGTCGTCGCCGGCGGGCTCAAGCTGGCACCCGTCCCAAGAGTTTGGACCCTTGAGACCTATTCGCCATTGCTGCCTGGTCCGGATTTAGCCGTTTCACCCGCCTGAATTTCTTCAGGCGACTCGTCTCTGTTCGCACCGCTATCCTTACGGACGGGAGGCGTTACCTCCAACCATTGCCCATTCAAGGGCCGACAGTCCGGACTTTCCTCCATCGCGGGCCCTACGGCCCGGCCGACGGCGCAGTCCCGGCTTCCCAAAAGTTTCAAAGAACAATCGTGCTCTGGGGGTGGGCGAGCGCCTCCATCAATTGGAAGCGCACGGAACCCACTTCATCCGGGTTAACGGCCCGGCGCTTTACCATTCAGCCTCCCCAGATCTGGCGGCCGTGACGGGACTTGAACCCGCTAATACTGGATCGACGGTCCAGCGCCTCGACAGCTTCGGCTTCACGGCCCTGAATCTGGTGGAGCCACCGGGTTCCGCCCCCGGAACTGGACATTGCGGGTGTCCTGTGATGCTAATTTCACCATAGCCCCGAAATCTGGTCGCCTCGCCGGGAGTTGAACCCGGACCTGGACCTTAGAAGGGTCCCGCGCTGTCATTACGCCACGAGGCAATCGAGGCACGGGCCGGATTCGCACCGGCGTCTGGCGGTTTTGCGGAC
Organism: uncultured Elusimicrobia bacterium; assembly: GCA_964374095.1. GTDB lineage: Bacteria > Elusimicrobiota > Elusimicrobia > UBA1565 > UBA9628 > CAYJXJ01. The sequence goes on from CAYJXJ010000146.1 coordinate 8,568, forward strand.
CGCTCCCTCGCTTCTTGGGTACCGTGCCGATGGCAGGGCGGGTAGGGCTCGAACCTACAGTGGCGGTTTTGGAGACCGCTGGTTTACCGTTAACCGACCGCCCTATTTCATAGAACAAATCCGCGGAGAGTCAGGGACTCGAACCCTGGACCGCGCCTGCGGCGGCCCGCCTCAAACGGGCTCCCTCGACCGGCCGGACACTCTCCAAATCGGCGGAGGGGGTGGGGGCCGAGCCCACAAGCCGCTGGCGCGGCTGGCTTGGCGAGACGGCGGCCGCCAGTCACGTGTGCGGCGGCCGTCGCGCCATTTGGACCCCTCCATACCTGCGGAAGGCGGGAGAATTGAACTCCCACCGGCTGACGCCGGACCGGTTTAGCAAACCGGCGCGACGAACCGCTAGTCGCCTGCCTTCCTTAAATGTGCCGGTTCCAGGTGCTGCCCCTGGCATGCGCTGTCGCGCCTCCGCTCTACAGGCGGCTGGGTTCGCTAGGCTCCCATCAACCGGCGTTGCTCCCGAGGGGCGCATCCCCCATTGGATGACCCGGGAACACTGCCGAGGCAGGACTCGAACCCGCACAACTGCGTCCAAAGCGCAGCGGCCTACATTAGCCGACTCGGCAATCTTTCGGCGTCCGACATCGCGGCCGCCGTTTTCAAAGAACAAGTACGCTGGGCCCGCCGGGTACCGCCCCCGGTTCCCCGGTTTAAGAAACCGGTGCTCATCTCCTAAAGCTTCGGGCCCGTCCTGCCGGCGTCGGGTATCGCTCCCGCTTCTCCGGTTTAAAAGACCGGCGCTCATCTCCTAAAGCTTCGCCGGCACCCTGCCGCGGCTCCGAGTTGAACGGAGTTCTCCCGCTCTTCAAACGGGCGCTATGTCCCCACTAGCTCCCGCGGCATACGGGGGCGACCAGCCGGATTTGAACCGGCTCCAAGAGGGTCACGGCCTCTTGTGCTGCCATTACACCATGGCCGCCGACAAATCCTTGGGCCCGGGAGGATTCGAACCCCCATCGACTCTCTAATCAGGAGAGCGTGTTGACCGGCTTATAAGGCCGGCGTGTTGCCGTTACACCACGAGCCCGTCTTGCCCCCGGGAGGACTTGCACCCCCAGTCTCCGCGTTCGAAGCGCGGCATGTTTTCTCTTACACCACGGAGGCCCTAAAAACGAAAATCCCATGCTGTCTTTCGAGCATGGGAGGCTTTCCGACGCGAACTTCCAGACCTTCTTCTACATGAGCGCTCCCATGCCCTGGCTTATGCTATTACCTTCCGGTTTGAGGCACCCGGAGGGCCAATAGCGCTCGCCCCGCGTGACCGGCATAAAAATCCATGCCGATCCGCGTTGGGTAGCTAGTCGTGAGTCTCTATGTAACTGAGTCATGGTCTTGGTCAAAAAAACATCACGTTGGTAACGAGGCGCTGCCGCCCCATCCCACCGTGACTACAATGATTATAACAGATTCTCAAATTCTGTCAAGGGCCAATGGACCCATGCCGACCCGGCTCATCACCGCTGGAATTTGCCTAACCCCCCGAACTTCCGCGGCTTGCCGCCCCACTTGTTCCCCGCGCCGGGGCCGCCGGGCCGCCTCTCCCATGGCTTGTTGCGGGGAACAGGCGGCTTGTCCGCGGCCGGTCCTTCGCCGCGGCTCTTGTCTCCGCCGTAAGCGGGACGCTTCTCCCACGGCTTCTTGCGGGGAAGGGACGGCTTGTCCCCCGACGGTTTCTTGCGCTCAAACGGGCGCTCTCGCCGATGGGCGTCCGCGGGCGGGTTCTGCCGCCGCTCCTTGCCGGAGCGCCTCTCCACGAAACCGGACCTCCCGGTGAGCCCGCCCGACGATTTTTCCTGCGGACGCGCTTCGCTCACGAAGATTTTCCGGGAGCCCATGAACGAGCCGTTGAGCTTGACTATCGCCTGCCGGGCCTCGGCTTCGGTAGCCATGTCGACGAAGCCGAGGCCTCTCGAGCGGCCGGTCTGGCGTTCCACGAGGATCTTGACCCCTTTCACCGTCCCGCAGGTCCGAAACAACGCCGAAAGCGCTTCCTCGGTCGTCTCGTAGGGAAAGCCGCCGACGAATACGCTGGCGTTCATCTCAGCCGGGCTTGAGCGCGGCCTGCACTTGCCGGAGGCTCAGGCCGACATCCCTTGCGACTCGGTCGACAAGCTCCTTCCTCCCCAAACCGCGTCCGAGCAGACGGCCGGGGTCATCCATCCTTTCCCATTTCCGCATAGACATCCGTATCCGGCTGCGCTCGTGGGCTTTGGTCTCGGCTCGGGTGGTGGGCATTGATCATTTTAGCCTATTTGCCCCTCCGAGGAGGGAGACTCCTAAGATCCGGTCGACGAAAATGCTGCTTGCGGCGCATCATCCCCGGAGCGGCGGTTTCTGGTTCCGGCGCAACGCGGCGGCACTGGGACCCCCCCTCCAAGTTCACATGGTTTGAATGGCGGCCTTGAGGGGTGCCGCGCCAGGGACCCTCGGCGCCGCGAGTCCTAGGACTCGGTACGTACCGAGTCGAGTAGAATAGCCGCGCTCGCGCTTTGCCCGGTCGAGGGACGAACTGACCCTGGGACGATTCCCGCGCCTCATCGCCGAGGATTTTCCCAGTCCCTGCGAGGTTGGCGGCGCTCCATGACCTCCTCCAATTCGAGGCGGCTATCGCCGGTTTTCCACATGACTTGGAACGTTCCAAGTGCTGTGGAAAACTCCCGGGGCGCCGCAGCCGGCGCGCCGGAATACCCGACAGCCGCCGTTCCTCAGAGCGGCCCGGTGGGCACCCCCTGGTATATGTCGCCCGAGCAGCTGCGCGGCGATTCCATCATCGATGGGCGCAGCGACATCTGGGCGGTGGGAGTTTCTCTCTATTGGCTGGCGACGGGCCGGCACCCCTTCGATGCCCGGTCGAAACAGCCGCTCGAAGCTCTCATCGAGCGGGGCGCTCCCGAACCCCCGTCCCGGCTCAATCCGGGGCCTTGCCGGAGGATGATCCATAGGACTTCCAACTCCTCAGGGTTCGCGAAAATGCTACTGTGGCAACGTCCTTGACCCTGGAAGAGTTCCGGAATAAATCGAGTTTCAGCCGCGAGGAGATCATCGCCTTCGTGGAGGGCGCCCGCGGACTGCCCGCCCTGCCCGGCTCCCTGCTTCTTCCCTTCCACGCCATCCCGCGCATCTCCTGGGATGAGGCGTCCAAGACGGGCCGCGTCGAGGCGGTCCGCCACAACCGCCTAGACGACTGGTTCTACGCCTGCCATTTCCTCGGCGACCCGGTAATGCCGGGCTGCTGGGGCATCGACGCGGTGTGGCAGGTCATGAGGCTCTTCGCGGCCTGGCGGGGCCTTCCCGACTGC
>CAYJXJ010000147.1:0-11769 GCA_964374095.1 uncultured Elusimicrobia bacterium
GCTCCAGTATACGAAATCATGATTCGCTACCGACGGTTAAGTTCAGCGCCATGGGTATAAGGGGATCCTCACCGCCATCAACGTCCTCGGGGGGGCCTGCAAGGGTCCCGGGGCGATCGAGCCCCCTCCGGGCAAGCCTGTTTCGGGGCAACACCGCAGCCGTCCCGATTGAGGCTCGGTGGCTACCGCGATCCTGAACTGGTCCTGTTGGGCGGGCTGCGCATACTTGTCAGCTTCAAGGGTCCGCAACACGTCGCCAAGTAACCCATAGTCTGCGGCCCAGCCAGCCGGCTTTGGCGCCCGGCGAATTCTTCGGCCCGTCAGGGAGCGACAAGCGCGACGCGGTCTACGTCTTGACGGATCGGCAGTGGCGGTCTAAACTAGTCCTATGCGCTTGGCGTTGATCATTGTTCTCTGGGGGGGCCTCGAGGCTCGGCCGGCATACCCTTCGGGTGCATGTGAAGGGCTCGACTTGGCCCATTGTGTGGCCGAAGTCGAGGCCCTCGGGGTCAAGCTGGCCCGGGACGGGACCCGGGAGGATCGGGAGAGATTCGCCGAGGGCCTTGAGTATCTGACGGCGATTCATCGGAGGGCCTGGTCGGCGTGGGATCGAGACCGCAAGAAATCGGAAGTCTACATTCATAAGAAGGATGATTCGTTCCAATTGCAGGACCAGGGCGAGGGCACCGTGTCGCTGACGAGGCTCAAGGAGTTCCTCGCCGAGCAGGAGTCCGTGCGACGGAAATTCGATGACGAGCGCCCGAATCTTGAGGAAGGCGGCGCGGAGCAAGGAGATGCCGATGGCCGAGGGGGCCGATCGCGGACAGGCGGGCGGACCCGCGAGCCTCCATCACCGGAGCGCGCCGAGGCCCTGATCAAAGAGGAAAAGCCCGCGGAGGCGGAGCGCCTGTTGGACCGCTTGCTGCGCGCCATCCCGGGGGACCCGGAGCTCCTGGCCATGAGGGCGGTCGCGCGTCTAAACCAAGAGAACTCCTTGGGGGCGCTGGAGGATGCCAACGCCGCGCTGGCGCGGGATCCGCGACATGAGGGAGCTTCCCAGGTCAAGACCTTCGTGGAATCGAGCGGCCGGGGCGCGGGGGCCAACGTGAAGCTGCGCCGGCCGGACTTCGGCGGTCTCTCCGCGGGCGAAGCGGGTCCTTCCGGAGGCGCCCGCGTTCAGTCGCCGGCGGGCGAGAGTCAGGCGGCGGAGTGGGCTACTTTTGGGACATCGCCGGCGCCGACGGCGACGGAGAGGGCCAAAACGGTCCATGGCGACCCCGGCCCGACCTCGGCCCTTCTTCTGCTGGAAAGCGCCCGGCGCAAATTCAAGCTCGGCGACGTGAGCGGGGCCCTCCTGGAGGTGACGCGGGCCCTCGCGGCCGACAAGAGCAACCCGCGGGCCTGGGCCCTGCGCGCCGCGATCTCGAACCGGCTGGGCAACCACGACGCGGCCGTCAAAGACGCCACCGAGGCCCTGCGGCTTGACCCAAAGAACGTCGGGGCGCTCGTGGAGCGCGGCTACGCCCGCTATAACCTGGGCCAGTACCCGGCGGCCTTGGAGGATCTCGGCGCGGCCATCACGCTCGAGCCGACCAACGCCCTGGCCCATCTCTACCGCGCCATGGTGCTCGAGAAGCTTCAGCGCTTCACCGAGGCGATCGTGGACTACGAAGCCGCGGTCCGGCTCGACCCGGCGCTCAAGCCCCTGCTCGACGAGGCGCGCGCGCGCATGGGCTTCGGCGGACCGGGGTCAGGAGGCCGCGGCGGCGCGCCCCTGCCGCCCTGGGCGGTCGTGGGAGCCCTCGGCGCCCTCCTGCTATGGTGGCTCAACCGTCCCGCGGCTCGGACTTCGGCCTCCGTCGCGGCGCCCGAGCCCGAGCCGAGCCCGCGGGAGGAGTTTCCCGCGCCATTGGCGGCCGGATTCTCCCCGGGGAGCGTGCTCGGCGGCAATTTCCGCGTCGAAGGCGAACTGGGTTCGGGCGGGATGGGCATCGTCTATCTCGCGCTCGACATCACCCTCAAGCGCGCCGTGGCCATCAAGCGCCTGAAACCCGAGATGTATCAGTCCCCGGAAATGCGGGATCGCTTCTTGAAGGAGGCCCAGTTCGCGGCTCGGCTCCGGCACCCGCATTTGGCCGAGATCTTCTCGGTGGTCTCGGATCCGGACGGAGAGCTCTATCTGGTCTTTGAGCTCGTGCCGGGCGAGAGCCTCGATGCGCTGTTGAAGAAGCGGGGAAAGTTGGAATTGGCCGAGGCGCGGCGCATACTCGGGGGCGTCGCCTCGGCGCTGGACTATGCCCACGGCGAGCGGGTCATCCACCGGGACCTCAAGCCCGGAAATATCATGGTGGACTCCCAAGGACGGGCCAAGGTCATGGACCTGGGCCTGGCGCGCGAGACCCGTTCCCCGACGGACATGACCCAGACCGCGGCGTGGGGCACGCCGCTCTACATGGCCCCGGAGCAGCACCTGGGCAGGATCAGCCGCGCCAGCGACCTCTACGCCCTGGGCGTGATGGCCTACGAGATGCTGACCGGTTCCCGTCCTTTCCAGGGCGGGGCCATCTTGGACAATAAGCTCAACGGGGTGTTTCCAAAGCCCAGTTCCCTCAACCCCGGACTCTCGCCTCACATCGACGCCGCGCTCGCGCGGGCCCTCGATCCGGACCCGGACAAGCGCTTCGCGTCGGCCGCCGAACTGGTCGGCGCCCTGGCCTAGCGGCCGGCAGGCCGCTAGGGGTTGGTCGGGGCCGGGGGCGTGACGCGCGAGAGGATGGTCCGCGCGTGGCCCTCGAGCTCGCGGGCGGCGCGGTCGGAGTCCGAGGAGTAGCGCTCCAGGTCCCAGGCCTCGAAGTTGTAGCCCAGCCTGCGGAGATCCATGCTCGCCCAGCGGGCCTCGCTCTCAAGCCAGCGGGTTTCGCTCTGGAGCTGTTGGGCGTTGCTCCCCAGCCTCTGAGCCGGACCCACCAGCGTGCCGTCGGGCTGCGCCGATGTCGCGATGCGCTGGCCGTCGCGCGCCGCGCGCTCGGACTCGCGCGCGAGGTCCCGCATGGCCCAGGCCGCGCGCCGGACGTCGGAGTCGAAGAAGGGGTCGTTGGACGGGCGTCCGGGCTGGTTGGGAGCGTGGCTACGGGCCCGGCGGCGCAGGTCCGAGACATCCCGGCGCAGGCGCGAGGCGTCCCACTCCAGGCGTCGCGCCTGGTCCCCCAGGCGGGCGATGTCGCCGGAAGCGGCGGCGAGGCGCTCCACGGACTGGTTCAGGCGCAGGTCATGGATTTGGCCCTGAATCTCTCCGAGCGCGCGCTCGAAGGTTAGAGTCGGGACGGCAAACGACGGCGATACGGCGAGAAGGGCGATGAGGATCGGTGGAATCTTCATGCTTATATTCTATCAAGCCCGAAGGACCTAAGTCAAACCTAGGCCCTTCGGAGTTATCCACCGCACAGGGAACGATCCAAATGATGTGGATAACTGCTCCACGATATCGCCCCGGTCGTCCGAAATAGGTGTAATACTTCCGACCCCCCGCGCGAATACCTGTTGAAGGGGGGTCACATGGGGGCAGCGGTCACCGAGAACATGAGCGTCAGCGCCAATCGGGACTTCGGAGGCTTTTATGAGGAATGGTTCGACAAGGTCTATAACTACGCCCGCCACCGCGCCGACTCTCCGACCCGCGCCGATGAGATCGTGGCCGATACCTTCACGCGCGCCTTCAAATCCTGGTCGGGTTTCGATCCCGCCAAGGGAGACCGCCGGACGTGGCTGTTTGCCATCGCGACCCGCGCCGTCGCGGATCATTACCGCTCCGAGCGGCGCCGCGGCTGGTTTAGTCTGGGGTTATTTCCCGAGCCCCGGGAGAAGGGCGGCCCGGCCGAGGATTTGGAGAGCCGGCAGGAGCATCGTCGTCTCATGAAAGCCATGGACGGGCTTGGCGACGAGGCGCGCGAGATCGTTTCCCTGAGATTTTTCGGGGGCATGACCAACCGCGCCATCGCGGAGCTTCTGAGCCTGACCGAGTCCAACGTGGCCGTCATTCTCTTTCGATCCATCCGGAAAATGCGCGGGAGCTTCCCGGAGGCGGAGGCCGAACATGAATGAGTCATCGGAAGCGGAAGTTTTCAATCGGGAACTCGACAAGCTGCTGGCCGGAGGCTCCGTTGATACGCCGGAGTCCAAGGAGATCGCCATGGACCTGAAATTCGCGTCGCGCCTCAATTCCTCGGACCTGAGCGCCGACAGCCGCGTCAAACGCGAGCTGAAGGGAAAGCTCCTCGAGCCCGCCCAGCCGCCGGCCCCGCGCCGCTGGTTCACGGTGCCCGTCCTCTCGATGGGCAGCGCCGCGGCCTTCGCGGTGCTGGCGCTGGTCATGCTCAAACTGCAGGCTCCCTATCTATTCCAGCCGACCCTCGGCCTCGGCTCGCTGGACGATTCGGGCGGCGGGAGCGGGGCTTCATTCTCCAATTCCCCGATCGCTAACCTGAGAAGTTCGAGTTCCAAGGGGACCCAGCCTTTGGATGGCGCGCTGAGAGGATTGGGCGCGGTGGGCAGCCTAGGTCGCCCTCAGGCCTTCAGAGGAGCGGTTGTCCCGCGCGGAAGTCGAGATAACTATGGCTATGGCACCCTAGAACAGCTCAAGAGGGCAGCGGGGCAGGCGGCTGGTGAGAACGAGGCCAAGATGGCCAGTCAGGCCATCCCCGGAGGGGCGGCCGGAGTCCCCTCCCCGGTCGCTCCGGCGCCGCCGGCCGGATCCGAACCCGTCCAGCCCCAATTCAACACCGAGGGCTACGACGTGATCCGGGAGAACCCCTTCCGGAAGGCCGCCGACCACCCGCTCTCGACTTTCTCGATCGACGTGGACGCGGCGTCCTACGCCAACACCCGGCGCATTCTCAACGAAAGCCGCCTGCCGCCGCGGGACGCGGTGCGCGTCGAGGAGTTCATCAACTACTTCCGCTACGACTACCCCGAGCCGGAGAAGGGCAAGCCCCTGTCCATCAACACCGAACTGGCGGTCTGTCCGTGGGATTCCACGCACAAGCTCGTGCGCATCGGTCTCAAGGGCCGGTCGATCCCGAAGGAAGGCATGCCGCCCGGCAACCTGGTGTTTTTGATCGACACCTCGGGCTCCATGGACAGCCCCGACAAGCTTCCCCTGCTCAAGCACGCCTTCCGCCTGCTGGTCGAGCAGTTGCGGCCCGAGGACCGGATCGCCATCGTGGCCTACGCCGGCCAGGCGGGGCTGGTGCTTCCCTCGACTTCGGGAGAGGACAAGGCCGCGATCCTCGCCTCCCTCGACCGGCTCGGGGCGGGGGGATCCACCGCCGGGGGGGCCGGGATCAAGCTCGCCTACGAGGTGGCCGAAAAGAACCTCCTTAAGAAAGGCAACAACCGGGTGATCCTGGCCACCGACGGGGACTTCAACGTCGGCCTGTCCAGCGACGGCGAACTCGTCCAGATGATCGAAGGGGAGCGCCAGAAGGGGGTGTTCCTGACCGTGCTGGGTTTCGGCACGGGCAATTACCAGGACGCCAAGATGGAGAAGCTCGCCGATACCGGCAACGGCAACTACGCCTACATCGACGACATTCTCGAGGCAAAAAAGGTCCTGGTCCAGGAGATGGCCGGCACCCTGTTGACCATCGCCAAGGACGTCAAGCTCCAGATCGAATTCAACGCGGCCCGGGTCCAAGCCTACCGGCTGATCGGCTACGAGAACCGCATGCTCAAATCCGAGGACTTCAACGACGACAAGAAAGACGCCGGGGAACTCGGCGCCGGGCACACCGTGACCGCGCTCTACGAGATCATCCCGGTCGGGGTGAAGGCCTCCCTCCCCGATGTCGATGAGCTCAAGTACCAGAAGACTCAACTGACGGAGGGAGCCACGGCCAGCCGTGAGCTGCTGACGGTCAAGTTCCGCTACAAGGACCCGGAAGGCGAGACGAGCAAGCTTATCGTGAGAGCGGTCGAGGACCAGGCCCTGCCGTGGAGCGGGGTCTCGGAGGATTTCCAATTCGCCGCGGCCGCGGCGGGTTTCGGCATGCTCCTGCGAGGCTCCAAAGCCGCGGGGGACCTGACCTTGGGGCAAGTCGAGAAAATGGCCCGCGGCGCGTTGGGTCAGGACGAGGGCGGCTACCGGGCGGAGATGATCAGGCTGGTGGAGAAAGCCCGGCTGCTCACGAACGGCTCGGCGCCGAAGTAGGCGATCGAGGACCGCGGCTGGCCAGGCTTGTTTTTACTCCCAGACGCGGGGAGTAAATTAAGGGCCTGCCCCGCCAATAACTGGATGGGCAGGCTAGGCCCGGGCGGTGGATTTGAGCTCGTCGGCGTGACGCTCCGGGCGGGCGGGAGAGCCGGCCAGCGGCAGGGAGAAGAAGAAGCTCGATCCCGAGCCCGGCGCGCTCTCGGCCCAGATGCGGCCCCCGTGGAGCTCGACGAGACCCTTGCAGAGGTGCAGGCCCAGCCCGAGGCCCTTGTTGTTCCTTCGAGAGGCCTCGGCTTGGTAGAACCGCTCGAAGAGCCGAGGCAGGTCCTCTCCGGCTATCCCGACGCCGCTGTCGCGCACCTCGAAAACGGCCTCGCCGTCGCCCGTGCGCAGGGAGAGCCTGACGGCCCCGCCGCGGGGGGTGAATTTCAGCGCGTTGCCCAGCAGGTTTGAGAGAATTTGGTGCACGCGGTGGCTGTCCGCGTCGACGAGAAGGCGCCGCACCGGCACCTCGATCTCCAGGCCGATGTCGAGGCGGACCGCCTCCAGGCGCAGGTTGTCGAGAGCCTCGCGGGCCAGTTCACCGGCGTCGGCCGGCCGCCGCTCCAGTCGGATCTTGTGCTGGGAGAGGCGGGTCGCCTCCATGAGCTCCTCGAGCAGGACCGAGAGCCGCTCGGCGTTGCGGTGCACCGCGGCGAGATTGCGCTTGAGCTCCTCGGGGTCGGCGTTCTCAAAGCCCTGCCTCAGAATGAAGGAGGTGTAGCCCGCGACCACCGTGAGGGGGTTGCGGAACTCGTGGGAGGCGTTTTGGATGAGCTGGGTCTTATCAAGGAGTTCGGTTTGAAGCCTTTCGAGCTGGGCCGTCTTCTGGATCACGGTCTGGTTGAGGGCGTGATGTTCGAGGGCCCGTCGGACCGCGGCGAGTATGACCTCCGGTTCGCAAGGCTTGAGAAGATAGTCATACGCCCCTTCCCGCAGGGCCTCCAGGGCCGTCTCGACCGAACTGTGGGCCGTGAAGACGACCCCGACGGTTAGGGGAGCGGCCTGGCGGGCCGCCTTGAGGACGTCCAGGCCCGACATCTCGGGAAGCTTGAGGTCGGCCAGGACCAGGGCGAAGCGTCCCGCCTGAATCCGGCGGCAGGCCGCCGCGCCGTGCTCGGCGCTCGCCACGGCATGGCCCGCCCGTTCCAGAGTCGAGCGCAGGTAGGCGAGGAACTCCACGTCATCGTCAACGATCAGAATCGGCTCGGCGGTCATCGTCACCGGATAGTGTAGCGGTCCCAGGGCCGCGTACGAAGGGTCTCGGGACCCGGGAGGGCGTAGGTCTTTGGGCCCATACGCCCGCCGCGGCCCAGCGCGCGGGATTTGGCGCCGTTTCCCACGATCAGCGCTTGGGTGCGGCGCGCAATTGGGAGAGGGCGCCCCGCAGGGCCGCGTGCGCCTCATCCACGGTGATGTCCCGGCAGGATATCCACGAACTGGAAACGCACCCCCCGTGGTCGGGGCCGGGGGGGCGCCACACGGCGTTGGCGTATCCGGAGTAGAGGCCGAAGGTCGGGGTGCCGACGGCCGCGGCCAGGTGCATCGTCCCGGTGACGTTGACGATGCCAAGGTCGAAGCGGCGCAAGAGCTCGGCGACGACCCCCATCGGGGCGGGCCCCAGGACGGGCACCGGGCTCGGGACCTTGGCGAGGATGCCGGCGATCCGCCGCCCTTCGCCCGGCCCGGCGAGGTAGAAAAGCTGGAGGCCCGGGTCGGCGAGGAGCTTCGCGGTCAGGCCGGCGAACTTCTCTTCCGGCCAGCGGTGATCGAATTTCTTGAAATTGCCGGGATGGATCAGGACCCGCAGGCGCTTGTCGTCGCGGCGGCCGGGGAGAATCTTCTCGGCGGCCGCCTCGGCCGACGGCGGGACGATCACCTCGAAGCGGCGCTCGAGGCCCGCGCCGAGCGCCCTGGACAGGCGTTCGTAGCGGTCGAGCATGTGCTCGGCCTCCTCGGCCGCGGGGATCAGGTGGGTGAAGGCCCGCTCCCAGCGGCCTTTCCGGAAGGCCAATTTGACCTTGGAGCGGACGACGCTTGCGACCAGCGCGGAAGTTCGTGACGGGGCCGAGTTGAGGTCCACGAGGAGATCGAAGCGGCGCCGGAGCAGCCCCGCGGCCGCCATGAGGTGGCGCTCCGGGCGGTGGACGGGCCCGATGAGCGTGATCTGGTCGGCGAAGGGCAGGAGGGGAGCCAGTTGGGCGCAGCGGTGGCTCAGGACCAGGGTTATCTCGGCGCCCGGGAGGCGCCGGCGCAAGGCGCGCAGGAACGGCGTGGCGACGATGACGTCGCCGATGCGTCCGAGCCAGACGACGCAGACTCGGCGGGCATGGGCGATGTCTGGTTCCAGGAGCATGGGGCCTGCGCTTCCCCTTATTGGAGGCGCGGGATAAATTGTAGCATAGGGGTCACACCGGCACTTTGCGCTTTTCATCAAAAAGCGCAAAGTGCCGGTGTGACCCCAGGGGAGGCTTTATGATCAGCACGGCGGACTTGAGGTTGGGAGTCGTTTTCGAAGAGGACGGCGAAATCTATGAGGTGATCCACGCCCAGCACCACCGCAAGTCTCAATCCGCGGCGGTCTATCGCACGACGCTGCGCATCATGGCGACGGGGGGCGTGGTCGAAAGGTCCTACCCCTCCGGCGCCAAGTTCAAGGAGGTCCCGGTCAACCGGCGGGAGAAATCCTACATCTACGACGAGGGGGAAAACGCCGTCTTCATGGATCTCGAGACTTTCGAGCAGGTCTCCTTCCCCAAGGCCAAGCTCGGACCGCAGGCCCGGTTCTTGAAGGAGAACATGGAGGTTCTCGGCGTTTACGTGGGCGGCACGCTCGCCGCCATCGAGCTGCCGGCCAACGTGATCCTCACCGTGGCCTCCACCGTCCCCGGCATCAAGGGTGATTCCGTCTCGAACATGGTCAAGCCCGCGACCCTGGACACGGGCCTCGAGATCAATGTCCCGCTTTTTATTAAGGAAGGCGATACGATCCGAGTCGACACCCGCACGGGCCAATACGTCGAGAGGGCCAAGGAGTAGGCCTCCCGGTGATTCGAGCCGTCATCTTCGACATCGACAACACCCTCACCGACTTCATGCGCATGAAGCGCGCGGCGGTGGACTCCGCCGTGGAGGGGATGATCGACGCCGGCCTCAAGGTCGACAAGGCCAAGATGATCGAGAAGATCTTCGACATCTACTGGAAGGACGGGGTCGAGGACCAGAAGATCTTCGACAAGGTCCTGGTCCAGGAGTTCGGCAGCATCGATTTCAAGGTGCTCGCCGCCGGGATCGTCGGCTACCGCCGGGCCAAGGCCGGGGCGATGACGCTCTACCCGCACGTGGACATGACCTTGATCGAGCTGGCCAAGATGGGCATCAAGATGGTGGTCATCTCCGACGCCCCCAAGCTCGAGGTCTGGCTGAGGATCGTCGGCCTGGGCCTGCACCATCACTTCGACCACATCATCACCGCCGAGGATGTGGGCGCGAAGAAACCCGCTCCCCAGCCCTTCCGGCGCGCCCTCGAGATCCTGGGCACGCCCGCGCACGAGACCCTCATGGTCGGGGATTGGGCGGAGCGCGACATCGCCGGAGCCCGCGCCGTGGGCATCCGCACCGCCTGGGCCAAGTACGGCGACACCTTCAACACCCAGGACTCCGGCGCCGAGTTCATCATCGACGACGTTTATCAGCTCGTTGAGATCGTCAAGAAAGCGGCGTCGACGCCGGCCGCCGGCCGAGAGGAATCGAAATCCGCTTGACCCGCGTTCCAGCGGCCGGTCGGTTATCCACGAGACTTGGAACGTTCCAAGTCCGGTGGATAACCCGGATTTGCGCCGGGATCATGCTCCTGCGGGCCGGCGCGGGCGCCATCGAGATCGAGCGCATGGCCGGGTTGGCCGGATCGAAACCTCGGGAGGTGGCGGCCGGACAGGTCTTCGTTCGATTTTCAACGGGGACGCCCCGGGCCGGGCGGGCCTCGGCCGCTGCGGCTGCGGGGGCCAAGGTTCTGGGGGAGTTCGACTCCATCGGCTGGACCTTGGTGGGACTGCCTCCGGGGATGAAGGTGGCCGAGGGCCTGGCTTGGGCCCGCGGGCTTGCGGGCGCGCTAGAGGCCGAACCCAACGGGGTTCTCCGGCCCAACAAAGTCCCCAACGATCCCCTCGTATCAAGCCAATACGCGCTGTCCAAAGTCAACGCCTTCGCGGCCTGGGAATTCGACACGGGGGCGTCCGCCAAAGTGACGGTGGCCGTGATCGACGCGGGAATCCAAGGGACTCATTCCGACCTCTCCTCCAAGTTCGCGGGGGTGAGCCAATTCTGCAACCCTGACAACTCGGCGTGCGCGGCCGATAATCCGCCCACGCACGCGTGCAACCACGGCACGCGGGTCGCCGGAGTGGCCGCGGCGGCCACGGACAACGCCGGCGGCATCGCAGGCATGTCCTGGGGCGCCCAATTGTTGAGCTATCGAGTCTTTCGCCCCGCCGACTGCGACCCGGACGGGGGAAGCTGCGACGCGGGTGCTTGCGCCACAACCAACGCGGCCGTGATAAATGCCATCGACCACGCGCGCGGCCTGCACGGGACCGCGGCTATCGGGAAGGTCGTCATCAACCTCAGCCTCGGCGATCCAACGGGATGCGCGGCGGCCCTGCAGACCGCCATTACTAACGCGGTCAACGCGGGGCTCGTGGTCGTGGTTTCGGCCGGCAATGACGGCGGCAGCGTGATGTCTCCCGCCAATTGCGCGGGAGCCATCCCCGTGGGTGCGACCGACTCCGGGGACCTGGTCGCTAGTTTCTCGTCACGGGGCGTGCAACTGGCCAACAGCGGGCTCGTCGCCCCGGGGGTCGGCATCCTCACCACCGACATCAACAACGGCACCGCCGAACCGAGCGGGACCTCCTTCTCGGCGCCCATGGTGGCGGGAGTCGCGGCCCTCATCTGGTCGGCCCGTCCCGACTTTACACCCGCGCAGGTGCAGCAGACGCTGCGCCTCTCCGCCAACGGCATCGGCTTCGCCTCGCTGGGGACGCGGACGCAGGGCGAGACGACCGGGGCCGGCCGCCTCAACGCCTTCCGCGCCCTGCGGCTGGCGATCCGCGGCACGCTGTCGGACTTCGAGGGCGACAAGAAGGCCATCGCCTTCCCCAATCCCTTCCGGACCGCGCGGGACGGGTTCGTGACCATCGCCTATCCCCCCACGCTCGAGGGCAAGGACACGGTGATCCGCTTCTACACCGCCTCCGGCGAACTGGTCCGCGAACTCCGCGCGACGACCTGGGACGGCAAGAACGATGACGGGCGTCTCGTCGCCTCGGGGGCGTATTTCTTCGTGGTCTCGACCGAGAAGGGCGTGACCTCCGGCCGCGTCACCGTCCTCCGCTGACGGGGTCACATCCTAACATCTAACAAACTCCGGGAAATGTTAGATGTTGATTCCGCTGAAAAAGCCTCCCTTTCAACGTTTGGCGCGTTTCACGGATTTTAGGCGCGCAAGCGGGAGACGAATGAGG
>CAYJXJ010000148.1:0-11725 GCA_964374095.1 uncultured Elusimicrobia bacterium
ACTGCTTCCTCGACGCCGAGCGCCATCTCAGCCAGGAGGACATCTACCATGCCCTGCGGGGGCACGGCCTGGGCCGGGCCACGGTCTTTAGGACCCTCCGGATGCTCGAGGACAGCCATCTGGTCAATCATGTCATCGGCAGCGCCGGCTCGCCGCGCTTCGAGGTCAACCGGGATCGCCCGCATCACGATCATCTCATCTGCATGGACTGCGGGCGCATCCAGGAGGTGCGCTGGCCGGCGCTTGAGGATATTCAGGAAAAGACCTGCCGCAAGATCGGCTTCACGATCAAGTGGCACCGTCACGAGGTCTTCGGCAAATGCCGGGAGTGCGCCCGCAAGTAATCTCGGGCCTATTCGGCGGGAGCTGCGGCTTGCTCTTATCGGCCCTCGTCGAGATCCTCCAACTCGCCGGGGATTCGCCCTCGGCCGCGGCCTGCGCCGCGGCGGCCGCGGCCGGCCTGGCGGCCGGGCTCTTGGGGCAATTGCGGCGCTTGCCCGGCCTCATCGGCGCGGCGTCGGGACTCCTGTTCGGGGGCTGGATCTGGGGTCCCTCGCGGCTGGCCCCCGTCATGCCGGCATGGCCGTTGCTGATCGCGGCCGCCCTCACCTGGCGCCGGGTCCTCCGCAGCGAATCTTCCGAACCACCCGCGCCCGCGGCCTGGTGGGAGGCCGCCCTCGTCTTTCTCGGCGCGGCCGGAGTCCCGGCCTGGGAGAGAGCCCTGGCCTTGCTGGGCGGCGGCGGCTGGACCCTGGGGGCTTGCTCGGCCCTCGCCGGCCTTTTCCTCGGCGCGGGCGCGGCGGCATGGGCCGCGGGCCGCGCGCCCGCCGGGCTCCGCGAGTCCCCGTTCGCGGCGTCGACCCTGCTTTTGGCGACCGGCCTGGCGGGGGCCGTGGGCCTGGCGGGGCTGCGCTTTATCGGGCTCACCTTCGGATCGGCGGACCGCCTGCAATCCCCGCTGCGCCACGCCGGGGATGCCGCGTTGATCCTCGGCCAGGCCGCCCTGCTCGCCGCCGGGTGGTCCGCGGCCCCGGCGGCCGCGGTCTGGGGCCGGCCGCAGAGCGGCATGCGGCGCGCCGCCCTGACCGGCGCGGGGCTGGCGGGACTCGCGGCCGGCTGGATCGGCCTCAAAACCCTCGGGTGCGAGACCGCGCTGGCGGCCGCGGCGCTGGCCGCGGCCGTGTTGGGATGCGCCTGCCGTCCCTGGCCCGGGCTGCGGGGAACGGTCGCTTGGCAATTGCGGCTGGCGGCGCTGGCCCTGGTGATGGGATCCGCGTGGAGGCACCGCGCCCTCTTCTCGGAGATCTGGCACAACCGGCTTAACGCGGCCTTCCCGGGCGGGGATTTCATTTTTCTAAAGGAGGACGGCGACGAGTCGCTCGGCGCCTACCGCTTCCCGACGGGAACGACCGTGCTCCTCAGCGACGGCGTCGCCTTTACCCGCAAGCCGGCGGGGGGCCGCCGGACCGCTCATTGGGCCATGCTCCTCCACCGGAACCCTTCCCGAGCGCTCGTCGCCGGGACCCGGAGTCCCGCGGTGCTCGGGGCCCTCGCCGCGCATGGGGTCGAGGTCTCGGCCTTCGATCCCCATCCCGCGGCCGCGACCGCGCTGGAGACGATCTCCCCTTCGTGGCGGCAGGGCCTCCCGGGCCTGGGCCTGACGACGGGCTATTGGAAGCGCCCTCCCGCGCGTCCACTTGCCTTCGACGTGGCCCTGCTCCTCGACCCCCCGCCCCCCGCCGGCGGGGAACGGGCCCGCCGGGCGCTGAGCCCCCGCGTCCTCCTCGCGCTCAAGTCCCGACTGGGCCCCGGCGGCATACTCGCCTACCGGCCTCCGTCCGGCGCAGACCCGGGGCTTCTGGAGCGGGACCTCGCGCTCCTTCGAACGCGCTTCGCGACCGCGGGCCTGCTCGACGCCGGCGACGGGCCGACGCTCATCGCCACGGATTCGTCCTCATTCGCCGACACGGCCGAGCGCCTGCGCCGGGCCCCGGTGGAAATCCACGCCGACGACCTGACCTTGGAGGCCGCGGCCGCCGCCGGACCCCCGTGGGTGATCCCGCCGTGAATTGGGCGCAACCGAAGGCCTGACACCGGCATGCATCTGCTATAATGGAGCCATCGCGCCCATGAACGATTCGACGGCGTGCCGAAGATGCTCGTGAGCGACCCGCCGGTTAGGAAGTTCCGGTTCGGGTGGTTCGGGGACGGCGGCCTCGGGGACCGCCTGATCCAGGCCGTGCTCGACGGCCGCAAGACCGCGACGTCCTGCCCGATCTACGACCCCGAGGACGCCGAACTCAAGGCCGGCGATCTCCTGGAGCTCACCGACAAGACCGGCGCCGCCCGGGGCCGTCTCGTCGTTACGCGCATCGAGATCCGCGCCTTCGGGGATTTCGACGAGGAGCTCGCCTCCAAGGAAGGGACGACCCTCGCCGAACTGCGGGCGCACCTGGTCTTCGCCAACGGCCGCGACATCCGCGCCGAGGAAGAGATGCGGATCGTGTACTTCAAAAGGGCGGGATGACGGCAAGCCCTGCGACGGGGACCGGGCGTCGCCAGGCATCCGAACGCAAGGTCCCCGGCGCTCCCCGTGCCGCCGGGGGCCTGAAGCTCCACACGATCGCCTACGGCTGCCAGATGTCGGCGGCCGACGTCGAGGAGATGAGCCGTCCCTTCGCCGAGCGCGGCTTCAGCCTGACCGACGATCTCGAGAAGGCCGACGCGGTGCTCATGGGCACCTGCACCATCCGCCAGCACGCCGAGGATAAGGCGCTCTCGCAAATCGGCCGGCTGCGGGAGTGGAAAGCGCGCGACCCCAACCGCCTTCTCATCGTCGCCGGTTGCGCCGCCGAGCGCCTCAAATTCTCCCTGCGCCGGCGTCACCCGCACGTCGACCTGGTGGTGGGAGCGCGCTCCATCGCCCAATTCCCCGAGGCGGCGGCGCAAGCCCTGCGGGAGCGCTTCGACGGCCTGGCCGAGAGCCGGCAAGCCTGGGCTTCCAATTTATTGGAGGCCCAGGGGACCGCGCCCCGTCCCTCCGCCGTATCGCAATTCGTGACCGTGATGCGCGGCTGCAACTACGCCTGCTCCTACTGCGTCGTCCCGGAGGTCCGGGGGCCGGAGCTCTACCGTCCCGTCGCCGACGTCGCCCGGGAGGCCGCCGAGCGGGTCGCGGCGGGGGCGCGCGAGATCGTCCTGCTCGGCCAGACGGTCAACAGCTACCGGGGAAGGGAGGGAGGCGCCGAACTCCGCTTTTCCGGACTCCTCAGGCGGCTGGACAAGACTCCGGGGCTCGAGCGCCTTCGATTCACCAGCCCGCACCCGCATTTCCTCGATGAGACGCTCGCCCGCGCCATGGCCGAATGCCCGACGGTCTGCGAAGCCCTGCACCTCCCCGTCCAGTCCGGCTCCGACCGGCTGCTCAAGCTCATGCGCCGCAACTACACCCGGGACTCTTTCCTCAAGCGCCTCGGAGCGGCGCGCCGGATCATTCCGGGCCTGACGGTCACGACCGACGTCATCGTGGGCTTCCCATCGGAGAGCGACGAGGAATTCGAGGCCACCCTCTCGCTGCTCGATGAAGCCGCCGTCGCGTCCGCCTACGCCTTCAAGTATTCCCCGAGGCCGGGCACCGCCGCCGCGGCCATGGCCGACTCGGTCCCGCCGGGCGTGAAGGAGGAGCGCCTCGCGCGCGTCAACGCCCGCATCAACAGGAGGCTCGAGGCGGCCCTCGAGGAGCGCCTGGGACGCGGCGTGGAAGTCCTCGCCGAAACCCCGGACCGCGGCAAGACCCGCGAGGGCTTCGCCGCGAAGCTCCTCGTCCGCGCCACCCCCGGACGGGTGATCCGGGGAGTCGCCGCTCGCCGCCAACGCCTCACCCTGGTCGTCGGTCCCTTTTCAAAAATCCAGGAAGGGACCGTCCCTTCCGATAGCCTGGAAAGCGACGGAGAAACCCGGAGGTTCCCATGAACAGCAAGAATCGCGCCCCGGAGAGACGCCGCCATCAGCGCTTCTCCGTCGTCGAGGGCCTCATCGAGCCCATCACGCTCAAGTTCGACGGGGCCGGCAAGAACATCAGGGAGCAGCCCGCCATTCTCACGAATTTATCCGGCGGCGGGATGTCCCTGGTCGTCTTCGCCGAGCCTCCGTCCGCGCGGAAGTTCGAGATGTTCCTGACCCTCCCGGGCCTCGAAAACCTCGCCATCGAGGGCCGCGTGGTGCGCGCCGGCCAGAAAGGCCAGACCTGGAACGTCGGGATCGAATTCACCCGCATCAGCCGCAAGGACCAGGACCGGATCAACACCATGGCCCAGGATCACATCGACTGCGAGACCCGCATCGCCCTCAACCTCCCGGACGCCTGCGTGCCGACCTGCGCCTTCAACGCCCTGTGCATGAAGCCCCAGAAAATACCGCAGTACTGGAAAGAACCGGCGAAGCGCTGACGTGTGTCCCGACCGCTGCGTGGCGATCGTCGGACCGACCGCCGCCGGCAAGACCGACCTCGCCGTGGCCCTGGGGCGGGCCCTCGAAGGCCGCGGCCCGTCGGGAAGCGAAGGACACGCCCTCGCCCGCGCGTGGGGCGCGGCGGGAGCCGAGATCATCTCGGCCGACTCGCGCCAAGTCTATGCCCGGCTCGACGCCGGAACGGCCAAGCCCCGCCTGGACAACGGCCGCTGCGAGGGAATAGCCTACCATCTCGTGGGGGTCCTCGACCCCGCCGACCGGGTCGACGCGGGCTGGTACGCCCGGACCGCCGGCGCCATTCTTGCGGGGGTGAGGGCCCGTGGCCGCATCCCGTTGGTGACGGGCGGGACGGGCCTCTATCTCAGGTCCTTGCTCGAAGGGCTCGATCCACTGCCGGCCGCGGACCTCGCGGTCCGCGGCCGATTGGAGCGGGAGGCGGCCGCCTCGGGCCGTGAGACGCTCCATCGCAGGCTCGCGACTCTCGACCCCGCGGCCGCCGCCCGCACTCCCGCCGGCAACGTCCAGCGCGTCGTTCGAGCCTTGGAGGTCCACGAAACGACCGGCCGGCCGATCTCGAGCTTTTGGAAGGGACGCCGGACGCCGGCGGGGACGGTCGTCCTGCGCGTGGAACGTCCCGCCGCCGAGCTTCGCGAACGCATACTCTCCCGCTGCCGCGCGATGTGGCCGGACCTGCTCTCCGAGGTCCGAGGCCTCCTCGCCGCCTACGACGGCCGCGAGCCGGGCTTCCAGAGCCTCGGCTATCGGGAGGCCGTCCTCTGCGCGCGCGGCCGGCTCTCCTCCGAGGAAGGGCTCTCCCGGCTCGTCACCGCGACGCTCGCCTATGCCAAGCGCCAGCGGACCTGGTTTCGCACCCAGATCTCCGGACGTTCCGTGCCGGGGGGAGACGTCCCGGAGATGGTGGCCGCCGCGCTGCGAAGGCTCGGCGAATGAAGTCCGCCTCCTCCGGGAAAGGAGGCCCGCCGGCGGAGGTCCCGATGGGCTACCTTCGCATCGGACTCCTGATCACGGGGGCGTCGACCCTGGCCCTCGAGATCCTCGGCTCGCGCCTGCTCGCGCCCTACTACGGCTCCTCGCTCTACTGCTGGGCTTCCCTCATCACGGTCACGCTGGTGGCGCTCTCGTTGGGATACCATTTCGGCGGCCGCGCGGCGGACCGCCGCCCGGGGCTGGGTCTTTTCGCCGCGCTCATCTGCGCGGCGGCCGTCGGCGTGGCCGTGATTCCCGCGCTGCGCGCGGACGTGCTGCGCGGGGCGGCCCGCTGGGGCATCCAGTGGGGGTCGGTGGCGAGCGCGGCGGCCCTCCTCGCGGTCCCGCTCTCCCTCCTCGGCGCGCTGGGCCCCGTGGCCGTGCGCCTGAGCGCCGGGACTCTCGGGACGGTGGGATCCCGCGCCGGAGAAGTGTGGGCGATCTCGACGGCCGGGAGCGTGGCGGGAGCCGTCCTCGCGGGATTCGTGCTGATCCCCCTGTGGCCCGTCAGCAGGATACTGTGGGCGATCAGCGCGGTCCTGCTGGCCCTGGGGGCTTGGGGATTCTGGCTCGCCCGCCGCCGCTTAGCGGCGATCGGCCCGGCGGCCGCGGTCCTGCTCGCCGGGGCCCTCTCGGCGGGCAAGGGCCGGCCGCCTTCCCGGGAGCTGCGCGCCTGCATCAACTCCCCGTACGGCTTCATCCAGGTCGCCGACTTCGGCGACCGGCGGTACCTTCTCGTCGACGGCACGAGCCAAGCCGTGGCCCGCATGCCCTCCCAACCGGGCGAGGCGATCGAGAGCGATTCGGCCTACGTGCACGCGCTGGAATTGACGGCCCATTGGCGGCCGATGGCGCGCAAGGCCCTCTTTTTGGGAGCCGGGGCGGGCCTGCTGCCGATGAGCCTGGAGAGAAATTACGGCATCGAAACCGACGTCGTGGAGATCGACCCCGCCATACTCAAGGCCGCGCGCGAGCATTTCGGCTTCGGGCCCAAGGGGCGCGTGGCGGTCGGCGACGCCAGGTCCCACCTGGAAGCCGCGGTCGGGGTCTATGACATCATCATCCTTGACGCTTTCGCCGCCGAGAGCCCGCCCAGCCATCTCTTCACGCTCGAGGCGTTCGCCGCGGCCCGCCGCGCGCTCGCGCCCGGGGGGCTTCTGGCCGTCAACATCGTGAGCATCGTCAACGGTCCGGGCGATCTGCCCTGGCGCGCCGCGCGCGCGACCCTGCGGGCCGCCTTCCCGCACGCGCGGGCCTTCCTGGCCGACGTCCCCTACCGCGGCATGGCCAATGTCCTTCTATTCGCCTCGGATATGCCGATCCGGCCCGGGACCGGCGCCGCGTCCCGGCGCCCCGTCATTCGCGAAAGCGCCGAATTTCTCCTGAGCCACGAATTTCCCGACGACCCCCGGGACCGCGGCCTCGCCCCCTTGACCGACGATCACGCGCCGCTGGAATTCCTCCTGGCCCCCACGGCCCTGCGCTGGCGGCGCGTGCTTCAGGAGACTTTGGGCCCCATCCTTCTGGAGGAAGGCTCCTGACCGACAGGACCCCGGAAACGGCCGTCCTCGTCGGAGTGGGCCTCAAGCGCACGGACGCCCGGGTCTGCGCCGAAAGCCTCTCGGAGCTGCGGCGTCTCGCCGAGACCGCGGGGGCCCGCGTGGTGGCGGAGCTATCCCAACGCCTCGAACGCTACCAGGCGGGCACGCTCATCGGCGGGGGCAAGGTCCGCGAGATCGCCGAAACCTCGCGCCGCCGCGGCGCCCGGACGGTGATCTTCGACGCCGAACTCGCGCCGGCCCAGCAGCGCAACCTCGAGCGCGGGATCGGGGCCAAGATCATCGACCGGACCCGGCTCATCCTCGATATTTTCGCCCGACGCGCCCAGACCAGCGAGGGCCGCCTCCAGGTGGAGCTGGCCCAGCTCTCCTACATGCTCCCCCGGCTCACCGGCTCGTGGCGCGCCTTCTCCCAGCAGGTCGGCGGCATCGGCACGCGGGGCCCCGGAGAGCGCCAGCTGGAATATGAGCGGCGTCACATCCAATACCGCATCCGGCACCTGCGCACCGACCTCGAAAAAATCCGCCGCCGCCGGGGAATCCAGCGCGGACGCCGCGTGGACATCCCCCTGCCGGTCGTGGCGATCATCGGCTACACCAACGTGGGAAAGTCCACGCTCCTCAATGCCCTCACCAAGAACGACGGCGGCAAGGTCTACGCCGACGATAAGCTCTTCACGACCCTCGATCCGACGGCGCGCCGCATCCGCCTCCCGGAGGGTTCCACGGCCGTGGCCGTGGACACGGTGGGTTTCATACAAAACCTTCCCACGACTCTGGTCGCGGCCTTCCGCTCCACGCTCGAAGAGTTGACCCTCGCGGACTGCCTCCTGGTGGTGACCGACGCCGCTTCGGCGGACCCCCGGATCCAAGACCAAGCGGTCGAGAACCTATTGAAGGAACTAGGGTGCCTGGGCCTGCCTCAAGTCTGGGTCGGCAACAAGGCCGACCTGCTTTCCGCGGCCGAGCGGGGGCGTCGGGAGCGGGAGTTTCCGGACCGGCCCCTGGTTTCAGCCCTGACCCGCTCGGGGCTGAGCCCGGCGCTGGAGCGAGTCCAGGAACTCCTCTCGTCGCGCTGGCGCCTTCGGGATCTTCATCTGCCGATCCACGGCGGGCCGGTCTATGGCATCGTCCGGCGCTGCGCCCAGGTCCTCTCCGAAACCGCCGACGCCGAGGGCCGTCTCCGGCTGCGGCTGCGGGTCACCGATGAGAACTGGGACCGGATCGTGAAATTGACGGAGGCTCCCCCGGGCCGCGGCCCGCGGTGACCAGGCGGCGCGATGACTATTCAAGCTGTGGAAACGTTCGCGCCCCGTGGAATTGCCAGGCCCCGGCGAGCAATGGTAGACTCCCGGCTCAGTGACGCTGGACCCAGGCATCGCGGTCCTCATCCTCATGAGCTACCTCTCGGGGGGCATCCCCACGGGCTATCTCGTCGTGAAACGGCTGAAGGGGATCGACATCCGCGAGCACGGCTCCGGCAACCCCGGCACGGCCAACGTCTACCGGGTCGCGGGTCTAGCCGCGGGCCTCGTCACCCTCTTCGTCGACGCCTTGAAGGGTTACCTGCCGGTTCTGCTCGCCCAGCTCCTGCACCCCGAACGTCCGGCGCTCATGGCGGCCTGCGGGGCCGCGGCCGTCATCGGCCACGATTGGACGATATTCCTCGGGTTTCGCGGCGGCAAGGGGGTCGCCACCTCGGCGGGGGTCTTTGCCGCGGTCACGCCCCTGCCCCTGGCCTGCGCGGTGGGGGTATTCGCTCTGGGCATCGCCCGGAGCGGGCATATTTCCGTAGGCTCCCTCTCGGGCGCGGTGGCCCTGCCGTTTCTGGCCCTCCTCTGGGGCTCGCCCCCGCTCTTCATCGCACTGGCGGCGGCGGCGGGAGTCTTGATAATATATAAACATATCCCCAACATGAGACGGCTCCTGGCGTCACGGGAGCTTCAAATTCATGCAAAAAAATAATAAGATTGCGGTACTAGGCGGCGGGGTATGGGGCACGGTCATCGCGCAGCACCTGGCGGTCAACGGACAGAAAGTCCGGCTCTGGGAGTTCTTTCCCGACCTCGCCACGTCGCTCCAGCGCGGCCGGCGCCATCCCCACGTCCCGGAGCTCACCCTCGACCCCGACATCGTCGTTCTTTCGGATTTGGCCGCGTCGGTCCAGGAAGCGGACATCGTGGTGATCGTATTGCCGTCGGCCCACGTGGGACACACGGCCCGGCGGCTGCGCGCCGCCCTGGGGAGCCGAAAGCCCACCTTGATCAACGCTTCGAAGGGCTTCGAGGCCAAGACCCTGCTCACCATGGGCGAAGTCCTCTGCCGCGAGATTCCCGGATCGCGGCCCCGCCTGCATACCCTCTCGGGACCGAGCTTCGCCCGCGAGGTGGCCAAGGGGATCCCGACGCTTCTGGTGCTCGCGGGTCCTCCCGGAGCCCGGGCGCGGGCCGCGGCCGCGGCCTTCGGCTGCGGGCCCGTGCGGGTGAGCCTCGACCGGGACCGGAAGGGGACGGAGCTGGGAGGGTCCCTCAAGAACGCCTACGCGATCGGCTGCGGAATCATCGACGGCCTCCGGGGGAACGCCGCTCCGGCCGGCGACAACTCGAAGGCCGCCTTGATCTTGGCGTCGTTGGGCGAGATGGCCTCCCTGATGCGGGCCCTGGGAGCCCGGCGGGAGACGGCATGGGGTCCGGCGGGGCTCGGCGATCTCATCGCCACCGGCACCTCGCACGAATCGCGCAACCGGTCCCTCGGCGAGAAGCTCGGCCGGGGCAAAACGCTGGCCCAGGCCCTATCGGAGATCCCCACGGTCGTCGAGGGGATCGAGGCGGCGCGCTGCGCGGCGGCGCTCTCGCGGCGCGAGGGTCTCAAAACCCCGATCCTCGACGCGATCGAGTCCGTGCTCGACCGGAGCGGCGCGCCGACCGCGGTCCTCGCGGCTTTGGGATTTGAATGAGCAAAGGGGAAAAGGAGCCGCCGGAGGAGAAGACCGCGGAACGCGAGGTGCGGATCTACTCCTTGGCCACGACGCCCAACGAATGCATCATCTTCCTCGAAGAGCTTACGGGAAACCGGCTGCTGCCGATCTGGATCGGCATCGCCGAAGGGCAGGCCATCGCCATCCGGTTCTCCGGGATCGTGCTGCCGCGGCCGCTCACCCACGACCTGCTGCTCGCGGCCGTGAAAGCGGCGGGCTACTCGGTCCAGAAAGTGGTGGTCCACGATATCCGGGATAACACCTTTTACGCGCGCATCCACATCCAGAAGGGCCAGGCCTCGCTCACCCTGGACTCGCGGCCATCGGACGCCATCGCCGTCGCGGTCCGAGCGGGCTGCACGATCCTGGTGGAGGAGAAGGTCTTCAGCCGCTGCCAAACCCTGAGCAAACCCATCACCGAGGACGAAGTGAAGAAGTTCAAGACCGAACTCAAGAACCTCAAACCCGAGGATATCTTCAAGGGCCTCAAGAAGAAAGGCGAGGACGAGGGGCCCGAGGAAGAAGAGAAAAAAAAGGATAACTGAGGCCGAACATGAATAGACTCGACATCATCAAAGCCGTCGCCCGTGTCCTCTCCACCAAAGGCGAGGCGGCCAGGGCCGTGGAGACCACGTTTGATACGATCCGGGAAGCCCTCAACAAGGATCAGAAGGTCGTGATCTCCAATTTCGGCACCTTCCGGGTCCGCCACCGCCAGCAACGCCTGGGGCGCAATCCCAAGACCGGCCAGCAGGTCGCCGTGCCGCCGCGCCGCGGGGTGCGGTTCAAGGCCTCCAAGAACCTGCTCGAGGCGCAATGACCCGATCGTCCCTTCCCGGAGATTGGAAAGGGACGGACAAGGACTTCTTCAGCATGGGGGAAGCCTCCCGCATCGCCCAGGTCCCGGCCCATACCCTCCGGTATTGGGAAGAGCGCTTGGGACTGCCCCGACCGGCCCGGCGCCCCGGGGGCCACCGGCGCTACACGCGCCAGGACGTGGAAACCGTCCTCTCCATCCGCGATCTGGTCGAGCGGCGGCACCTGACTCTCGAAGGGGCGCGACGATTTCTCCGGCGCAAGCCCGCGGCCGAGGCCGCCGCCCCGGCGGGGTCCGAGCGGGCCCTGCGGGTCCTGCGCGAGGTCAAGCAGGACATCGACGAATTGATCGCGGAGCTCTAAGCGGACCGCGCGCCCGCAATGCCCGGCGGCGTGATGCCAGGCGCCATATAACGGGCCTGGCACCCGCGAGAAGGACGTACACCTTGCTCGCAGGTATGATAAAATCGAGTTTGGGTTACCTCCACCGGTGGAGGTAACCCCTAGAGGGTCGTCTGGGGCCTTCGTTTTTCGGGGACTGGCTCAATGGCAGTCCACGGGACAGTATGGGGCCTTCGTTTTTCGGGGACTGGCTCAATGGTAGAGCGCTCCCTTGGGGTGGGAGAGACTCCGGGTTCGATTCCCGGGTCCCCGAGCCGTTTCGGGTGCAGATTAGGGGGGTAGCTCAATTGGCAGAGCGCAGGGGAACTCAGGGTTCGTGCCAATTGAGCTCCCCGAGCCGTGCAGATTACGGGGTATAGCTCAATTGGCAGAGCGCTTGGTTCGGGACCAAGAGGTTCTCAGTTCAAGCCTGAGTACCCCGAAATTTTTTCCTCCCTATTAGGGTACTATTCCCAAGGTTTAGGCCTTGACGCGTCTATATTCTGTGATTTGGAGCGTGAATGGAACCGAGCAC
>CAYJXJ010000149.1:0-11610 GCA_964374095.1 uncultured Elusimicrobia bacterium
GGGGCGGTGGCCTGAAATGGCCCAAAAAGGGGCCCGAACTGTCAAAGATGGGTCAGAAACCAGAACGCTGTGCGGGCGGTTCTTTGGGAAAACCATCCTACCGCGCTTAAGCGGATCGCTGAACGCTGGAACGAATTGGTTCCACGAGTTTTGGGTCTGGAATTGAACGATTCGGTCCGCCAGCACAGTTCAGGACCCGAGGAGTTCATCCAAGAGGCCAAATCCCTCAGCGCGGACGGGCACACGGTTGTCTGGCTCTGCGATCCATTCTGGGGGAAAGACAAAGAACGAGACAGGCCATGGCTAAGCCTACTGACGCAGCTGCGGGAGACCTACGGCGTCATCTTCGCCTACGTGGGCGGGAATTCCCGGAGAAGGGGGGACGAGAAGTTTGACTTCATGAAAGTTATTGACGCGCCGACTCCGCCGCAGTTGTACGCTTCGGAAAACACATGCGCCTACGGTCTCTATCTCACCGGCCCTGCCTCGGCCCTGCTCGGTTTGCAAGGTCCGGAGTCGTAGCACAAGCGGTTTCCTAGAAGCATCTCATTGCGGCAAGGGGCCGGGGAGAGAGCCATCCGCGGCGCCTGGCCTACGCCTCTTCGAAGCTCTCCTGGGAAGAGAACCAAAAAACTCACGAGCCGCATGGACATTGTGAGTCCGGCAGAGGAGGCGGATATTCCCAGGATCGTCGGAACGGCCGCCCAACGCATAGGGCAGGATGTGGTCATACTCCATCCAATCGCGAGCCGGACAGCGCTGTCCCGCTCGAGAAACGAAAGCGCATTGGCCGCCGTCGCGGCGCCAAACCTGGTCTCGTATTGAGCGCGGCATATTGCGGCCGCACGTCCGTTCGCGCCTGAGAGCGCCGAAATGCTTCTGACCGGATGGCGACGGCCGCCGGCCTGGATCACGCCGATCCAAGAGATCCTCGAAGGCCTCGCCCACGAGTTGTTCGAGCCGTCCGTCAGGATGTTTGTGTCGCAGAAGGGCCCTGGCTCTGTCGATCTTTCCAAGCAGTTCCTCAGAAGCCGTGAAGGAAACGCGGACCCGGCGGCGTGTCGGCGAATTTCCGGCTTGGGGTTCACGAAGACCCCTCTTTCCGGGTTCCCCATCGCCATTCGAATCTTTTGAGGGTTGAAGTTCCAGGAGTTCAGACGAGGATGGGATCTCCTTGCCCGGTGCCGCAGTCCTGGTATCGGCAGGTAGGGCGGGAAGGTAGCGAATCAAGTCCCTCGCCGGTCCGGGGGGCGCAAGGCCGGCCGCCATGCGCTCAACCTCGCGCTTGCTCTTTCCCCTCGCCTCGGCCAGAAGTTGTTCGGCATTTTCCGTGGTCAGGCGGGGAGACAGCTTCGCGAGGCTGCTCAAGTGGGTTTCCCCCTTCGCCAACATGTCGAGGACCTGCGGGTGGTCGCGAGAAAGCCGCGCGGCGAGTATGCGCAGGTAGGCCTCATCGGGGGAAAGCTTCAATTCCCGGACGCAGTACTGAAAGAGAGACGGGAATCCTCTCGGGGCGTAGGCCCCGCGGCGATCAAATTCGGAAAGATGCCGGAGGAAGGCGGCCAGGACCTGCCTGCCGCCCCACGCTAGGCCGTGAAGCCGGTCCAGAAGCCGTTCGTCGGTCAGCGTTTCAAGCGGCGAGGGGAGGCCGGGCGCCACGGGGGTCTCGGGATGCATCCCTCAATATACGATCTAGCCTCCAAAAAGTTCCCGGATTCTTTCGTCGCGGAACTCGGTCCTGGACCGAGTCCGGGCGTCTCGCGTTTCAGCCTGTTGTTGGGCATGGCGCGGACCCGACATGATGACCGGCTGTCAATGGCCATGTCCTTGACTCCTCGCGAGACCCTAGGTCTGCTTCAATCCCCGGTACCTGTTGACCAGGCCCAAGAGCGGCGCGCGCAGGCTCGTCGGGATGCGCGAGGCCATGGCCACGAAGGCGCGGTTGTGCAGGCCGGGGACGCAGAAGAGGTCCCCCCGCTCCCAAGCCTCCACGCCCGCTTCGGCCACGGCCTCGGGGGTCATGCCCTTCATGCGCCCGGCGTCGCTCACGCCGGCGCGGCGGCGGAAATCGCTGGCCGTGGCCCCGGGGCAGAGGAGCGAGACCCGCACGCCGGTGCCGCGCAGCTCCTCGGCGAGCGCGAGGCTCCAAGAGAGCAAAAAGGCCTTGGTCGCCCCGTAGACGGCCTGCTCGGGGACCGGGCAGAAGCAGTACACCGAGCCCACGTTGAGTATCCCCCCCGCCTTCGCGTCGATCATGGCCGGCAAGAGGCGCTTGGTCATGTCCAGGGGGACCGAGACTCCGACCTGCACCATGTCGAGCTCGCGCGCCAGGTCGGTGCGCACGAAATTGCCGAGGACCCCGAAGCCGGCGTTGTTGACGAGGAGATCGACAGGCGCCTTCTCCCGCTCCAGGCGCAGGGCGATGTCGGCGCAGGCTCCAGGCTTGGAGAGGTCCGCCGGCAGGACGAGGGCGCGGCCGCCGTTGCGGCGCCGGCACTCCTCGGCGGCTTCATCCAGCCGCTGCTGGTTCCGACCAACCAGGACCACCCGGCGTCCGCGCCGCGAAAACCCCAAGGCCAGGGCGCGTCCGATCCCGGCGGAGGCTCCGGTGACGAGGACCCAGCCATCCTTCATCACGGCGCGTGGAGGCTGGCTTCGGGTTCCGGCGTGGGCGGGGACTCGGCCGAACCATCGCGCAGTCGCCGCACGCTCTCCTCGATAAGAACCGTGGCCGCGCGGTAGGACTCCTTGGGCCGCAGGTGCTTGGTGCGGCGGCGCAGCTCCGAGCCGGTGATCGGCGTTCCGATGCGGGCCGTGAGGAGGGCCGGGCGCGGGATCACGCGCCCCTTGGGCAGGGCTTGGAAGGTGCCGGAGAGATAGACCGGCAGGACGTCGGCGCCGCTCTGCAGCGCCAGGTAGCCGACCGTGGGCTTGAAGGGGGCCATGCGGCCGTCGGTGGAGCGGGTCGCCTCGGGGAAGATCAGGAGGTTGCGCCCCTGCCGCAAGAGGCCGGCGGCGGTCCGCAGGGCGTCCCTGACCGCGCCGTGGCGGGAGATGGGAACGGCGTTGAAGACCATGGCGACGAGCGGCCCCAGAACGCGATGCCGGAAGAAATAGTCCTTCGCCGCCAAGGATACGAGGTCCTCTCCGGCCGCGCCGAGGGCGAAGCGGATCAGGCCCATATCGAGATGGCTGGCGTGGTTGGAAGCGATGAGCACGCCGCCCCTCGGGGGGACGTGCTCGCGCCCGACGACATGGGCGCGATAGACGGCGGTGAAGACCCAGCGCACGAAGGACTCGAAAGCCCGGCGCACGAGGCGGTGGTGGAGCGGCGGCGGGCCCGAGGCCCGCCCGCCGGGGGCCGGGAAGACCCACCGCCGCTGGCCTTCCAGGTGGACGTCGAACCAGTAGGACCGCCAGTCGATGGCCTCGGGGGCGAAGGGGAGAGCCGCCCTGTCCTGAGTCGAGAGCCGCTCGCGCAGGGCGCGCAGGCGGACGGTCCGGAACACGCAGTCGAGGTCGTGGATGAAGGGCAGGAAGGCCTCGGCGACGTACTCGACCTGGGCGAGGTCCTTGTCCCAGCGCCGCGCGGCCGCGGCGAGCCTCGCGAGGCGCGCCCGCCCGGCTCCGTCGGCCAGGCGGCGCAGGGCGCGGCGCAGGGCCGGCGCGCCGAAGCGGCGGTAGGCCGACTCGGAGACCGTCACGACCCCCGGTCGGCTCAGCAGCCAGCCCAGCCAGGCCGGGCGCGTGCCGTAGTCGCGCCAGCGCCGGCGGCTGAATTCCCCCACCCAATGCATGCAGCGGCGCACCGGGAAGGGATTGAGGTCCGATGAGGCGAGATGATAGACCGGCTCGTGCTCGCCCAGGAGCGCGGCTCCGGCGACGGCGAGAATGCCGGCAGCCACCTGGTCGACCGGAATGACGTCGAGGGGCGCCGTCGGGTGGGCCGGCCAGGGCGTGAGTCCCCGGCACATGGCGAGGATGACCGGGGCGCTCGTGTTTAACCCCTCGTTCCAGCCCCGGAAGGGGAAGTCCAGGGCGCTCTCGACGATGGAGGGCCTCACGATCGCGTAGCAGAGGCCGGGGGTGCGCGCGATCAGGGCCTCCCCCAAGGCTTTGGCGTAGCAATAGGTGTTGGGCCAGCCGCCCTCCCGCGCGCGGCGGGTCCCGGCCTCGGCCAATTGTGCCTCGCGCCACTGCCGCTGCAGGCGCTGGGAAACCAGGCGCACGGCGCGGTCGGCTCTCGCCCCGGAGGCCCGCTCGCGCGCAAGGGCTTCGAAGCGCGGCAGCCGGTCGGCGGCCTCCCGCCGTATCTCCTCAGCCTCGTCCGCGCAGTCCGAAAGTTCCCGCACGGCATCGAGCGGCGCTCCATCCGAGGGCCGAGCCAGGGCCGCGCCGGCCTCCGTAACGGCTCCGGTCCGCAGCCCCGCCACGTAGCAGGTGGAGACGTGGACGAGCGGGATCTTCCAGCCGGCGGCCAGGGCCGCGGCGTGCCCCGCCCCCTGGGCGTTGATGTCGAGGGATTCGTTGAGCGGGGGGTTGAAGGAGACCAGGCCCGCGACGTTGACGAGGAGATCGGGGCGATCGTCCCCGGAGAGCGTCCCCTCGATTCCAAGTCCGGCCACGGTCATATCCCCGGGCACCGCGCGCACGCGCTCTTGGAGGAACTCCTCGTAGCGCGGTCCGTGCCGACGGCGCAGGGGAGCGAAGACCGGAGAGCCCGTCACTATCGAAGTCAGGCGTTGGGCGGGATTCTCCCCCGGGCGTGGGCGCACGAGGACGAGGACCCGCCGCAGTTTGGGCTGGCGGTGGAGCAGCATGGCCAGCGTCACCTTGCCGACGAACCCGGTGGCCCCGGTTAGAAGGACGGCGCGTCCCTCCAGGACTTCCAGGACTCGCAGGACCGCGCCCGGCTCGGGCGGCTTCAAGGACGGGTCACCGGGCTATTTCTCGGCGCGCTGCTTGATGCGCTCGACGGCCGCCGGGTCGTAGGCCGGGACCACGAACTCGGGCTTGTGGTGGTAGTCCCAGAAGCGGGCATAGGAGAGGTCGGGACGGCCGCCGGCTTCCCAGGCCCCGCGCCACAGACGGGCGAGGGCCGCGGAGGCCAAGGCCATTTGTTCGGTGATCATCGGACGCATGTCCGGGGCCGCGGCCTCGGGGGCCTTGCGGGCGGCGGGGGTGCCCCGGCGGCCTCCTTCCCCCGGCGTGCTGCGCTCGAGCAGGTGGGCATCGTCAAGGCGTTGGAGCTCGGGGATGCGGGCGAAGGCGCGCTTTCCAATCTCACGGGTGAGAAATGAGGCGGGACGCGAGCCCCCCTTTCGGAAGAGTTCCTCGATCCCGGCGGCGGCGTAGAGCTCCGGGAGCTTCTTGTAGACGTCCAGTTCCAGGTCCGGGGCCTGGGTGTCGGGGATGTCGCTTTCGAAGTAGGCGTGGATGCCGCCGTTGCCCGTGGCCCAGCCGTCGTAGTCCGTGGCGTTGTGGTAGGGCATCGTGGCGTCGCCCACGAAATGGGCGAGCAGGCCCAGGTGGCGCAGGGCGTTCTTGACCGCGTCGACGTACTGAGGCGATCCCGGGGCGGCGGCCGTGGCGGCTTGGAAGTCCGCGACGGCCAGGTCGTAAAGCTCCTGGGCCCGCCAGATGAGGGTCCCGCTCGCGTAGAGATCGATGGTCTTTTTCTTGTCCAACCTGTTCTTCTTGCCGTGGAACTTCTTCAGGGCCGCCGGGTACTCGAGCGGAATGGCGTCGAAGTCCTGGGTCAGTTGGTCGGCGTCGAGGAAGTGGGTGGGGGCGTTGATGGCCTGCGTTTCGGGATCGGAATTGCGCCACGCCGTGTCCGGGATGTTGGAGAGGTGGGCCAGCTGGAGCGCCTTCTTGCGGAAGAACGCTTCGACGGACCACAGCAGGCCGGCCTCGGAGCCGGCGAGTGGTTCTCGCGGGACGCCGACGAGGACGGCCAGGGCGGCGTTTCGGGCGATGGCGTGGTGGCCCCGCTCGCCCCAGGCATGGGCGGCGGAGGGCCATAGGCTTGAGGCGAGCGCGGCGAGCGCGGCGAGCGCGGCGTATCGGATCATGTTCCCTCCAGTTTCTGAGCGGAGACGGACTGCAGTTCCTCCCGGACATAGTGCCAAATGGCCGGGGCGATGATGATTCCCGGCACCCCCATGATCGTTTCACCGACGAGAATCCCCAGCAGGGTCTGCCACATGGGGGCGTTGATGGAGGAGCCCACGATCCGGCTGTTCAGGAAATACTCGAGCTTGTGAATGACCACGAGAAAGATCAGCGAGGCGAGGGCCAGCTTGAGGGAGATAGTCAGGGCCGTCGCGAAGATCAGGCTGTTCGAAAGGATATTGCCGATCAGCGGCAGTATCCCGAGAATGAAGGTGGAGGGGATCAGGAAGGCCACGTAGGGGATTTCGGCCCACAACAGGAAACAGGCGGTCACTCCGGTGTTGATCGCCGATATCACGACTTGGGCGCCGAGAACCTTCTCGAAGCTGAGCAGGAAGGACCCGACGCGGGCGTTGAACTCACGGCGAAGCCCGTCATACATGGTGGCCTTATATTCCGGCGCGCGTTCGGTCATGAAGTAGATGACGGCCACGAAGAGCCCGACCAGGATTTGGAAGAATCCCTTGGTCAGCAGTCCGCTCGTGCGCGTGATGGCCATGGCGTTCTCCTTGACGGCCTCCATGAAGATCACGCGCAGTTCGTTGACATTGTCGAACGGGAGGAGGATTCCGAGTCGTCCCGCGATCTCGATGACTTTGGGCGTCGCCGTATTGGCGATCTTGGGGAGGGTGGAGATAGTCTGGGTGAGGAAATAATAGAAGGTCCAGGAAACCCCGGCCGCGATGACGAGAAAGACCATCAGGGAGAGGGGGCGGGC
Organism: uncultured Elusimicrobia bacterium; assembly: GCA_964374095.1. Lineage (GTDB taxonomy): Bacteria > Elusimicrobiota > Elusimicrobia > UBA1565 > UBA9628 > CAYJXJ01. The sequence continues at coordinate 6,893 of CAYJXJ010000149.1, forward strand.
GTAGAGACGCCGCACGCGGGGCCCCACCAGGGAGTAGACCAAATGCAGGGTCATGTAGGAAAACAGCGCGGCGAGGATGACGGGGCCGAGCTTCAGGGAGATGGCGCCGACGATCGCGCCCGCGAAGAGCAGATAGGACACTTGCTTGGCTGTGAGCATGGCTCGCCAAGAATAGCAAAAAGGACCCCGGCCGCGGCCATTGACAAGGGCCCCCCAAGAGCGTATCCTATGCCGATGATCGCCGTTGCCTGGGCCCTGTTGTGGGCCGGCCTCCTGCAAGCCGCTCCTGTCGCCGAACCGAACTCCCTGGTCGCCGTGACGGCCGATGGGGACCGGGTGAGTTTCCAATTCACCCGGGCCGTCGCCGAGCACGTCGCGTTCCATGATGCCCCGCCGCGCCTGCTCCTGGACTTTGACAGGACCCGGATCATGGCGGCTTCGCGGATAGTGGAAGGCGACGGGGCCTTGGTGCGCCGGGTCCGGTCCGGCCACCTCGAGACCGATCCCCTGCCCGTGACCCGGGTCGTGGTGGACCTGGCGGAACGGGCGGCGTGGCGCACCGAATGGGAGGGCGCCACCTTGAGGTTGGTCGTCGGAGACGGCGGTCCGGCCGTACGAACCGCCGCGCCGCCCGAGCCCGAGCCCGCGCCTCGCCAAGCGCGCAAGGCCAAGCCGGCGGCGCCATCCGCCGCCCCTACCGCGGTCGGCTCCTGGGTCGTGCAGGCCGGCTCTTTCGGCGATGAGTCCCGGGCCGGCGCGGTCCGCGCCAGCCTCGAGAAAGTCGTCGCCTCCGCCGCGATCGACAAGGTCGAGGCCGGCGGAAAAGCCGTATTCAGGGTCCGCGTCGGCCCCTTCGCGACCCGGGCCGAGGCGGAGCAAGCTGTGAAGGCCGCCAAAGGCGCGGGGCTGGACGCCTTCCTTCGCCGCAACTGATTTTTGCGCCCTCGGGAGAATGAAGATGAACCAAGTTAATGTCGGCAGGGACAGGCCGAGAGATTGGGTTAATATCGCTTTCCTAGGACTTACCCCGGTGGTGGGCTGTGCCGGGACGGCCTATTACATGTGGAACTACGGCGTGACGGGGCTCGAGATCGCCAGTTTTTTCTTCATGTGGCTTCTGACGGGAGTCGGCATCACCTGCGGGTATCATCGCTATTACGCCCATCGGACGCATGAGTGCAACCGCTTCGTCCAGTTCCTCTATCTCATCGGCGGTGCCTCGGCGGTGCAGAATTCGGTCATCAATTGGGCTTCCGACCACCGCTACCACCACCGCTACACGGACAAGAACGGGGACCCGTACAACATCAAGGAAGGCGGTCTTTACGCCCACCTCGGCTGGATCACCTATAAAGAATGCCGCGATCCCGAGGTGCGCTTCAAGAATATCCCGGACCTGCTCAAGGATCCCTTGGTGATGTGGCAGCATAAGTATTACCTCCCGATCATCGCTCTGGTGAGCTTCGGACTCCCGACTCTGGTGGGACTCATGGACGGCCGGCCCCTGGGGGGGCTCCTCTGGGGAGGCTTTCTGCGGGTCGTCATCGTCCACCACATGACATTCTTCATCAACTCGCTCGCCCACATCGTGGGCACCCAGCCCTACTCCCTCGACAACACCGGACGCGACAATTGGTTCCTCGGGCCCTTCACCTTCGGCGAGGGCTACCATAACTTCCATCACAAGTTCCAGGCCGACTACCGCAACGGCGTGAAGTGGTACGCCTTCGACCTGGGCAAGTGGCTGCTCGGGGTCCTCAGCCGCATCGGCTGGGCCTGGAACCTCCGCCGCGCCCCCGAGGCCCTGATCCTGAAGGCCAAGCTCGAGGTCGACCGTCGCCGGGTGGAGGCGAGGTTGGCCTCGGCCCAGGCCACGGACCGGATGTGGGAGAAGGTCCGCGTGCGGATGGAGGCGGGCTGCCGCCGTCTTGAGGAAGCCATGTCCCGCTATCAGGCCGCAAAGGTCGAGTACCGGCACCGCAAAGACGAGTGGTCGCGGGAGGTCCGGCGTCAATGGGCCCATATGCTCGAACAGCATGAGAACGAGCTGGTCGAGGCCCGCGCCCGGTGGCAGGAATTCGTCCGCTCCATGAGCCGCCTGCCGCACCCCAGCGCCCGGGGCGTGCTCAACCTCGCCATCATCGTCGACATCCTCAAGTACCGCATATTCTGAGCGCTCCGGTCCGGGGCGGCCCCCTGGGGCCGCTGCCGAGAACTCCGGCGGCGGTCCGACAGTCCCTTGAGGCCGCCCGCCGGCGCCTCACTCAAAGGCTTTCTTCCATATCGGGGCTCCCCGCGCCTCAGCGCACCTTCGGCAACACCGTCGCCGCTTTCGACGCCGCGCTCGCCGAGTTCTCCGAGGGCTTGGGCCCCTTGGCGGCCCTTATGTATCTGGAGCCCGACGAGGCCCTGCGGACGTCCGCGCGGGAAACGATCGAGGCGGCCGACCGCGCCGAGATCGCGGCCTGGATGGACCCGGGCGTCTACGGGGCGGTCCGGGATTGGGCCGGGCGGCGAGAACCCCTCGAAGGCGAGGACAAGCGCCTGCTGGATGAGACCCTGCGCCATTTCCGCGAGGCCGGCATGCAACTCGACTCCGTCCAGCGCGATCGTCTCCGGGTGATCTCGGAGCGGCTCTCCGAGCTCTCCACGCGCTTCAACGACAATCTTCAGAACCACCAGGAGTCCCTCGACGTCGAGCCCGCCGGCCTGGAGGGCGTCCCGGGCGACGTGCTCGACAAGCTCGAGCGATTGCCCGACGGGCGCTACCGGGTAGGACTCGACTATCCCGTCTATGAGCCGGTGATGCGTTACGCCCGCAGCGCCGAGACCCGCCGCTTGCTGCAGTTCAAGTTCCAGGACCGCGCCGCCGGGGTCAATGTCCCCCTCTTGCAGGAGGCCCTGGGCCTGCGCCAGGAGGCCGCGCGCCTCCTGGGCTACGAGAATTTCGCGGAGAAGGCCATCGCGCCCCGCATGGCCAAGACTCGGGGCGCCGTGGATACGTTTCTGGCCCGTCTGCAGGGCATGATCCAAACCCGCGGCCGCGCCGAACTCGACGCCATCCTTCAGGAGAAGCGGCGCGAGGAGCCCGCGGCCGGGCGCCTGGAAGCCTGGGACCTGTCCTACTACTCCGAAAAGCTTCGGCGACGGCTCTACGACCTCGACTCCAACGAGGTCAAGCCGTACTTCCCCGCCGAGCGCGTGGTCTCCGGCACCCTTGCGGTCTATCAGAAGGTGCTCGGCCTCAAGTTCACGGAGGTGCCGCGGGGCTCCTTCGAGGCCTGGCACCCGGACGCGAGCCTCTACGAGGTCCACGACGCCGCCTCCGGCGAGCGCCTGGGCCACTTCTACCTCGATCTGCACCCGCGGCCGGGCAAGTTCAAGCACGCCGCGGTCATGCCCCTCATCATCGGGCGGGAGCTCCCGGAAGGCGGCCGCCGCGAGCCGGTCGCGGCCATGATGGCTAATTTCACCAAGCCCGGGGGCGGCCAGCCTTCCCTGCTGCGCCACGGCGAAGTCGAGACCTTCTTCCACGAGTTCGGCCACGTCATGCACGATGTCTTAAGCCGCGTCAGGCACGCCTCCCAAAGCCGGGTCGCGCGCGACTTCGTGGAGGCCCCGTCGCAAATGCTCGAGAACTTCGTCTGGGAGCCCGAAGTCTTGTTCGAGCTTTCCGGACACTGGCAAGACCCGTCGCGCAAGCTCCCGCCCGAGCTTCTGGCCAAGATGCTTTCGGCCCGGCGCTTCAACAAGGCTATCGGCTACCTCTACCAGGTCGCGTTGGCTTCCCTTGATCTGGCCTATCACACCGCGGTTCCCGAGGACGCGACGCGCCTCTACCATGAGTTCGTCAGCCGCGTCACGCTGATTGCCCCCCAGCCCGGCACCCACCCGGAGGCGAGCTTCGGGCATCTTCTCGGCGGCTACGCCGCGGGCTACTACGGATACCTGTGGTCGGAGGTTTTCGCCCAGGACATCTTCTCGCGCTTCAAGCGCGAGGGGGTGATGAACCCGGCCGTCGGCATGGACTACCGCCGCAAGATTCTGGAGCCCGGCAGCCGCCGCCCGGAGGCCGACTCACTGAGCGACTTCCTGGGCCGCGAGCCCAACGCGGACGCGTTCATGGAGGAGCTGCGGCCGGGAGAAGCGGGAGCGCGAGATCCCCCCAAGGTCCTTTGACTTTCCGCCCCACTGTAGGCGCGTACAGTGGCGCGGAGAGTTCCACGAAGAGGTCTGTCGGCAGCCTGCCGGCCGTCCGGCGGTTGGATAGAGGCAACTGCCGCCTCCTTCATTCCTCAATAGGCATGAGCCGTTAACCGACGACTCCAGCAATCCGGGTGAGACAATAATGGGATGAGAAGTGGAACTAAGATCAAAGACTAAATTTAGTAGGATTCAGATGAATGATTCAATCATAAAACCATAACAGGGGGTGAAGCAGATGAAGATGAAACGAAATTGGATATTTCTTGCGCTTATGGGGATGTTGATCGCGTTGGGAGAAGGTCAAGCATTTTGTCAAGAATTAAAGAAGGAAATGGAATCCCAGGGCGTACAATCGTCGAAAAAATCGGAACGTAACCGAACTGCGTACAAGCATTTTTCCATCCAATTCCCAAAAAATTGGAAGACAAGCCAGAAAGATGAGGGAAACACTATTGTCGCCAGGAGTCCCGAAGGTCCTTATATGATGGTGTGGATTGAAGATCTAAAAAAAG
>CAYJXJ010000150.1:0-11502 GCA_964374095.1 uncultured Elusimicrobia bacterium
GACGGCTTCGGCGGAACGACCCCGGCCTCGGGCGGCGCGCAGAGCTTCCACCTCGCCTTTCGCAATTCGGCCCCCGCGCCCCTGGTCTATCTGAGCACGGCCTCGGTCTACAACCTGCACACGGCCTCGCCCGCGGTGGCCTTGGCCTGGCGGGACTCAGCCGACCAGGACGGCGATCCCGTCAGCTACCGTCTTGAAGTCCGTACCAGCAGCGGCGACTGGCCGGCGGCCGGCCTGGGCGCCGCGACCTCATTCACGCTGGAACCCCTGTTCGAGACGACCTACTACTGGCGGGTCGCGGCCTCCGACCCCTACGGCGGGGTCGCAACGGGCGCCTGGGCTTCCTTCGTCGCCCGCTTCGTCAACCAGCCGCCCAGCGCGATCGTTTACACCTCGACGCCGGTTCTCATCACGCGGGAGACTTCCTACGCGCTCGCCTGGCGCGACACGGGCGATCCGGACGGGGACGCCTACGCGTACAGCGTATACCTCTCGACCGATCCCAGCCGCCTCGCCTCGGCTCAGGAAGGAACGCAGACCTCATTCAACCTCGCTTTCCAGTTCGGCACGACCTACTACTGGCGGGTTTCGGCGCGGGACTCATTCGGCGCCGCGACCACGGGAGCGGTGCAGAGCTTCCTGCCCGTGTTCAAGAACGCGGCGCCCGCCGCGCCGGCCGTGGCCGGCGGCGCGGGGACGCTGTCGCAGCACACGCTCTCGCCGCAGGCGACCCTGTCGTGGAGCGTTGCCTGGGACCCGGATGGAGACGCCGTGGGCTACCGGGTCTTCTTCGGGACCTCGGCCCAGGCCGCGGCCCTCGTGCAGGACGGGCCGGGGACCGCCTTCAGCGTCCCGCGCCCGCAGTTCGGGACCACCTACTACTGGCAGGTCGCCGCCTACGACCCCTACGGGGCCGTGGCGGCGACTCCCATGCAGACACTTCTCATCCAGCTCAACAACGCCGCGCCCTCCTCGCCGCAGCCGCGGTCAGGCACCGGCAGCCTGGCGACGCGCGAGACGGCGCAGCTTCTCTCGTGGTCCCCGTCCTTTGACGCGGACGGCGACCTGGTGACGTACGACCTGGCTCTCTCGACCAAGCCGGGGACCCTGGCGTTGGTCCAGTCCTCGACCGCGACGAGCTATGCGCTCGGCTTCCAGTTCGGGACCACCTACTACTGGCAGGTCACGGCGCGGGACGGGTTCGGGGGCGCGGCAGCTTCCGGGTTGCAAACCTTCGCGCCCAGCTTCCGCAACTCCGCTCCGAGCGTACCCGGCAACCTGAGCAAGACGGGGACCATCGCCTTCCACGGCTTCTCGCCCTCGCTCTCGTTCTTCTGGCAGGACTCGACGGACGCGGACGGGGACGCCTTCAGCTACGCGCTCTTTTTCGGCACCGATCCGGGGACGTTGACCCGCATCTCGCCCGCGTCCCTCGGCCACGCGCTCCCGAACCTCTCCGTGAACACCGCCTACTACTACCGCATCGTCGCCACGGACATCTACGGCGCCTCCTCGGAGTCCCCGGTCAACTGGGTCTACTTCCAGTTCTCGAACCAGGCGCCCGCGCCGTTCTCGGCCCTCGGGACGAGCGGCTCCGTGGTGAGCCGAGAGACCTCGGTCGGCCTGGCCTGGACCGCTGCGACGGACGCGGACGGCGATCCGCTCGGCTACCGGCTCTACGCCGGGACTTCGCTCGCCGGCATGACCCTCTCGGCCGATACGCTCCAGACCTCGGCTCTGTTGAGCGGCCTGTCTTTCGGGAGCACCTATTACTGGCGGGTGGAAGCCTATGACGGCTTCGGCGGCACGACGCCGGCTTCGGGCGGCGCGCAGAGCTTCCACCTCGCCTTCCGCAATTCGGCTCCCGCGCCCCTGGTCTATCTGAGCACGGCTTCGGCCTACAACCTGCACACGAGCTCGCCTGCCGTGACGCTGTCCTGGCGAGCGCCGGCGGACGCCGACGGCGATCCGGTGGCCCATCGGCTGGAGATCCGCACGAGCGCCGGCGATCTGCCGGCGGCCGAACTAGCCGCGTCCACGTCCTTCGTGCTGGAGCCGCTGTTCGAAACGACGTACTACTGGCGCGTCCTCGCTTCGGACCCCTACGGCGGCGTCTCGACGGGTCCCTGGACTTCGCTGGTCGCCCGCTTCGTCAACCAGCCGCCGAGCGCGGTTGTGTACACCTCGACTCCGGTGCTGGTCACGCGGGCGGACTCCTACTCGCTCTCATGGAAGGACACGGGCGATCCCGACGGAGATGGCTATTCGTACAGACTCTACCTCTCGACCGATCCAAGCAGGCTTGAGCTGGCCCAGCAGGGGACTCTAGCCTCGTACAACCTCGCCTTCCAGTTCGGCGCGACCTACTACTGGCAGGTCCGGGTCGCGGACCCCTTCGGCGCCGTCACCTCCGGGCTCGTGCAGGCCTTCCTGCCGGTGTTCAAGAATGCGGCGCCCCCGGCTCCCACTGTGGCAGGCGGCGCTGGCGCATTGGCTCAGCACACCCTGTCGCCCAGGGCGGACCTCTCCTGGTCCGCGGTGGCGGACCCGGACGGCGACGCGGTGGGCTACAAGCTCTACCTCGGAACTTCGGCGGGTACCCTAGCCTTGGCGCAGGACGGTCCTGGGACCGCTTTCAGCGTTCCGAGCCCGCAGTTCGGAACCACCTACTACTGGCAGGTCTCGGCCTACGACGCCTACGGCGGCTCCGCGGCCCTACCGCTCCAAACCACCCTCGTCCAGCTTCGCAATGCCGCCCCGGCCCCCTTCGCGAGCACCTCGGGAACCGGGACCCTGCAAACACGCGAGAAGTCGGTCACGCTGGGCTGGGAGGCCTCCCCCGACCCGGATGCCGATCTCGTGGCCTACGGGCTCCGGCTCTCGACCTACGCGTTGGTCCTGCCTCTAATGGCCGTTTCCACCACTCCGGGTCACGCGCTCGCGTTCGAGTACGGGACGACCTACTACTGGCTGGTCGAAGCCTACGACGGCTACGGCGCCACGACGACGATCTCCGGCGGGCTCCGGACGTTTCTGCCGGTGTTCCTGAACGACCCACCCGAGCCGCTATCGCTCGCCGCCCCGTTCAAAGGCTCGCCGGTCGTCGCGACGATGAAGAACGGCGTCGAGGTCTCTTGGGAGCGGGTGAGGAATCCGCAGGACGACCCCATCGCCTACACCGTCTACCTGGGCGGGTCGCCGGACTCCCTCCAGGTCGTCGCGCGCATCGACCAGCAGGCATCGCCCGCCGGCGCCCGCGTGTCCACCCTGTACTCCGCTGCGAGGCCCCAGTCGCAGGTCGAACTCGACGGCGAGACCATCCGGCTGCGGCTGACCGGCCTCGATTACTACCGCTCGTACTACTTCCGCCTCGAAGCGTCCAATCCCTACGGCGCGAAGAGCAGCACGCCGCTTCAGACCTTCTCGCTCTCGGCGCTCTCGGGGTTCCCCAAGGCGTACAACTACCCAAATCCCTTCAGCCCCGGACGCGGCGGCACCCGGATCGTGTTCAACGCGCCTCCCTCCGGGTACTCGCGGGCGACCGTCTCGATCTACTCCGAGCTTCAGGACCTGCTCTTCCGGCGCGAATACGCGAACATCCCGCCCGGCGTCAGCGAGGTCGCCTTCGACGGCCGCGACCGGTACGGCCGGCCCCTCTTCAACGGCAGCTACATCTGCCATGTGCGTTTCGAGGGGCCGGAAGACAAGGAGACCTTCTACCTCATGGTGGTGAAATGATGCGAGTCCTCCTGCAACTGCTGGCCCTCTATCTCGGCGGCGTCCCCGCCTGCGCGCAGACCGTCGGCGCGACCCACCTGCTCACCCGCGGACCGGGCGCCGAGGCCGCGGCCCTGGGCAACTCGGTCGTGCCGGTGGTGCGCGACCCCTCGGCCCTGTACTGGAACCCGGCGGGCCTCGCCAACGCCGGCGGGATGATGATGGGCGAGCACCTCTTCCTCTATGACGGCGCCCGCTACAACTTCGTCGGGCTTTCCGTGCCCTCCCGGCTCGGGACCTTCGGGCTGGGCGCCCTTCAACTGGACCGGGGGAACATCATCGCCCGGAACGCCATCGACGACCCGGGAAGCAAGGTTTCCAACACTCAGACCGACTTTCCCATGGGCTTCGCCCGGCGTCTCGGCGAGTATTTCGCGGCCGGCGGCACGGCCAACCTCCTGCGCTTCGATCTCGCCGGCTACAAGGACGTGGGCCTGGGCGTGGACCTGGGCGGCCAGGCCTTCGCGCCCTCCGACGACGTGTGGCCGCTCCGCCAGCCCTTCTGGTCCTTCGGCGCCGTGCTGAAGAACCTCCTCCAGCCGGACATCAAGCTGGACCAGGAGCGCGAGACCTTCCCGCGCGAGCTGCGCGGCGGCCTGAGCGTGTCGTTCGCGGCCGCGTCGCGGGCCTCGCTTGGATCAGGCGTCATCCACCACGACCGGGCCGAGCTCTCGATGTCCTTCAGGAAGGTCTCGGGCGAGCCCGGCCTCCACCCGGGGTTGGGTATGAGCTACGCCTACGAGAACATGGTCGTCCTGCGCCTCGGCTACGACCATGGGCTGGCCGGCGGCGTCGGCCTGAAGACGGGAGACGGCAAGTTCAGCATCGACTACGCGCTGGAGAACAAGCCCTTGTCCATGAACCACCGCTTCACCCTTTCCTACCGGTTCATCGCGCCCAAGGCCCCTGCGCCGCGTCCGGCGGCGGAAGAAGTGGACGAGGACTACGCCCGCGCGCTCGCGCGCGCCCAGGGCCTCTCCCAGGAGCACTTCCTGAGGGGCCAGGGCCAATTCAAGGAGCAGCATTACCACGACGCGCTTGCGCCCTTGCGGGTCGCCGCGATGCTCGATCCTGAGGATTCCGAGAAGGCGTCCGCCTACCGCAGGGCCCTGGAGGTAGCGCGCCGGGAGAAGCTGCGCCGCCTCACCGCGGAGAGGGACGCGGCCCTGGCGCGAGAGGACGGTCCCGGAACCTACAAGGCCGCCGCGCGGATGCTCGCGCTCAGGCCCGGCGACCACGAGCGGCTCGCGTCCATCGTGAGGCGCGTGCTGGCCCGGGCCGAGGACTCCGCGCTTGAGGCCGCCGCGACCGAAATCTTCGACGAACGGAACGCCCTGGTCGCGCGGATGGGTTCAGCCGGCCTCGTCTCGGAGCAGGTCCGGCTCGTGGAGAGCCTGGAGGTCTGCCTGGCAAGCGGGACCACCGCAAGCGTCGCCGCTCTGAAGGCAAAGGTCGCAGCCGTCGGCGAAGAGCTGCGCGCCCGCCTGGAGGCGGAGGCTGCCGGCGCCGAGAAGGCCGGGGCGCCCGGGAAAGCCTACCGGGCCCTGGCCGAACTGCGCCGCGCCTTCCCGCAGGACGCCGCGCTGGAGAAGCGCGCGGCGGCGGTCCGGGACTCCGCCCGCGCGTCGCTCACCCTCAAGGAACGGCTCTACCTGCGCAGGCTCTACTTCCTGGCCGCCATCCAGTACGCCAACGGCAACGCCGAAGGCGCGGGCGACATGCTGGAGGAGATCCTCCGCCGCGACCCGGCGGACGGGCCGGCCGGGCGCCTGGAGGAGACCATGGCGACGGCGATCGTGATGGAAGAGGAACTCAAATGAGAGGGAGGTCAAACGACATGAGGAAAACGACGGAACGGCTGCTGACCGGGCTGGGCCTGCTGGCCTTCAGCGCGCCCGCCTGGGCGGCGTACGGCAACGAAGGGGCGGTGGGGAGTTTCCTGGACCAGTCCGCGAACTGGCTGGTGACGATCCTCGGCCCGGGCATCTTCGTGATCGGCGTCATCATGGTGGGCATCAGCCTGGCCATGGGCGACCAGGACGCGATGCGCAAGGGCGGCTACGTGGTCGGGGGCGGGGCGCTCATCTTCCTGTCCCAGTCCGTGGTGGCGATCTTGAAGCGCCTGGCGGGCGGGTTCTAGGCGATGCGGCGGACCCGCGGCTGGACGACGGCCGGGGAACTGGCCCCGTTGGTCCTTCAGGCCATCTGGGACCTCAAAAGGAGGACGATACGCATGGAAGACGGAAGGGAGCAGCAGGAGGCGGAGGAGGCGGAGGCCGGACGGCCGGGAAAGCCCGCCGTCCCGGAGGAGAACGAGGCGCGCGTGGTGGGAAGGATCGTCAACCCCGCGAAGCTCAAGGAGGGCACGACGGCGAAGGGGTCGCCCTACAAGATGGCCCGCTTCACGCTGGCCGCCAACCGCACGTTCAAAGACTCCTCGGGAAGTCGGGGCCGTGAGACGGACTTCATCCCGGTCGTGGTCTGGGGAGCGCTGGCCGAGGCGGTCGTCAAGGCGGGCAAGGGGTCCGCCTTGCGGGTCGAGGGCAGGATCAAGACCTACCAGGTCGAGGGCAAGGGGTACCGCTGGGAGTTGAAGTGCGACACCCTGCAGGTCCTCGATCTGCGGCCGGCGGCGCGGCCGGAGCCGGAAGACGGAAAGACGCAGGCCGCGGGCGAGGGCGCGGCGGAACAGCAGCAGGAGGAGTTGATCCCGTACTGACGAACCGCCCCGGCGCCGGCCGGACCGGCGCCGGGGCGCCAATTTGAAGACATGGAACCTATGCGCGTCTACCGAAACATCAACATGCCGGACAAGTTCTTCGGCCTTGAGCTGGCCGACGGCTGCGCACTCCTGTTCGTCTTCTTCGTGGCCTTTATGGTGAACCGCGAGGGGCTGTTCTCGAACGGGTTGGCGCTGCTCCTCGTCTACTTCGGCCTGCGGGCGCTCAAGCGGGGCAAGCCCCACGGCTACCTCCTCGTCCTGACGAGGTACGTCCTCATGAGCCGGTTCAAGAGGGAGCCGGCCTTCGGGAACGCCGAGCTTGTTGACGCCGGAGGCACGCGATGAACGCGATCGAGCTAGGCCTGACCCGGCTGCGGGCCGTGCTGCACGGCCCTAAGGTGCCGCCCTTGGCACAGTTTCTGAACCTGTGGCAGTTCTGCGGGGACGCCCTGGCCGGCGTCAACGGTGACTTCTCCTCGGTCTACGAGCTGGACTGCGAGAACGTCTTCCTCATGGAGCCCGGCCGCCAGGACCTCTTCACGGCCCAGGCGCGCTCGCTCCTCAACTCGCTGCCGCCCGACGCCACGCTCCAGTTCGTGGTCCAGGTGCGGCGCGGCGATCCCGCGACGCTGGAGGCCCATCGGAAGGAGGCTCTGGCCGAGAACGCGGACGAGTTCGGCCGGACCATCATCGAGAAGAAGTGCGAGTTCATCGAGGGCAAGTTCACCCAGCGCCGGCGCTACCTTCTCTATGTGACCAGCCATCCCAAGGACCGCAAGGCGCCGATGACCTTCATCCTGCCGAGCTTCTCGCGGAGCTGGCGGGGCAACCTGGACCAATTCCTGTCCGCGCGGCTCAAGGAGCACCAGGCCTTGGACCAGGTCGTCTCCGAGCGCCTCCATAACATGGGCCTGCGTTTCAGGAAGCTCGGCGCCCAGGAGCTGCTTGACTTGGCCTTCCACCACCTCAACCCCGGCCGGCCGCGGGGATTGGACCTCAAGCGGCTCCCGCGCTGGCGGACCCTGCGCGAGCAGGTCGTTCTGCATCCTTTGAAGGAGGAATTCGACCATCTCCAGATCGGAGGCTCGTCCTTCCGGGGCGTCTCGCTCCTGCGCCTGCCCGAGGTCTCGCACATGGGCTACACGCAGAAGCTCCTCAACAGCCTGTGGCCCGACTGCGACTTGGTCCTCACGGTCCACGCCCTGGACACAGAGAAGTCGATCTCGGGCCTCAAGCTCAAGAACAACGTCACCCGCGCCCTGGCGTTCTCGGCCTGGACCAAGAACTACGAGGCCGAGCAGAAGCACCTGGAGCTTGACGAACTGATCACCGAACTGAGGGCCACCGCCCAGAAGCTTTTCCGCTTCGGCATGTCGGTCCTGGTGCGGGGCGAAAGCGCTGAGGACGTGAAGGAGCGGACCTCCGCGCTGCTCGGGGCCTTCAACGACTTCGCCTCCGCCGAGGCGGCGGCCGCGGACATGGACCATTTCCGGCTCTACGCCCAGTCCATCCCGGGGCACGGGGAGCTGGACGGGCGGAAATTCTACATGCAGACCAACGCCCTGAGCGGCTTCCTGCCCCTGACCGGCACCTGGCGCGGCAGCCCCAGGAAGAAGATCCTCCTGGAGACGCCCCTCGGCGAGCTGGTCGGACTCGACAGCTTCGACGAGGAGCTTCCCGCCAAGCACGGCCTCATCCTGGGGACCACCGGCTCCGGCAAGAGCTTCACGACCAACTACCTCCTGAGCAATTTCCTCGCGGAGTCCGAGAAGAACCACGTCGTGGTCATCGACGTGGGCGGCTCCTACCGGAAGCTGGCCCAGTCCTTCCAAGGGGCCTACCTGGAGGTCCGCCTGGCCGAGGAGTTCGGCTTCAACCCCTTCCCGCCGTCGGGGCAGATCATGGAGAAGGGCGAGTTCGATGACGACGCCGTGGCTTACCTGACCCTGCTCATCTCGCGGATGTGCCTTCAGGACGGCCGCTCGGTCACCGTGGAGCAGAAAGGCCTCCTGGAGCGAGCGATCAAGGCGGCCTACGCCAAGGGCGAGGTGCTCCTGCAGAACGTCCGCGAGGAGCTGGCGCTCCTGGCCCAGGACCAGCAGGCGGCCAAGCCGTTCGCGGACTCGCTCGAAATGTGGACGGCCGGCATGTACGGCCGCCTGTTCAACCGCCCCGGCCTCTTCGACATCGACAAGCGCCTGGTCGTCTTCGACCTCCAGGGGCTTGAGGACCACCCGGAGCTTCAGAGCGTCTACTTCTTCGTCATCCGCTCCATCATCTGGGACAAGCTCCAGGACCGCTCCCTGCGCAAGATCATCGCCATCGACGAGGGCTGGAAGTTCTTCAACGACGACGTGGGCGCGGCCCTGATCGAGAACCTCTACCGCACGGCCCGCAAGTTCAACGGCGCGATTTTCTCGATCTCCCAGTCCCCGACCGACTTCCTGGAGACCCGGGCCGCTAGGGCGATCATCGCCAACAGCTACGTGAAGATCATCCTCAAGCTCGCCAAGGGCCACGAGCTGCTGCCGCAGTTCGACCTCAATCCCAACGAGATCGAGGCCGTGCGGCAGCTTCAGTCCAAGCCCGGCGTGTTCTCGGACGTGTTCATGAAGTTCGGCGGACACGCGCTGGTGGCCCGCATCGAGCCGAGCCCTCTCGACTACTGGGTCTGCACCACCAACGCCCAGGACTGGCTCACCGAAGAGAAGATGCGAAAGGCCCATCCGGGCCTGTCGCAGGCCGAGCTGCTGCTGAAGCTCGCGGAGGGACGATGATGCGGAAAATGGCGGCGGGTCTCTTTCTCATGCTTGCGCTCCAGGCCCCGGCGCACGCGATATTCGTCGATACGGTGGTCAACGGGGCGAAGTACGCCAAGGACCAGGCCTACCAGGCGTGGATGAAGATCAAGATCGTCGAGCAGATCAGGATCATGAAGCAGAACTACGACGCCTCGGTCCGCTACTACAAGGAGTTCCAGCGGCTCAACCAGGGCCGGGGCATCCTCTACAACGTGGCCATGCAGCTCAAGGAAGGCGCCGAGCAGATGGGCGACGAGCTGCGCGCCTCCATCGACCGCGACTTCATCAACACCTACAACACGGACACGGGCGTGGACCGCTTCTTCAAGAGCATCGACCGCTCCATCGCCAACAACATGCGCTACGCCGGCGACGAGATGGGGAACCTCATCGCCAACCGCAAGGTCGGGGTCCAGATCGCCAAGAACGCCGACGGCCTCTCGCCCAAGGACGCGGCCAACATGGCCGTCAAGGCCCAGGGCATCCAGCTCCAGATGATGGCGCAGCTCCACGAGGACAACGTGCGGCTGATCCAGATCCAGTCCATGATCCTGGCCAACGAGACGCGGCGGCAGCAGGCCGAGCAGAAGCTCATCCAAAGCGTGCGCAAGAGCGTCGAGCGCATCTCGCCGGACGCCGCGCGGGAGGAACGGGAATGACGCCCAGCCTGCTCATCGACATCAGCCAGATACCCGACAAGCTCGCCGGCCTGGCGGCGGTCACCAAGGGCATGTCGGTCGCCGTGCTCGCCTTCCTGATCCCGTTCACCATCATCGAGATGAACGTGCGGAGCATGGAGCGCAAGGAGATGCCGAGCTACAGCGGGCTCTTCACCCGGGTCTTCACGGTCGTCGTCTGCCTGCTCTGCTATCAGCGGCTCTTCTACTTCATCCTGAAGGCGTCGCAGATCATGTCCTTCTCGATGCTGAGCGAGCAGGAGTGGGGCAACTTCCTGACGCGGACCCTCAAGGGCGGCGACTCGCGCTTCCCGACGCTCTCGATCCTCTTCCACTCGGCCACCTCCATCCAGCAGATCATCCTGTTTCTTTCCACCTTGGTCGCCGTGACGGTCCGGGACGTGATCGTGATGCTCCAGGGCTGCTTCCTGAGCCTGCTCTACGCCTTCGGGCCGCTCGCCCTGGTCTGCGCCGTCAACCAGAAGACCGGGCAGGTGACGCGAGGCTGGCTTGCGAACTCGTTCCAGGTGGCGTTCTGGAGCTTCTTCCTCCGGCTCGTCATGCGGGTTTGGCTCACCCTGGCCCCGGTCGCGGCCTCGACCGGGTCGGGGGCGGCGGACGACTATCTTGGGATGCTGACGGTGAACGTCACCTTCATCCTTTTGGTCCTCGGCACGCCCATCGTGTCGGCGCGCCTGCTCTCGGGGGAGAACCTGGCCGCCTTCGGCGAGGCCGCGCTCGGCGCCATCCAGGCCGTCTCCTTCGTCAAGACGATGCGGGCCGGGAGCTTCATCAGTTCCAAGGTGGAGGCCTTCCGGCGCGACCGGGAGCCCTTCAAGAACCACATTTTCCACCATCCCGTCGCCTACCCGGTGGCGGCGACGATGACGGCGGTCGGGTGCCGCTTCTTCCCTCCGAAGGAAGGCGCGGGCAACAAGGAGAACGGGGCGCGAACATGACCGGGAGACTGCGAAAGAACGCTATCGGCCGCTGGGTCTACGCGGATTGCGAACTCACCTGCGGGGATTTGGTCGAACTCGACATCGGCGCGTGGATTTCGGGGCGCATCGAGCATGACGGGAAGGACTACTATTTCCTCGCGCCGGACGGCCTCACCGCCATCGCGCTTCGCGAGGGGCTGCCGGCGCGCGCGCCCGCCCGCCGGAGGGTCTGGCCGTGAATCTTCTCCGGCGGCTGCTGCGAAGGCCCGCCCGCGCCCCGGTCCCGGCGCCGGCGGCGGAGCCCGCGGCCGTTGAGACCCCCGTCTACTACGAGGTCTGGGGCGGGTTGGAGAGCGCGAACCGGGCGCTCTGGATCGGCCTCTGGTTCTCGATCACGGTGGCGCTTCTGTGCCTCGTGCTCGTCAGGCTGCTCCTGACCCGGCCGCCGGTCGTCATCCGCGTCTCGGACGCGGGCGCGGCCCAGACGGTTTCCGAGCCGGGGCGACAGCCCCCGGTCGGCGAGGCGGAGATCAAGAACTTCCTGTCGCTCTTCGAGCGCTTCTTCTGGGGCCTGAACTTTTACG
>CAYJXJ010000151.1:0-542 GCA_964374095.1 uncultured Elusimicrobia bacterium
CGCAAGGGTCCGCTGACCCCCGCCGTCGATGGGTCCTATGGTCCCGTGCGCGTCTTCGCCTTCGACACGATCGATCGTCGCCCGGGCGAGACCCGGGCCCGGGTCGCGGTCGAGCCGCACCTTGAGGAAATCCTCCGCCGTGCCCCACGCGCCGTCCGGGCCCGCCTCGACCAGCACGCGGCGGTGCTCACCGAGCGCCCGCGCCGCGAACGCGCGGCGCGGCCCCCCGTCGAGCTCGCGGATCCGCGACATGCGCCGGTCGACCACGAGCGGCGCGACCGGGGCCCATTTCGCGGCCGGCGTGCCGGCGCGCGCGGAGAACGGGAAGATGTGGAGGCCGCAGAAGCCGAGGCGCTCCAGGAGCGACAGCGTCCGCTCGAAGTCGTCTTCGGTCTCGCCGGGGAAGCCGACCATGACGTCGGTGAAGAGTCCGACGCGCGGGAATCTGGCCTTGAGCGCGAGCACGCGCTTCTCGAAGAACTCCGCGGAGTACCAGCGCTCCATGCGCTTGAGCACGGCGTTGGAGCCGGACTGTAAGGGTA
>CAYJXJ010000151.1:552-8461 GCA_964374095.1 uncultured Elusimicrobia bacterium
GCCTGGAACCCGCTCGCGAAGAGGAGCGCGTCCTCCTTGCTCTTGAGCTCGGCGTTGGAGCCGGTGTGTAAGGTTAATTGATACGACGGGCAGAGCTTTCCGGCCGATTCCTCGGCTCGGCCGAGGATTCGGTCCGTCACGTCGGTGATCTCGAACGAGGAAAGCCGGATGCGGAAGTCGCCGTCGATCTCGAGAAGGCGCTCAAGGAGAGCGTTGAAGTCGATCCGCCGGCCTTCGCTTGCGTCCAGGTAGCGGCCGAGCCGGATGCCGCACAAGACGACCTCGCGGTAGCCCCCGTCGACGAGGCCGCGGATCTCGGTAACGACGTCGGCCGCCCGACGCGACGACAGCGTCGGGCGGACTGAGGGAATAATGCAGTAGGTGCACGTCATGTTGCAGCCGTCCTGCACCTTCACGAACGCGCGGGCCCGGTCGGCGAAGCTCCGGATGCCGGCCGCGGCGGGCGCGGGAGCGCAGCCGAGCGCCTCGGCGAGGTCGCGCTTCCCGTCGTTGCCTTTCACGATCGCGTGCGGCGCGGCCGCGAGGATCTCGTCGGGGGCCCGCGACGCGAGGCAGCCCGTCACGACGAGGCGCGCCGCCGGGTTGCGTCTGGAGATCCGGCGGATGAGCCGGAGCGCGTCCTGGTCGGCGGCGCGCGTGACCGTGCACGTGTTGACGACGCAGAGGTCCGCCGTCTCGAAGTCCTTCGTCGCGACCGAACCGTCCGTCGTCAGGCGCTCGCGGAGCTGCTCCGTCTCGTACTGGTTGACCCGGCAGCCGAAGGTGTGGAAGAAATACTTGACTGTAATGTCCTCCCGTTGGACGGCCTATATAGGGGAAGCGTCCCTCAAATGCGGACGTCCCCGCTGGCCCGAATCTCGACCCGGGAGCCCAGGAGCTTGAGGCACTCCTGGCGCTCCGCGGCGCTCATGCCGAGGGCCGTATTATACAGCTTATGGCAGGTCTCGGTCAGAACTTCGCTCTCTTCCCGCGGCGAACTTGATACTAACCAAATAAAAAACCTCCAAGCTCCTTCCCGTCAGTACTTGGGGGCCTGCTCCCTGAGCCTCTCAACCAATTCCTTGAACGTCGGCCCCGGCGACAGAA
The DNA here is from genome assembly GCA_964374095.1 of uncultured Elusimicrobia bacterium. Taxonomy (GTDB): domain Bacteria; phylum Elusimicrobiota; class Elusimicrobia; order UBA1565; family UBA9628; genus CAYJXJ01. Next base: position 1,660 of record CAYJXJ010000151.1, read on the forward strand.
GCAAGGTATTCATCACCGCGAACTCCTCTTCAAAAAGGCGATAGGTCTTTTCCTCGGGCAGCGTCAATGCGGCCCGCGATGCGAATTCCTGCACATCCGCCCCGCGGAGCTTTTCCTTCTTGTAGGTCTCATAGTCGGGCGTCCCGATGAATTTCCGGACCCTTTCGACCTCCAGCAGTTTGTAGAGGTCGAAATAGTGCCGCAGGAACTCTCGCGGGCGGTCGTTCATCGGGTGATTGCGATCGCGGTGCTGGCGAAAGCGCCGGCAGATCGTCTGCAGTTTGTCGACAAAGGTATACTCGGGATTGAAGCATTGCACCCCACGCGCGCGGTTATCCAGGACCGCGAGCTTGGTCTCGATTGCTCTTTCCAGCGCCCAACTCGTGAAGTCTCTCGGCTCATTGGGGACCGTGCGCGCGAATCCAGCCTCAAGCAGGACCTCTTGCCGCAGACCCGGCATCGCCTCGAAGTGAGACGGGTACTCCAGCCCAATGCCGCCATTCTGCGCCTTCTCGTCGTCGTATTGCGTGTTTCTGGCGGACACGATCCCTGGAATATCGATTTTTGCGGCCAAGTCATCGTAGAAGGCCAGCCGCGCCTTGATGTGCGCGGGCTTATCACCCTTGAGATTGAGGGCTGGCGGGGGGTCGAATCGGATGTCGATATCCTCCGAGAATCGCTCTATGACACCCCAACCCCTCGACAGCGAGGTGCCGCCCTTCATCTCGAACTGGAAGCCCTGCTCCTTCAAGCCCCAGAGGCCATGCATGACCCAGTAGTCCTTCTCCACGATGGCGGGGGGCAAGTTCCTTTCATTTGCGAGAGTCCGGAACATATCCTTTACTCCAGGCAGTTCGTGTAGGAATTTAGGCATGAGCCTCCTCCCGCAGGACCTCGCGCGCCGCCGGCCTGCCGTACAGAGCGACATTCTCGCTCACCTTCCCCTGATCGTACTCGTTCCGGTGCTGCTTCAGATTCCGGAGCACGAGTGCCGCATTGTCGGGCAAGCGCTTCAAGTTGTTGAGCAGGTCAACCAAGAGAAACTCCTTGCTCAACTCCTTCGGATAGGCGGGGACGATGCGGAACCTAAAGCGCTGCCCTCCCAGGAGGAATTCGCCCGAGCGCTTGTGATTGTACACGACGTGGTTGTTATACAGCTGAGTCAACCCCAGACCGAGCTGCGTGTAATAGTTGTCCGACGTGAGCAGGAAGTCGTCCGTCTTGAGGAAGGCGCGCACGAGCTCCCGCTCATCCGGCGGCGTGTCCCCGAAGGGGTTCTTGCGAGGGCGATAATAAAACCCGTAGCCGAGCTTGCGGACCTCGCCGCTCTCGACCAACGTCTTCAGGTCTCGGTCCACGGCCGTCGAGAGCCCTTCGAGGTCGTGACGCCGATAGACCAGCCCGAGGCGCATCGCGTTCTTCAGCTTCTCAGCGTTTTTCATGGCATTTGCCGCTGGTAATAGCATAGCAGAATCTCCGCCTAATTGCAATAGTTTTCTGTTATAAGTCATGCACTTCTATCCTGCGTTTTCTCCGCTTCTTGCCTTGCCCGCACACGAGCAAAGAGCGCGAGGAGCGGGGCCAGCTCTTCCAGGGAGACAGGCTGCCTCTCCGGGCAGTCTACGACCTCAAGGCGCGCGGAGAATAGCCGCGCGTCCTCGATCTCCCCGTTCAATGGGCGCTCGTCCATCACCCTCGCGGGTGGTCTTAACGCGCTGAAGCTTGATTCTCAGCAGAAACTGCCGGCCTTGCCGCAGGTGAGTGTTTCCTAGAGCCGCAGGTATGAAGCCAGATTTTCATTGCCGCACCCGCTTACCCTTCGGCTTCGGCGGCTCCGAGAAGAGTTCCACATCGACGAGGTCTTTCGTGCGACCGGCCGCGCGCTTGTTCCTTATGAAGGTTTCCTTGTCCAGGTAGGTGACTGCGTGTTCGCCAAACGGCCCCTCCTGACGGTTCGCCCAAATTTCTTCCGCCGTGACGCCGTCCAGCGTCGTGAGCAAGTCGATACGAACCGGCGGCAATCCCATCTGGATGACCTTTCCCGAAAGCACATCGTCTTTAGTTATGCCAAGAGACTTGAAACCGAAGTCCTCGAGCGCCCGCAACAGAGCCTGCGCGTTGGAATCGGTCGGCCTGATCCAGAAATCGATATCGCCGGTCGCTCTCGGATATCCCAGGAAAGCCAGGGCAAAGGCGCCCACGATCACGAATTCGACGCGGTTGCGGTTGAGCGCGGCGACAAAATCCGAGAAGTCCGGGTTGACGTCGCTCATGCGCGGCGGTCCCTCAATTGGATCGAGCGCGCGAGATGCGGAAGAGTCTTCTTGCCCGTAACCAGATAGACCTGCCGCCTCAGAAACTCCATGGCGCTGATCCGGGCCTCGGGGGGCTGCGTGAGCCAGAATCGCAGGGTGTCGCGGTCATCCTCTTTTTCCACGATGCGCACGGGCATTTGCTTATCGCGCATGCCGGAGGCTCCCCCCGAAGTCCACGTCTCCTCCCAAATGTCAGCGGATGGCCGGCTCATGAGGCGCTCTTCCTCGGAACGGATAAGAGCATGAATCACCTTGTCATCAGGGAGCTGTTTCTCCAAAGCCATGGTCCCCGCGACGCGCGCGATCTTCCGGCGCGCGACTTCCTTGATCCGCTCTGCCAGGGCAGCCTGGGGCGACTTGAGGAATTTCGGCAGCACGACGGCTTCGCAATACATGGCGCGTAATATCCGTCTGAGCGTGCTCAACTGGACATCGACCTTGCCGGTCTCGATCTTCGCCAGATGGGACTGCGGCATGCCCGCCCGCTTGGCAAGCTGGGCCTGGGTCATGTGAAGGGCGTTGCGGATTCTCCGGATGACGACATGAGGAGCGAATTCCTCCATCGTTTCGGGGAGCTTTTTCCCGCAGGAGACCAACCGATCCAACATCATGCGGCTGCTGACGGGAAGGCTATCCTTTCTCAGCGCCATAGCTTGACGCCAGGATCGCGTCAATCATATTGTAACATGTTTAAGCATATTTGTAAATATATACTTTATATGTTTATAAATATAAATTAGCGACCTATCCTTCCCAAGGGGTGAAAGCAGCGCTTCAAGCCCCCGCCTCTTTGTCGTCGGAGCGCCGCACGTCGGGCATCTCCCATGGCTCATAGGCGCCCGAACTCGTAGCGCATCACGGAGATCGCCGCCAGGGCCGCGGTCTCGGCGCGCAGAGTGATCGGCCCCAGCCCAAAGACCACCGCCCCCAAGCTCTCGGCGAGCTCGACTTCCTCCTCCGAGAACCCGCCTTCCGGACCCACGAAAATGTTGACCGCGGGCGGCTTGCCCTCGCCCTGGGCCGCCGCAATCGTTTCGCGGAGGCTTTCCCGCGCCGTGGCCCCGCCCATGCCCTCCCAGGCGAGGAGCGTGAGACTCCCCGGGGCCGCGCACGCGGTCTTGATCGCGTCGCGAAATTCAACCGGCTCGGCCACCGTCGGCACGTCGGCCCGGCCGCATTGCTTGGCCGCGGCCAGGGCGAGCTTCGCCCAACGCTCCTGCTTGGCGCGGGCGCGGGACTCTTCCCGGAGGAGAACCACGGTCCGCGGAGTCAACACGGGGTGGATCTCGGCCGCGCCCAGCTCCACGGCCTTTTCCACGAGCCAGTCCCAATGGCTCGACTTGAGCAGGCCCTGCCAGAGCGCCACCCGCCCCCCGTGCGCCCGTCCTTCCCGCAGGACCTTGGTGATCGCGCCCGAGACGGAACCGTCCGGATGGATCCGGCCGATCACCGCGTCGTAGCGGGTTCCCTTCCCGTCGAAAAGGACCAGGGGCTGGCCCTCCCGGTAGCGCAGGACCTTGGAGATGTGGAAAGCCTCGGGCCCCTTGAGGTGGAACTTGTTGTCCTCCTGCCCCTCCGGCGGCAGGTAGAATTGCGGCATTACTTCCCGAAAAGGCGTCTGAGCAGGCCGCCTTCCTCGCTCTTCTCCCCCAATGCGGCGGCCTGCGATCCGTTCCCTCGAATTTTGGCGAATTCCAAAAGCAGTTGCCGTTCCCTTTCCGTGAGATGCGTCGGCACCTCGATTTTGACCCGCACCATCAGGTCTCCGAAGCCCTTCCCGTGCAGTTTGGGCATTCCCTTATCGCGCACCCGGAAGGTCGCGCCGTGCTGGACCCCGGCCGGCACCTTGATGCGGGTGCGCTCTCCGGAGATCGTGGGCAGGTCGAGGGTCGTTCCCAAGGAAGCCTCGGCGATATCGAGGACGGCCTCCATGACGAGGTCGTCTTCGTTTCTCTCGAAGCGCGGGTCCGTCCGGACCTTGACCGCGACGAAGAGGTCTCCGTGCGCCGCCCCGCGGCCGGCGGCGTCTCCCCAACCCTCGACGCGCAGGGTGGCCCCGTCGAATATTCCCGCGGGCATCCGGATCTTGCGTTCGGCGCGGCCGCGCACGCGGCCGGCCCCGGAACAATCGCGGCAGGGGCTTTCCACGACCTGCCCCTCGCCCCCGCAGGCCGGACAGGCCTGGGTCATGGAGAAAAAACCCTGGGAGAACTGCACCCGGCCCGCTCCTCGGCATTCCGAGCAGCGGCGCACCCCCGTGCCGCGGCGGGCGCCGCTGCCGTCGCACGCGGCGCACGCTTCCACGCGCTCGAAGGACACCGTGACCTGAGTCCCGCGGTAAGCCTCCTCGAGGCTGACCTCCGCCTCGGCCTTGACGTCATGGCCGCGCCGTGGGCGGCGGCCCCCGCCGCCCGGGCCTCCGAAGAAGCTCTCGAAGATGCCCTCGAAAAGATCGCCGACGTCGACTCCGGCGCCGCCGAAACCCGGGCGGCCGCCCGCGCCCTGCGCCGCAAGGCCGGCCTCGCCGTGCTGGTCGTAGATTTGGCGCTTCTGGGGGTCGGAAAGGGCCTCGTAGGCCGCGTTGATCTTTCGGAACTTCTCCTCGGCCTGCTTGTTGCCCGGGTTGCGGTCCGGATGGCACTTCATCGCGAGCTTGCGGTAGGCCGACTTGATCTCGGCTCCGCTCGCGTTGCGGGCCACTCCCAGAAGGTTGTAGAAATCCTCAGCCACCGGCCGCTACTCCTTGGGCTTGTCCTCGTCGACCACCTCGGCGTCCACCGCCTCGTCGGGGCCCTTGCCTTCCTGCCCACCCGGGGACGCCTGGCCTTTGGCGCCCCCCGGACCGGCCTTGGACGCCTCCTGGTAGACCCGCTCGGCCAGCTTGTGGGACGCCTTCATCAGTTCGTCCTTGGCCTGGTTGATCCGGTCGAGGTCGTCGGACTTGAGGGCATCCTTGAGGTCGGCGATGCCGCGGTCCACCGCGGTACGCTCCTCCTGGGAGATCTTATCGCCGTGCTCCTTGAGGGCCTTCTCGCAGGCGTAGAGCACGCTGTCGGCCTCGTTCTTGGCCTGCACGCGCTCCTTCACCTTCTTATCCTCTTCGGCGAACTTCTCGGCCTCTTTGACGAATTTCTCGATCTCGTCTTTCTTGAGCTTGTTGGGCGCGGTGATGGTGATGTGCTGGGCCCGCTTGGTCCCGAGGTCCTCGGCCTTGACGTTGAGTATGCCGTTGGCGTCGATGGAGAACGTCACCTTGATCTGCGGCAGGTTGCGGGGCGCCGGGGGAATCCCGTCGAGGTCGAAGCGCCCGAGCGGGACGTTGTCCTTGGCCATGGGACGCTCCCCTTGCAGGACGTTGACGGTCACCGCCGGCTGGTTGTCCTGGGCCGTTGAGAAGATGTTCCACTTTTGCGTGGGGATGGTGGTGTTCCTCTCGATGAGCGGGGTCATCACCGCGCCCAAGGTCTCGATCCCCAGGGTGAGGGGCGTGACGTCGAGCAGCACGACGTCTTTGACCTCCCCGGTCAAGACCGCGGCCTGAATCGCCGCGCCCGCGGCCACGCACTCCATGGGATCGATCCCCCGCTCGACCTTGCGGCCCACGTAGTCCTCGACGAACTTCTGGACGATGGGCATGCGCGTGGGGCCGCCCACCAAAATGATCTTGGTGATGTCGGAGACCTTGAGCTTGGAGTCGGTGAGGGCCTGCTCGATCGAGCCCCGGCAGCGCTTGACGATGGGCTCGACCAAAGACTCGAGCTTGGCGCGGGTGAACCGCATGGTCAGGTGCTTGGGGACGTTGTTGATCGCGGTGAGGTAGGGCTGGTTGATCTCGGTCTCCATGGTCGTGGAGAGCTCGATCTTGGCCCGCTCCGCGGCGTCGCGCAGGCGCTGAAAGGCCTGGGCGTCGTCGCGCACGTCAACCCCGCATTCCTTCCTGAATTCCCCGGCGATGAAGTCGATGAGGGCCTTGTCCATGTCCGTGCCGCCCAACTGGGTGTCCCCGGAAGTCGAGAGCACCTCGAAGACCCCCGTGCCGAAGTCCATGATGGTGACGTCGAGCGTCCCCCCGCCCAGGTCGAAGACCATGATCTTGGCGTCCTGGACCTTCTTGTCCAGGCCGTAGGCCAAGCTCGCGGCGGTCGGCTCGTTGACGATGCGCACCACCTCCAGGCCCGCGATCGTGCCCGCGTCCTTGGTGGCCTGCCGCTGGTTGTCGTTGAAATAGGCCGGGACCGTGATGACGGCCTTCTCGACCTTGTTGCCCAGGAACTCCTCGGCGTCCTCCTTGACCTTCTGGAGCAGGAAGGCCGAGAGCTGCTGGGGGGTGTAGTCCTGGCCGTTGGGCGCGTGGTATTTGTGGTCCGTGCCCATCTTGCGCTTGAAGGCCATGAAGGTCCCTTCCGGGTTGGCGACGGCCTGGCGCTGGGCGGGTATGCCCTAGAGAACCTGCCCGTTCTTGGTAAAGCCGACGTAGGACTGGAAGC
>CAYJXJ010000151.1:8471-11500 GCA_964374095.1 uncultured Elusimicrobia bacterium
AGCCGCTGCTCGAGGGCGCGCGCTCGCTCGCGGAGCTGAAGGAGATCGCGCAGGCCAAGCAGCAGTTCTTGAAGGACGAGCAGCCGCGGCCGGACCCATCCCCGATCGGACCGGTCCACAGCTTGGTCTGGCTCTACCTGCGCGCTGGCGACGGCCTGGCGCTGGGCGGGTATGCCCTTGAGAACCTGCCCGTCCTTGGTAAAGCCGACGTAGGACGGGAAGGCCTTGCCGGCGACGGTGTGACCTTCCTTCGACGGGATGATCGTCGTCTTGCCGCCTTCCATGACCGCGGCGGCGGTGTTGGACGTCCCGAGATCGATTCCGATGATTTTGCTCATAGCTTCCTCCCGATCCCCGCGCCTCCCATGAGTGGAAGCGCAGGCAAATTTTTCATTCCTTCTTCTTGGCGATGATGACTTTCGCCGGCCGCAAGACCTTGCCCCGCAGGGTGAAGCCCCGCTGGACGACCTCCGCGACCGCCCCGGGCTCGCAGCCCTCGCGGTCCACCGCGGCGAGCACCTCGTGGAGCATGGCGTCGAAGGGCTTGCCCAGCGGCGACATCGCTTCCACCCCCTCGTCCTTGAAAAGCCTCTCGAACTCCTTGAAAATGCCCTCCATCCCCTTGGCCAGCGGCATGTCGGTGTGGGCGGCCTGGATATCCTCGTGCGCCTTGAGCAGAAGATCGTAAATCGGCAAGAGACTCAGCAGCACCTCGGCGCGGCCCCACTGCATGATCTCGGGCCGCTCGCGGTCGGTGCGCTTGCGGTAGTTCTCGAACTCGGCCTTGAGCCGCAGGAGTTGGCCGTAGTAATCGGGAGCCTCCGGGGGCGCGGTCAAGGCCGGAGGCCGAGCCTCCCCGCCGCCCTCAGGAAGGACGTTGGTCGGCGGGGGCGGCGGCCCCTTGGCCGCCGGAGCTTCCTGGGTCGGCGCCGGCTCTTCAGCCATCGCCTTCCCCATCCTCCGACCAGGACCCGAGCTCCCGGGAGACCAGGCCGCTCATATAATCGACGAAACTCATCATCCGGGAGTATTCCATGCGCTTGGAGCCGAGTATTCCAAGGACGCCGACCGGGCGGTCCTTGTGCCGGTACACCCGGGTCACGAGGCTGAGGTCCGCCAACTCAGGGACGCCGCTCTCGGCGCCGATGCGCACCGCCGCGTTGCCGGCTCTCGAATCCGCCCCCCCCGCCCCGTCACCATCTTGGAGGCGCAGGTCGCCGCGCAGGTCCGCCTCCAACAGCCCCGTCAGCACGCGGCGTTCTTGGAGAAGGCGCATCAACGCCTGCATCTTCCCGAAATCGCCCTCAGCCTCGGGGACGGCGGTGAGAATGTTCTCCGCGCCCTCCATGTAGAGCGATTCCGGCAGCACCACGCGGCCCAATTCATCGACGAGCTCGGCGGCCAGAACCGAGAGCTGCTGGAATTCGCGTTCGAGTTCCTTTAAGTGCTCCGTGATCAAAGCCTTGGCCTCGCGCACGTCCCGGCCTTGGACGTTGTCGTTGAGGAATCGATTCAGGAGGTTGAGCTGCCTTTCCGTGGGAACGAAGGAGAGCTTGATGGGCCAGTGCTTGACCATTCCGGCCCGGTTGACCAGGACCGCGACCAGGTGGCGTCCCCCGGCGCTGACGAGCTCAAGACGCTTGATGGGTTCGTCTTGGTGGCGGGCGGAGAGGACCAGGCCCGCCCCATGGGACACTCGGGACAGGACCCGGGAGGTCTCGGAGAGCAGGGTGTCGAGCTCGGCCGCCCGCCGGGTGTACTGGCGCTCGATGGTATCGCGCTCCTTGGCCGCCAGGCGCTGTATGTCCATCAGGTAATCCACGAAAAAGCGGTACCCCTTGTCGGTGGGCTTGCGCCCGGCCGAGGTGTGGGGCTGGCTGAGGTACCCCTCATCCTCGAGCTCTTGGAGTATGGTCCGGATCGTCGCGCTGGAGAGATCGAGGCCCGATTCCTTGGCGATGGCCTGGGAAGCGACGGGATGGGAGGTGCGGATGAAATAGTGGACCACCCACTGGAGCAGGTCGCGCTTGCGCTTCTCGGCGACTTCGGGCTTGAGTTGTCTCACGTTCGGGTCCTAAATTAGCAGTCTAACGAATCGACTGCTGATATTTTAACCCATGAGCCCGCTGCTGTCAATATGCCGGGCTCCCCGCCCTTGCCACATATGGGGAGGCGCAGGCCGGGGGCTATTTGCTGCCGTTGGAAACCGCCGGTTTCTGAAGCAGCGCCAGCTTGCCGCCGACGAGCACGTCGTCGATGATGCCGTAGGCCTTAGCCTCGTCGGCGGACATGTAAAAGTTGCGCTAGCAGTCCTTGTTGATCTTTTCGGCGGTCTGGCCGGTGTGCTTGGCCAGGATATTCTCCAAGACCCCGCGGATGTGGGCCATCTCCTTGGCCTCGACCACGATATCGGTCGCCTGGCCCGAGATGCCCCCGGCCAGGGGCTGGTGGATCATGATGCGCGACTGGGGAAGGGCGAAGCGCTTGCCCTTGTTGCCGGCGGCCAGGATGACCGCGCCGAAGGACATCGCCATGCCCATGCAGATCGTGGTGATCGGGGCCCTGACGAACTGCATGGTGTCATAGACGGCCAGGCCCGCCGAGACCATCCCTCCCGGGGAATTGATGTAGAGATTGATATCCTTCGCAGAATCCTCCGATTCAAGGTAGAGGAGCTGAGCGATGAGGTTGTTGGCCGAGTCGGTGGTGAACTCGCCCTCGTAGCCGCCGACGAAAATGATGCGGTCCTTGAGAAGGCGGGAGTAGATGTCGTAGCCGATGACCGAGCCCTGCGGCGCGCGTTCGATGACCTGGGGGATGATGTTCATGAGGAGATCCTAATAAAAAGAGGGGTCACGTCTCAACAGGACGGCAGTACTTCCCCAAGCGTCCGGGAGCCTAGGTGGGATGGGGCTTGGGGAGGGCCGTAAAGAAAGAAGAAGGTAAGAGTTCGGGGATTTTTCGCCTTTTGGAATTTCCCACAGCGTCAAAAGTCGGTTGGCCTGCCTGATTTGACTTAAAATCTCAGC
>CAYJXJ010000152.1:0-11487 GCA_964374095.1 uncultured Elusimicrobia bacterium
CCCCGGACAGGCCAGGCCCGCTCGTCCAGGGCCCGTCCCCCCGGACCTCCCGCGGGCGCCCGTCCCGGCGCTCCCTACGCGCGCCCGGGGGGTCCCCCGCGCGGCGCTCCCGCCCGCCCGCCTTATGGGCGCGGGCCCCACCGCCCCCCGCGCCCCGCCGGTCCCAAAGCGGACAAGACGCCGGCTCCCGCGGCCGACGCCGCGGAGGCCGCGGCGGAGGCGGGAACGACCGCCGTCCCGCTCAAGAAGATCCAAGTATCGACGATGATGACGGTGCGGGACCTCGCCGAGAAGATGGAGGTCAAGTCCACGGACCTCATCGCCAAGCTCATGAAGCTCGGGATTTTCGCGACGATCAACCAGCGCCTGGACGCGGAGGCGGCCTCCGTCGTCGCGCACGAGTTCGGCTTCGATCTCGAGGTCGTGGCGATGTACAAAGAAGAGGAGCTGGTCATGAAGGCCAACGCCTCCGAAAAGCCCGACTCCTTGAAACCGCGCTCCGCGGTGGTCACCGTCATGGGTCACGTCGACCACGGCAAGACGAGCCTCCTCGACGCCATCCGCTCGGCCCGCGTGGCCGAGGGTGAATCCGGCGGCATCACCCAGCACATCGGAGCCTACCGGGTTTCCACGGCCAAGGGGGACATCGTCTTCCTCGACACCCCCGGTCACGAGGCGTTCACCGCCATGCGCGCCCGCGGGGCCAAGGTGACCGACATCGTGGTTCTCGTCGTATCGGCCACCGACGGGGTGATGCCTCAGACGGTCGAGGCCATCGACCACGCCAAGGCCGCCTCCGTGCCCATCATCGTGGCGGTCAATAAAATCGATCTGCCCGGCGCCAACCCCCAGCGCATCTGCCAGGAGCTCTCCCAGCACGGCCTGCTTTCGGAGGAGTGGGGCGGCAAGACGATTTTCGTCGAGGTGTCGGCCAAGAAGCGCGTCAACATCGACGGGCTCCTCGACATGATCGCCCTCCAGGCCGAGATGCTCGAGATCAAGGCCAACCCGGACCGCCCGGGCTACGGGGTCATCCTGGAGGCGCGCCGGGACTCCAAGCGCGGGAGTGTGGCCACCGTTCTGGTTCAGGCCGGGACGGTCAAGATCGGCGAGGCCTTCGTCGCCGGCCTCTCCTACGGCAAGATCAAGGCCCTGGTGGACGACAAGGGCAAGCGCCTGGAAAGCGCGGGTCCCGCGACTCCGGTGGAGGTCCTGGGGATCATGGGGGTCCCCCAGTCCGGCGATGTCTTCAGCGTGGTCACCGACGAGCGCCAGGCGCGCGACATCGCCGAGAAGCGGCGCATCATCCACCGCGAGCAGGCCTTGGCCCACCAGCGTCACGTCACCTTGGTCGGGCTCAAGTCCCAGATCGGCGCCGGGGCCAAGACCCTCAATATCGTGATCAAGGCCGACGCGCATGGGTCGCTCCAGGCCCTGAAGGACTCCCTCGATCCGATCGCGACCAGCGAGTGCCGCGTGCGCATCATCCACGCGGGCTTGGGCAACGTCAATGAGTCCGACGTCCTGCTGGCCTCGGCCTCCGACGCCGTGACGCTGATGTTTCACACCGACGTCGAGGCCCGCGCCAAGGAACTCGCCGATCGCGAAGGGGTCGAGTTGCGCCGCTACGAAGTGATCTATGATCTCATCGGCGACGTGAGGGCCGCGCTGGAGGGGCTGCTCGAGCCCGAGATCGTCGACGTCGTCGTCGGCAAGGGCGAAGTCCTGCAGGTTTTCAAGGTCAAGGACGGGGCCGTCGCGGGCTGCGCCGTCCGCGATGGCAAGGTCACCCGCGGCGGGCTCGTCCGGGTCGTGCGCGGGGGCTCCGCGGTGCACGAGGGCAAGGTGACCAGCCTCAAGCGCTTCAAGGACGACGCCCGCGAGGTCGAGAAGGGGCTTGAGTGCGGCCTCACCGTCGATGGTTTCAGCGCCTTCCAGAAGGGGGACTTGCTCGAATTTTACGTCAAGGAGTCCAGGACCCGGCGGCTGGAATCCTCGCAGTAGCCCGGGTCCCACCCCCATGCATTCCAGGAACGTCCGGCTCACCGCCCTTCTGCTTCAGGAAGTCAATCTGGCCCTCCGGTCGGTCAAAGACCCGGGCTTGACGGGCATCATCACCGTCACCGACATCAAGCTCTCCGCCGACCGGATGAATGCCTTCGTCTATTTCTCCGTCCTGGGAGGCAGCGCGGTGGCCCAATCCACCGCCAAGGCCCTCAAGCGCGCGGGCCCATTCATCCGCCACGTCCTGGCCGGCCGTCTGGCCTTGCGGGTGATCCCGGAGCTCGAATTCCGCTACGATGACACGCCGCGCAACGCCTCCCGCATCGATGGACTGCTCAATCGCATCGCCAAGGAGAGGGAGGGGACGTGACCGCAGGGAATGGTTTGATTCCTAGGGAGTGTGGAGGAAAACCATGATCGGCGGGATGATCCTGTTCGACAAGCCTCCGGGTTGGACGTCCCACGACGCGGCCGAGGCTTTCCGCCGGATGCTCCCGGGGGGCACCAAGGTCGGGCACTGCGGGGCGCTCGATCCCCTGGCCACGGGTCTCCTCGTCCTCCTCGTGGGGCCCGGCACGCGCCTCCAGGCCCGCATGCAGGGCCTGGATAAATCGTATTCCGGCGTGATCCGACTGGGACTCTCCACCGATACGGGCGACATCACGGGAAAGGTCGTTCGCCAGCGCCCCGTCCCGGAACTGGATTTGGCGGCCGTGCAGAAGGCCATGGACGCGCTGCACGGAAGCGTGGACATGGAAGTGCCGGTATTCTCGGCCGTCAAGCACAAGGGGCGCGCCCTCTACAAGTACGCCCGCCGCGGGCAGGCCGTTCCCCCGATCCGCCGGACTTCCAAGGTCTACGAGTGGCGCGCCTCCTCCTTCGCGGCTCCGGATGTGGAGCATGTCATCTCCTGCTCCAGCGGAACCTACGTCCGTTCACTCGCCCAAGTGCTCGGCGAGCGCCTGGGGTGCGGGGGCACGGTTGCCGCCCTGCGCCGCGACCGCATCGCCAACCTGAATCTATCGGAGGCGATCACCCGGGAGCAGGCCGGGGGCATGAGCGCGGAAGCGCTGCGGTCGCTGCTCGAGGCCTCTTGGAAGCGGCTGCAGAGCGTCGAGTTCGCCCCTCCCTTTCCCGCGGCGCGCCCGTGACGGCCGACCTATTCTCCAGGTGGGCCGTCAGGACCCGCCTGCCGGCGGCCCGGTGAGCGCGGCCGTCGCTTTCCTTGGCGAGAGTTATCCACCGAACTTTGAACGTTCCAAGTTCGGTGGATGAATTGCCGGTCGTCAGGGCGCGCGTGGTCCGCGGGAAAGGCCTCGGCAGACGCCTCGGGATCCCGACGGCCAACCTCAGCGTCCCCCCCTCCCGCGGGCTTCCTTTGGGAGTATTCCGGGTTTCGGTTTCGGGAACCGGTCTCAACGCGGTCCCCGCGGTCTGCAATGTCGGATTTCGGCCCACCGTCTCGGGCGAGCGCCGGCGCAGCGTCGAGGTGCACATCCCGGGTTTCGACGGCAACCTTTACGGGCGGACCCTCCGCGTCTCCTTCCTGCGTCGGATCCGGCCCGAGCGGCGGTTCAAGAGCCTCGCCGCGCTCAAGGCCCAGATCCGGAGGGACATCCGCACCCTATGGGCCCAGCCCGGGGGGGTCCCTGGACCCTGGCGTTAGAACCGGGCGTTTGCTAAACTATGTCTATGAAGGAAGGACGCAACATCATCGGCCGGGCCGGGGCCATCATGGTCCTCGCCGGCGTCGGCTACGTCGCGGCGCGCTTCGATTCGGTGATTTGCCTGCCCCCAGCCAAGGGCAAGACCTGCTGCATCGTCGAGGGCGGCGAGGAACTGCGCGACGCCGTGGCCGAAACGACCGCCGGCTGGCGCCAGGCTTCTCAGTAGTCCAATCCCCGGACTGAGCCAGGGCCGCTCGAATCATCGGGCCGCGCCAAGCTTGATGAGCCCAAGTCCCGAAAATCCCTCCACGTTGGAGGCGCCGGGTGAACTCGGTCCAGGACCGAGTTGGCGGGCAAGGACCTGCTCGACGTCCAAGAGTTGGAAGCCGGGCGAGATCAAGCCGGCGGGCGGTAAGCTGGAGTAGGAGTTTCCAGCCGGCCTACTGGTCTTCGAGCGGGTCGATGAAGCGGCCCAGGTAATGGGAGAGATGGAAGTAGCGGACGATCTCCATCGTCATGCCTCCCAAGGCCTTGACCGCGGAGGTGCGGGCCGTCGGGCTGCGGTCGGAGCGGGCGATGTCCTCGAGCCGGCGCCGGACGGTGGTGTCGTTGTTGATGAGGAGGTGGCAGAGGATGGCCGCCTCGCGCAGGGGGTCTTTGGTCGAGGAGTTCTCGGCCAGGTCCTGCATGGGGCGCTTGACGTCGTACTCGTTCATCTCCCCGAAGAGGCTCTTGGCCGCCTCCACGCGCAGCTCGACGCTTTCATTGGAATCGGTCAGGACGTTGAGCAGGGCCCGGCGCGTCGAGTAATCACGCGCGTCGGCCCAGAGGCCCCAGGCCGCCGCGGCGCGCACCGCCGGGGGTTGGGAGGAGTCGTCGAGGGCGCGCTGCAGCGTGCCGCGCGCGTCGTATTCCCGGGCGACCACGACGTAGAGCGACTTCAAGGCGATGGCGCGGATATCGTCGCTCTCCCGGCGGTCGGTGGCCACGGACAGCAGGAGGGATTTGGTGTTGTGGTGCTGGGCGGCCCAGGCCAGGCTCTTGACGGCCTCCCGGCGCACGGAATCGAGCTCTCCCGAGCGGTTGATCACCGCGTGGAGGGCGTTTTCCGCGCGCCAGCTCTGGAGCGCGTAATGGCGCAGGGATTTGGCGGCCTGGGCGCGGACCGCGGGCTCGGAGTCGGCGAGGAGGTCGATGAGCTGGTCCTCATCCGTGCCGGTGGCCCGCAGGCGGTTCCAGCCGGTGAGGAATCGGCTCTTGGGCGCGGCGGCGGCCGCGGCAAAGGCGGCGCGGGCCGCTGCGGAGGAGTTCTCGCCCGCGGCGCGGGCGGCGAGAGGCAAAAGCAGGACGGCAACGGACAGCAGTCTCGGCAGGTTCATCGGTGTGTGACCTCCAAGCCCCTTCCCAGTGGGGGTAGGCTGATTCTAGCAAACCCTGAGGCGGGGCTCAAGCCCGGGAAGCGCCGCCGGAGCCGCGGGCCTGCAGGACCATCAGCCCGACGGTGAAGACAACGAGCACGGTGGCCAAGGCGTTGATCTCCGGGGTGACTCCGAATTTCATCATGGAGTAGATCTTGATGGGAAGGGTCACGACGCCGATGCCGGATATAAAGAAGCTCGTCACGAAATCCTCGAAGCTCACGGTGAAGGCCAGGAGCGCTCCCGAAAGCAGGGCGGGGCGGGCCAGGGGCAGGGTCACCTTGACGAAGGCCTCCCACTCGGTCGCGCCCAGGTCCATGGCCGCTTCCTCGACGCCGGCCTCGCCCAGGGATAGCAGGCGGGCCCGGATGGCCGCGGCGGTGTAGGGCAGGGCGATGAGGGCGTGGGCGCAGGCCAGGGACCAGAAGTTGAGCGGGATGCGGACCAGCACGAAGAAGCTCAACAGCCCTACGCCCATGACGATCTCGGGCATGAGCAAGGGGACGCTGAGCGCGCTTGCGTAGACCTCCCGCCCGCGGAAGGGGCGGTGACGGGCCAGGGCGTAGCTGGCCAGCACCCCGAGGGTCGTGGCGAGGGCCGCGGAGGCCGCTCCCAGGCGGATCGACAGGCCGAGGGCCGACAGGAGCTCGGGGCTGCTCAGCAGGCCCCGGTACCACTTGAGGGTGAAGCCCTGCCAGACCACGTTGCGCTGGGCGTCGTTGAATGAGAACACCGCCATGACGGCGATCGGGGCGTAGAGGAAGGCGTAGAGCGCGGAGCAATAAATTCCCAGGGCGCGTCCTGGCCTGCCGAGAATACTCGAGGGCCAGGTCATCGCCGCTCCAGAGCCTCGCGCGCCTCGAGCCTGCGCTGCAGGATGAGGCCCCCGGCCAGTGAAGCGATCAAGAGCGCGGTCAGGGCGGCGCCGAAGGGGGCGTCTTGTCCCGCGAGGAACTGGCTCGAGATCAGGTTCCCCACCAGGTAGTTGTCCCGCCCGCCCAGGAATTCGGCGGTCAGGAAGTCGCCCATGCAGGGGATGAAGGTGAGCAGGCACCCGGCCAGGGCGCCGGGCAGGCTCAGCGGCAGCACTACCTTGAGGAAGGTCTCGGGGACCCCCGCCCCGAGGTCCTCGGCGGCCTCGATGAGGTTGCGCGGGATTTTCTCCAAAGACGAGTAGAGAGGGAGGACCATGAACGGGAGGTAGAAGTAGACGAGCCCGAGCATCACCGAGAACGGGGTGTGGAGGAAAACGATCTCGCTGCGGATGAATCCGAGGCGCAGGAGGAGGGCGTTGATCAGTCCGTTGCGGCCGAGGATGATGATCCACGAGTAGATCGAGACCAAACAGGAGGTCCAGAAGGGGAGCATGAGGGCGATGAGGAGCTTCTCCCGGCGCGGGCCGGCCCGAAAGCTCAGGTAGTAGGCCAGCGGGTAACCGAGGGCCAGGCACAGCAACGTAGCGCCGCCGGCGAAGGCCAGGGTTCGCCATAGGACCGGCAGGTACTTGGCGTCCAAGGCCCGGGAGAAATTGGCGAGGCTCGGGGAGTAGACCACCTCGCCCGCCGGGCCGAGCGCGGCCGTGCTCAAAGCCAGCAGGTAGAGGACCGGCCCGAGCATGAAAATCGCCAGCCACCCGGAGGCCGGCAAGAGCAGGGCATGGCTGGCCGCGGGGGTGCGGCCCCGAATGAGCCAGCACAGCGGCGCCTGCCAGGAGGCCGGGACCGGGACCGCGGCTTTCTCGCTCAACTGACCTTCACGTCCTGCCAGGCCTGGTTCCAGGCCTGGGTGGTCCGGGCGTCGAGGACCGCGTGGAACTTGAGGCGGGAGGCCACGGCCGGCGGGGGATAGACCCGGGAATCCGTGAGCAGGGCCGCGTCGAGATGGGCCTTGGCCGCGGCATTGGGGCTGGCGTAGCGCACGAAATTGGCGATGCCCGCGCCGACTTGCGGCTCGAGGATGTAGTCCACCAGGGCCAGGGCCTGCCGCCGGTGTTTGGAGCCTTTGACCAGGCACAGGCTGTCCACCCAGATGAAGCTGCCCTCCTTGGGTAGCATGTAGTCGAGGTCCGGATTCTCCCGCGCGGCCTGAAGCACGTCGCCGGACCAGGCCATGGCCAGGGCGATCTCGCCCGAGATCAGGGCGTCCATGTAGGTCGAGTTGTGGTAGAACTTGACCAGGGGCGCCTGCCGGCGCAGGAGGTCGCGCGCGGCGGCCAGGGCCTTGGGCTCGCCGGTCTCCGGATGGCCCAGCATGAGCAGGGCTATGGACACGGTGTCGCGCGCCGAGTCCAGCATGGAAAGGCGCCCCTTATGCTTCGGGTCCCAAAGGTCCTTCCAGGACGCGGGCGCGGGGGAGACGAGCTTCCTGTTGTAGCCGATGCCGGTCGTTCCCCAGAGGTAGGGGACGCTAGAGGCCAGGCCGGGATCGAAGACCGGGTCGCGGAACTTCGAGTCGACGTTGCCCAAGTTCTTGATCGCGCCGGGGGGATAGGGGTCGATGAGCCCCTTGGCCTTGAAGATCGGGATCTTGTAGTCCGCGCCGACGATCAAATCGTAGCCCAGGGCGTGGGACGAGAGTTTGGCGGAGAACTCCTCCTCGTCGGCGAAAACGTCGTAATTGACCTTGATCCCGGTGCGCCGGCTGAAATTGGGGAGGGTATCCTTGGCGATGTAGGCCGACCAGTTGACGAAGTTGACGACATTGTCGTCGCCGGCCTTGGCGCAGGCGGCGAGAAATTTAGGCAGGGCCGCGGCCGAGATCGCCAGACGCAGAAAATCCCGGCGGGTGATTTCAGTCATGGGGCTCCAGGAGCAGGATGTCCTGGGTTCGAATGTCGGCGCAGACATCGGCGCCCTCGGCCGGGGGCTTCTCGGTCGGCTTGGTCAGGCAGTGGAGGTCCGGGCCGTCGCCTCCGAAGGCGGAGACCACGAGCTGGCAGGCGTTTCCCAAGTAGGCCCGAGTCCTGACGGTGCCGCGCAAACGCACCACGTCCTCGGCGGGGGCCGGTCCGTCTCCCGGGAGGACCGCGATGCGCTCCGGGCGCACGGCGACGCGGACCTTCCCGGAGGCGGGGGTCGAACTCTCGACCGGCAGCGTCACGGGTATGCGGCCCTCGATGCGCAGCTGCACCCGCCCGCCCGACGTCTCGCCCACCTCGGCCGAGAGGATGTTGGCCGAGCCGATGAAGTCCGCGATATAACTCGTGCGGGGACGCTCGTAGATTTCCTCGGGGGTCCCCAGTTGGACGATCTCGCCCTGCTGGAAGACCGCGATGCGGTCCGACATGGTCATGGCCTCTTCCTGATCGTGGGTGACGTAGACGAAGGCCAGCCCCAAGGTCCGCTGGATCGATTTAAGTTCGAGCTGCATGGCGCGCCGGAGTTTGAGGTCGAGCGCGCCCAACGGCTCATCGAGGAGCAGGAGGGCGGGGCGTCCCACCAGGGCCCGCGCCACGGCGATGCGCTGCATCTGGCCTCCGGAGAGCTGTTGGATGCGGCGGGTCTCAAAGCCGGGGAGCTTGACGAGGGCCAGGGCCTCGGAGACCCGAGTCTTGATCTCCCTTTCGGGGAGCCGCCTGAGCTTGAGGCCGAAGGCGATATTATCGGCGACCGTTAGATGCGGGAAGAGAGCGTAGTGCTGAAAAACGGTGTGGATATCACGGCGGTAAGGAGGGTCGGAGGTGACATCCCGGCCGGATAACAGTATCCGGCCGGAGTCGGGCTCTTCAAAGCCCGCGATGAGGCGCAGGGTGGTGGTCTTGCCGCAGCCCGAGGGGCCCAATAAGGTCAGGAATTCGCCGCGCCGCACCGTGAGGGAGATTCCCTTGAGGACGGGCTGGCCCGCGAAGGACTTGACCAGCCCCTGCGCTTCCAGCAGGGTTTCCCCGGCCATGGTTTCTTTCCTATGGTCCAAGGGATCAACCATTCCCCCTGGCGATAATAGGAACGCCAGGGACCTTGCGATCAGATGTTCTCCTTATCGCAAGGCCTTCGGTCATGCGGCCAATGATACCAAATGGGGAGACCTGACCCCCTTAAAATCGGACGGATAGGCCGCCGACGACGAACGGGCCGGCGTCGTGATCCCGGCCCAGCATGGCCCCCGGGGTCTTGTATCCGGCGTCGAGGTAGACTCCGCCGCTCTGGAAGAGGTCGGCGCTCACGCCCAGGGTGGCGGCTCCCCCCCAGCGCCGGGGCCCCGGTTCCGCGGCTTCGCGCTGCTGCCAGGCCTCCAGGCCCACGCGGCCGCGGAAGACGCTGCCTTCCGCGAGGCGGAAATTGGTCAATTGGCCGCCCACGCCCCACTGGTTGTCATCGCCCATTTTCGGGGTGACCCTCAGCAGGGAGCCGGTTCGGGGATCGCGGGAGAGAATGTCCAGGGAGTACATGGGGCCGACCTCGCTCAATTGGAACCCCGTGCCCGCCCAATACTCGCGCTCGCCGACGCGGAGCATGGGGTTCTTGGTCGTCGTTTCTCCATTCCAGACGTAGTTGACCCCGTAGCCGTAGAGCGCGAGGAGGTTCGTGGGATCGAGCGCGGTCCAGACCGCGCCCCGGACCAACTGTTGGTGGATGTCGTCGGGATTCTGGCCCGATCGGGCGCCGTAGCGCTCCGAATAGTTGAGCATGTCGTTGGCGTAGTCCTCGGGGGCCTGCCGGCTGGGCTTGGGGGCGGAAAGGGCGTAGGCGATGAAGTCGGCCTTGTCCTGGATCCACATCGGAAAAAAGGACCAGTCGACGCGGTCCTTCTCGAACATGGCGGCGCGCAGCATGGAGAGCGAGGCTTGCGTGGCATTGACGCCGCCGGCGTTGAAAGCCTGGATTTGAGCCGGGCTCATGCGGGACCAGTCCGCGGCCGGGATTTCGATCACGTGTCCCAGGGCATAGGGGCCGTCCGACGGGACCCAGGAGGCGTCGGCCCCGGCGCGGCGGGCGTTCTCGATGTGGCCCACCTCATGATTGAAGAGGGTGCGCAGGTAGGCCAGGCCCAAATCGGCCGGGGTTTCGAGGAGCCGCATCGCCCGGCTCGTCCCCGGGTTCTCCTCCGGATCGGCCAGGAGATTGTTGAAGCTGTCCTTGCCGTAGGCGTAGAGGCTGTAGACCGAGCGGGTGTTGCGGGCGTGGACTTCGGCCCGGGTGCCGCTGCCCCATACGAAATCGAGCTCGACTCTCGGCGAGGCCTCGGGAACCGCGGCCCGCGAAGCGCCCCCGTCGTAATTGGGATCGGCGTAGCGGCTGAGGTCCCTGTTGAGGCTGATTCGCGGCAGACCCAGGTCCACGGGGGGCGTGTCGCTTGGGAAGCGGCCGGCCCAGGGGTCCTTGAGGAGACAGCCGACCACGGCGCTCCGGCCGCAGGCAGTGGCCTTGAAGCCCGCGGGCGCCGGCTCCAACCACAGCAACTGGTCGGGCGGGATCTCGGCTTCAGCCGCGGCTTTCAGCAGAGGCTCGGTCAGCGCCTTTTCGAGCGCCTCGCCCGAGAGCTTCTCGACGCGGGATAGAAAGGCCGTGAGAGCGGGATCAGCGGCTTCGGCCTCGGTGAGCGTCCGGATTTTGGGAGGCTCCTGCCGGCAGCTTTGGCGGCGGTATTCAAGACCGTTTTCGGTCTTGAAAAGTCCGAGTTCCTGAGCCAGGGAGGAGGGGCCACCCGCCTGGGCCAGGGTCGCGAGCATGCCCGCGAGCGCCAGACCCAGCATCCTATAGTATGCCGGGTCGGGCTCCCCCTTTCAGGGGCCCTCCAGGGAGGGCCGGACTGGGTCCTAGGACCTAAGAGCCTATCCCAAAACTGTAGAGCCCTTCGGAGGCCCGATCCTGAGACGAGTTCGAGGAGCGAGGAGCGCGCATAGCGGTAGCTATGTAAGCGACGAGCGACGAAGCTATCAGCGGCGCCTCTCTATCAACGGATTCTCCAGCTTCCCTCTTCCATTGGAGGAATTTCTCAAGGACCGTACAGAGGTGGCCAGAAATGATAACCGTCCTGCGTTTCCCCCCCTTGCCTCGGCGAACCAAGATGCTGCCTAAGCCTCGGCCAAGAGCAAGATCGCCACAACTGACGCCAGCTAGCTCTGCAACGCGAAGGCCTGAACCCAAGGCGACCTCCAGCACAATCCACCCCAAGGTCCGACTCGACTCACGAAAATTGTCCGCCGCTCTTCTTCTGGCACATCTACAAAGAGATCGAACTTCCTCTAGACGAATGAAACTAGCCGGTGAGATTGACCTTTTTTTCTCTCTCCGCATTCTTAACCATTTAGCCTCCGTGCCCCCTTTCCGACTTCTCCGGGATATATGAACTTTTCGGTCCTTCGATGAGGAAAGAAGCGGCGGGTTGATAAAACCGGGGCTTTAGAGCCTGTTGCTCAAACCATCTGACCGCATAAAAATTGGTCGGCACGGGACCGG
>CAYJXJ010000153.1:0-11200 GCA_964374095.1 uncultured Elusimicrobia bacterium
GTCTACGCGACGCTTTTTCGCTTCCAGCAGTTGCGGGGGGACAACGAGCCCGCCGACGTCGCCGGGGCCTAGCCGACGAAGCGGGGCTCTCCTCAGCGCGCGCGCGGCGTCGCGAGGCCGGAGAACTCATCGACCGCGTCAACCACCAGGCGCACGCCGCCCCCTTCGGCGGCCTCCTCCCGGAGGGCGACCGACGGAGGCTCTCGGTCGATCTGCCGGAAGAAGCGGATCATTCGCTCTTGGATGGGGCGGGGCACGTATAGCGGCATGTCCCTCCATCCTGGTACAAAAATCGGCAGGCCCCTTTTTCTTTGGGGCAGTCAGACGCACCGAGCGCCGACAACTCATACGACTTGATGGACACATCCTCACCGATCTGGGAACGGGCGGCGCCAGCCAAGGCAGCCTCTGACCGAATCAAGGAAACCTTCGTCGTCTTGCCGGTTTTCTTGCTCTTGATCCTAAGAATGACAAGGGTGCCGTCCCCTCCCCGCAATCGGGCTGATATCTGAGAGGCCGTCTTGCCGCTGACCTTGCGGGCATCGATCGAAATCAATTCGTCACCGGAAGCCAATCCCGCACCCGCCGCGGGTCCACCTTCCACAATGCCGGAGATCGTCACGCGACCCTTGTTCACGGCCAGGACCAAGCCGACGCCTGCAGAGGAAGCTCCGATCCGGCCCATCGCCGTCCGATCGAGAACGACGAATTCGCCGTGCCCATTGCTGAATTCCCGCGTCGCGCCCTGACTTGGCTCAGCCGCGCGGGCGACAGAAGCAAATGAAGAAAGCGCCGCGCCGACGACTCGTTCGAGGGAATTGCGGCTGGGCCCGATTACCGTGTCGCACGAGCACTTTGTACAGCGATAAATGCCCCCCGTCTCCAGGCACACAGACAGAATGCAGATTTTTTCACAAGAATCGTTGACCGCACAGTCCACAGGGCACTTGCACTTTTGCGCAAAATTATCTGGACAGGAGGCGGCCGCCGCCCGCATCGGGCAAGCGCCGAGCACCGCGACGGCGGCAGCGACGGCGAGAACCCCCGGAACCAATCGTCCATACAAAATCTTCCTATCCGCCTCTTCCAACATAGTACGAGTGTAATTGGAATGCTCCTGATTGTCAATGGTTCGACGAATGGGGACATTGCAGCATTTCGCCGCTATGGGTCGGCTGCTTGACTTAGTCCAGGACTTAGTCTATACTGGGGATATGCTTCAAATCAACGTGCACGACGCCAAGACCCGCTTCTCCAAGGTTCTCTCCCGCGTCGAGGCCGGAGAGTCCGTGGTAATCGCCAAGAACGGCCGACCCGTGGCAAAACTCGTCCCCCTGGGTAGGGGCCGCAGGTTCAAGAGACGGCTGGGAGCGGCCAAAGGGCTGGTCCGCATGTCGCCGGATTGGGACGCCCCCCTAGCGCCCGGAGTCCTCAGGGCCTTCGACGTGGGCTCATGACAGAAATTTGTGAAACGAGTAGGGCTCGACGACCAACTGCACGCGGGGCAGTTGTGACAAGCGCGGCCGGAAACGAAGCATCGAGCACGGCATACTCCCACTGTTCTCTACCAAAGGGCGGAGGGGAGGACTCCACTCAATGCCCCCTGCCGTAAGCGTCCCAGGGGGGGCGGTGAGTGGCCCGCGTTGTTTAGTCGGGTCGCCCCTGGCGGCCATCGCCCGCGGTTCTCGCAAACCACCTCCACCGGTGGAGGTGAGCACCGGTGAAATACCGCCGCCGCCGCCAGAATTTGATTTCCCCGTGACCTATCGTCTACCCGAGGACTCCCCCGAGTCTCACAAAATTCTGTCTTGCGCCGAAACGTGAAGCTCCTCCTGGACACCTGTTCGTTCTTATGGATGATCACCGACGCTCCCGACCTGAGTCCGCGAGCCCGAAAACTCGTGACCGACCAAGAAAACAGGCTGTTTTTGAGCGCGGCTTCATGCTGGGAAATCGCGATCAAGTGCGGCCTGGGAAAGCTCCGGTTCTCCAAACCGCCCGAAAAGCTCGTCCCGGAGCAGATGCAGCGCATGGCCATCGAACCCCTCCCCATCCTCCCCCACCATGCCTTGCACACCGCGGCCTTGAAACCCCTTCACCGCGACCCCTTCGACCGGCTGCTGGTCGCGCAGTCGAGATTGGAGAACCTGCCGATCCTTACGCCTGATCCGCGGATCAAGGCCTACGGCGTGTCCGTCGTCTGGTAGCCCGTTAACGCTGCCCCGGCCAAAATCGTCCTCCACCGCGGCCTCAATTGTCCTACATACGATACTAGTCCTGAATCAGCCCCGAGCTCATACCGCGCATCACGACCTTCCCGCGCTGGTTGGTCACCGTGAAGGAGAATTTTACCGCCGTCGCGCCGCGGGCCGGCTCCACCGACTCGACGCGGCCCAGACAGGTGAGTTGGTCGCCGGCATAGGCCGGACGGAGGAACTCGAACTCCATACGCCGCGCCACGAAATTCAGGTCGCCGCCCAGTTTCGTCGGCAGCGAGGCCGTGAGCAGGCCATGGGCCATGAGGCGTCCTTTGGGGTCCGGGACGCTGTGGCGCTGTCCCTGGTCCCCGGAGAGCTCGGCGAAGCGCTGAATGTCCTCGGCGGTCACCAGGCGCGACCACTCGAGCCGGGCCCCGGCTTGGAGCGCGTCGCCGGGCATATTATGCCCCCAGAGCCGCCATGCGCCGGCTCAAGCCCGCCTGGGTTTCGACGAAATCCCGCCACGCCGCGAGGCTGCGCGCGGCGTCGCCGCGCTTCAAAGACGGCTTGAAGGTCTTGTCGATCCGCGGGCGCCGCAGGCGGCGGGCCCACGCCGCCTCCCCCGCGGCCTCGGCGGCGAGCGACGCCGCGCCCAGGGCCGTGGCCTCCAGCTCGGCGGTCCGCCGGATGGGGATGCCGGTCAAATCGGACTGGAACTGCACCAGATGGTCGACCCGCGAGAGCCCGCCCGAGGCCGTGGCGTAGGCGGCTTTCAATCCCGCGGCCGCGAGAGCCCCGACGATATCGGCGATCAGGAACCCGATCCCATCGGCGACGCCGCGGACCAGGTCCTGCCATTGGGTCTTGGAGTCGAGACCCCAGACCGCGGTCTTGGTGACATAGTCCCATCTCGGCGCGCCGAGGCCGCCGATGGCGGGAAGCAGCCAGGCGCGGCCGCGCGAATCGCGGCAGGCCTTGTCGATGCCGGCGGCCTTGAGCGGCAGCCCGAGTTGATTCCGGAGCCAATCGAATGAAGTACCCGCGGCATGCACCGTCCCCTCTTTGAGAAAAACGCAGGGACTCCCCTTGACCGCCCAGCCCACGGAGGTCAGAAACCCCGGCACCCGCCGCTGATGGGGTCCGGTGTTGTGGAGCCAAAACGCCCCGGTGCCGTAATTGACGACGGCGGAGCCCTCCGAGACGGCGCCCAGACCGACGACGGCCGCCTGCTGATCGCCGATGGCGGCGAGGATGGGGATCCGGCGGCCCCGGCGTTGGCAAGCCCCGAGAGGCCCCGCCGAGGGCCCGACCGCGGGCAGGCAATCCCCGGGAACCCCGAACAAGGCGAGCAGACCCGGGTCCCACTTCATGGCGCCGATGTCAAGCAGCATCATGCGCTGGGCGCAGGTCGGATCGCAGGAATAGGACTCTCCCCGCGTCAAGCGCCACAGCAGGTAGGTCGAGACCGGCGCGATGCGAAGCCGCCCCTGTTCGGCCAGACGCCGCGCCCCGGCCGCGTGGTCGAGAAGCCAGCGGACCTTCGGCGCCGAATAGTAGGGTGTCAGGATGAGTCCCGTCTTTCGGTGGATTTCTGGGCGGTGATCTTGGAGGCTTTCAACGATCCGGGCCGCGCGCCCATCCTGCCAACTGACGACCGGAGCGGCCGGCCGGCCGGTCCGGGCGTCCCAGAGGACCACGGTGGAGCGCTGGGAGGCGATGCCCAAGCCCCGGACGCGGTCGCGGGGGGAAATCTCCCCCAGGACGCCGTCGAGCACCCGCTCCGCGCCGGCGGCCAAGTCGCGCGCGTCGTGCTCGGCCCAACCCGGACGGGGAAACCGCGTCTTGAGGGGTGTCCGGGCGCGGGCAGCCACGCGGCCGTGCGGATCGAAGGCGATCGCGCGGGTGCTGGAGCTCCCCTGATCGAGTGCGAGGATCAGGTCGCGGCCCTTCACTCCGAGAGGGCCTTCACGTCGAGGCCGGGGCAGTCGACCTTTTCGCCGAGCGCCTCGAGCCGGGCGCGGAGCGTCGCGTCCAATTCCGGGTCCTCCATCAGCTTGGCCACCAGCGGGGCCGAGGGCGCCAGCACATCCTCGTAAAGCCCCGCCTTCCGGAGCATGTCAAGCACGGCCTTCTTGTCGGAGAATTCCCACTTCTCGCGGGGGACGATGGAGAGCTCGAACTTCTTGCCGAAGGCGCGGACGTAGCCGCGTTTTCGCAGCTGGGCGAGGATCGCTTCCCGGAGTTCGGCCGACTCCGTCTCCAACTCGCGCGTCCGGGCGCGGGCCTCCCCGTAACGGTCGATCAGCTCGGAGAGCTCGTTGGCGTCCCGGGACCGGGCGACGGGAACCGCGGCGGTCTTGGAAGCCGGCATTTGGTGGCGGAACACCGGGCAGATGGGTTTGTAATCGCACCAGAAGCACTTGCGCTCCTCGGGAAGCGGCTCGAACTCGCCGCGGGTGATGCACCCCGCGGTGTCGACGATGCGCTTGCGGAGCGTCTCCACGAGGGCCGGGGCATGGCGCTCGATGGTGAGCTCGGCCTGGCTGGGGAGATGGTAGAACGTCAGGCGCCCGACGTCGGCGCCGAGCATCCTTTCGCAGGCCAGTTGGTACATGGTCAGCTGGGAATCGGTGGCGACCCGGTCGGAGGGGATCTCCTTTCCGGTCTTGTAATCGAGTATGCTCAGGCGCCCGTCGGGCAGACGGTCCACGCGGTCGACTTTCCCGGTCACCGGCACGCCGTCGACCTCGAGCTTGAATTGGTACTCGACGTAGAGGGGCACCGCGAAGCTCTCGATGTTTTTCCGGTAAAACGCCTCCAGGATCAGCCTGCCCTTCTCGAGAAAATCCGCTTCCTGCGCCGCGTCCTTGTACCCCGCGCGGACCCAGTGCTCCCGGTAGTACTTCAGCACCTCTTCCAGGGGAGGCGGCGGCGGCTTGGGGACGCCGTATAGAAACTCCAAGGCCTGATGCACCGAATTGCCGAAGGAAAAGTAGGACTTGGGCTTCTCCGGGATGCCGTCGATATATCGAAACTTGTATTTTTGCGGGCACTCCGCGTACATGGAGATCGAGGAGTGCGAGAGGGGCCGCGGCAGGACCATGGGCAGCCTCTATTGTAGCAAAGGCGGCCGCTAGCCGCCCCCGATCGAGTACTTGACCAACTCGGTGTTGGGGTTCTCGAAGCCCGGACCGCCGATGGTGGTCTTGACCCGCCCCACCCCCGGCGCGTAGTAGTCGTACTTCCAGGATTCGGGATACCGCCTGTTGAATTCCCGGACCTTCAGGCAGTCGTCGAAGTTCCCGGCGACCGTTTCGACCCGCACGTCGGCGGCTTCGACCCGGTACTCGAGCTCGTCCTCGCCGACGACGGCCTTCCAAACGGTGCCCGGCGAAAACGGGTATCTCAGAATCGGCAGGCTGCGGCCTGCCTCGATCTCCCAGACGGCCCAGTCGCGCTTGGCGTAGGAAAGGCTGCGGTCCCGTATTTTCTTCCGCCCGGCATAGAGCGCCCCGGAGACCGAGCCGGAGCCGATCGACGGGGAGAGACGCACTTCCAGTTCGAGCTTCATGTTTTGCCCGCCGCTGGCCGTGTCGCCGTAGACCCAGGAATTGCCGCGCTCCAGGGGAAAATAGTCGGGGCAGGAGAGCAGGCCGGACTTGGCGCGCTCCGCCCAGGGCGCCAAGTCGGGGAAGCGGCGCGCCCCCGCCGCGGAGCCGCGCCCGGCCGCGCGGCCGCGGCCGGAAATGGGGGTATAGATTGTGGCGGCCCGCCCCACGGCCGCGGCGGATCTAGGATCCTCCGGACGGCGCCGGGCGAACTCCTCGAAGGCCCGCGCCGCGATCGGGTGCTTGCCGGTCCGTTCGTGATAAAGCCCCCGGTGGTAGTGGTAGCCGTCGCATCCGGCGAACAGCAGGAAGCCCGCGACCCAGAGCCCCTTCAGGAGAGGCCCCCATCGCGCTGGAAGCTGAAGTAGCCGCGCGCGGCCACGATCACATGGTCGAGGAGGGGGATGCCCAGGATCTCTCCGGCGCGGCGCAGGCGGTGCGTCGCCTCGCGGTCCTCGGCCGACGGCGCGGGATCCCCCGACGGATGGTTGTGCGCCACGACCACCGCGGCGGCCGCGTGGGCGATGGCTGGAGCGAAGACTTCCCGGGGATGGACGAGGCTCGCCGACAGGGTCCCGATCGAGACCGTCTCGAGGTGGAGGAGTTGGTTGCGCGCGTTGAGGGAGAAGGCGAGGAGATGCTCGCGCCGGGCCTGCCGGACCTCCCGGGGGACATGCTCCATGACGCGCTCGGGTCCGTCGAGGACGGGGCGGTGCTCCCCATCCCAGTGACGCCGCGCCAATTCAAAGACCGCCTCCAGGGCCGGGGCCCCGCGCAGGGCCGCGGGGAGGTCGCGGGCCGTCACCCCGGAGGACTTGCGGCCCAGGGCGAGGCAGAACAACTCCTCGTCGCTCAGGGCGCGCGAGCCCACCCGGCCCAGTCTTTCGGCCGGGCTCTCGGCGCGCGCCTCCGGAGCAGCCGTCACAGCAGAGTCTCCGCGATCCGCCGCAGGGCTTCGATGGAGAATGGGCCGACGAGGATGAAGCGCGAGGGATCGGCGGACCAGGACAGGACCGTTCCCTCCGACCCCCAGGACGCCGTCGCGCGGCGGGAGTCGAATCGCACAACCCGTTTGGCGGCGCCCCCGAAGTCGAGCCGGACGCGGGGGGGGCATTGGAACAAGGAGACCGCCGTGGCGCCGTCCGTGAAACGGTAATGGAGGATGCGGCGTTTGCCGTGGGGCATGACGGCGAGGCTCTCCAGCACGAATCCCGAGGGCAGCCAGGACGGCCAGCGCGGCTCGAGGCCCGATTCCCGGCGCGCCGCGGACAGCGCGTCCGCCGGCGGAGCGAGGCGGTCTTGCGGGACGGGGCCGGCGGGGGCCGAGGCGGGAAAGAGCGCCGGATCCGGACGGGCCGCGAAGTCGAGCTTGGAAAAGCGGACCCGCGCGGACGGCGTGCCGTCGGGCCAGAAGCTCTCGGTCTTCAGAGGGATGCCGTGCTCGCGGTCCACCCAGATGCTGCGAATCAGACGGCCCTCCTTGCGGGAAGCGATGGAAAGGCGCCAGGTGGAGCGCCCGGCGACGCGGCCTCCCGTCGAAACTGCAACGGCGTACTCGTCCGAAAGATAGTCGAAGTCGAGGTAGGCGCCCAAGGGGCCGGGGGGGCCCGAGGCCGGACCTGTCCACACCTTCCCACGCGGCAGGTCGTGCACCCATTGGTGCTCCGGGTCCTGGACCGCGACCAGGAGCGGGGCGCCTTTGCCGTCGAGAATCTCCCGGCGGTAGCGGCCGGGGGGCAGGTAGCGTTCCAAGACCCTGCGGGCCGGCCCGGCGGCGCCCTCGATCACCAGCGTGCCCTGATACGCGACTTGGGGATCGTCGAAGCAGCCCCGCAGGGACGCCGCGAACTCCGGAGGACCGCCGCCCTTGGGAGCGGCGACTGAAACCGCGGTCAGGACCATCCAAAGCCCCATCATGGGCTTTCCACCTCATCGGCGGCAAAAGGCTCCTGACCCGCGGCCGACGGCAGGGCGCGGGCATAGCTCCCGTGGGCCGACAGCACGGCGTCGAGCCCGAGCGGCTCCTCCCGGTCGCGGGCGATCCAAACAACGAAAATCCCGGCGGCCATGGCCGAAGCCAGGCCCCACCGGAGGGCCAGGGGGCGCCACAGATCTCGCCACGCCGGACGGGCGCCGCGCGCTTGCCGGTCGGCTTCCCGCGCCGTCGCGCGCAGGTTCCGCAGGAGCTCCGGCGGCATCGCGGCCACCGGCCCCGAGGCGACCGCCCGCTTGAGTCCCTTGAGCGTCCGGAGCTGGGTTCGGCAGGCCGTACAAGCCTCCAAATGGGCGGCCACCGCCCGGGTCGCCTGGGGGTCCAATTCCCGGTCCATGAAGGCGGAAAGAAGTTCTTGAAAATCAGGGCAAGGCATAACCCTCCACGACACCCCGGGCGGTTCTCATGAGCCGAGCGCGCAGGGCGGCCCGGGCCCGCCATAGGCGGGTGCGAACGGTATTCAAAGGCAGCCCTAAAGCGCTGCAAATTTCACCATAAGATAGTCCCTGCATGTCGCACAACATCAGGATCGCGCGGTACTCCGGAGCCAACCCTGCCATGGCCTTTTGCACCGCTTGGGTGGCCTCCCCGCGCTCCAGGGCCGCGAGGGCGGGCGCGTCCGAGGCGTCGGCCACGCAGTCGGACAGGGACAACCCGTCCTCATTCTCCCCGGGGAGGGGGGTATCCAGGGACAGCGGGCGGGACCTTCCGCCGCGTTTGAGCCCATCGTAATAGACGTTGCGGAGGATGGCATGAAACCAAGCCTCCAGCGGCCGGGAAGTGTCATAGCGGTCCCAGGACCGGATGACCCGGTAAAAGGCCTCCTGGACCAGTTCCGAGGCCTCCTCGGCGTTCCCGCATAGCCCGTAGGCGAATTGGTAAGCCCGCCCGGAGTACCTCTCGACAAACTCTTGGAGCACCCCCCCTATACGATCTACCCCCCCAGAAGGTTCCCGGAAAATTCGCGCCGGCGGCAGCCGGCACGTCCCCATGGTCATCTGGCAATGCGTCGGCCGTGGGGGCCGGCCGCCCATTGTAACAATAAATTAACAGGTCCGTAATCGCTCCGTAACGCCCCGGAATTAGACTATTCCCATGAACCAGCCAGCGAGCCCGGTCCAGTTCGAAGACCTCGCTCAACCCTCTCAGCGGCCCGCGGAGCCCATACTCGCCTCCTATCTGACCCATGAATTGCGCGCCCCCGTCACCGCGATCAAGCTCGGACTCGAGATCCTGCAGGAGCAGGTCGACGGCCGCCTTCACTCCGACGAGAAGCAGATGCTCAATCTGGCCATCAAGAACACCTCGCGCCTGCAGGGCCTGGTCAACGACATCATGGACTACACCAAGGTCCTGGCGGGGGGCATGAAGCTCGCCCTCGAAGCCTGCGACCCCCGCGAGCTTGTCAACGACTCCATGGACACCTTCCGCGCCTGGGCGATCTCCCGCGGCGTGCGGCTGGTCAAGCAATTGCCCCGGGAGCCCCTTCCCCGGATCCACGCCGAGCCCCGCCGCATACTCCAGATTCTCACCAACCTGATTTCCAACGCTCTCAAGTTCACCCCGGCACGCGGGAGCGTGACGGTCGCGGTGAGCGTCGGCCAGTACGAGCACGCCGGGACCCTCCTCTTCAAGGTCCAGGACACCGGCTGCGGCATCCCCCACGAGGACCTCGACCGGATCTTCGAGACCTTCCACCAGTCGGTCAGCAAGGGCAAGCAGTCCGACGGCACCGGCCTGGGACTCACCCTCGCGCGCTCCATGGTGGAGCTCCACGGCGGCCGCATCTGGGCCGAAAGCTGGAAGGGGCTGGGCGCCACGTTCTTCTTCACCGTGCCCATCGCCCCCGAGGACCTGCCGGCGGGCACCGAGGTCTACTCCAAGCCCGTCGAGTACCACGGGCTCCTGGTGGGCCTCTACCGCCGGGTCAACTCCTTCATCGCCCTGTTCGTATAGGGGCGCCCCCGAGGCCGCATTGGGGGGGGGAAGCGCGGGCCCGAGTCTCCGCCTGAAAATGAACCCACGGCAGTCATCGGGGCTAAGGATTCTTGCCGCGATGGCCCTGCTTGCCATCGCGGCGGTCCGAGCCCGGACCGCCGACTCCGACGCAAGGACCCGCGGTAAGAAGGACACCGCTTCGGGGGCCCGATTTCTTGATGGCCATGGCTATTCGTCTGCTGGGAACCGATCCGATAGCTCAAACTGGCCTCCGCCACGAATCCCGACACTTTGTCGCGATAAGTGTCGCGATTCTGGCGGCCTCATCGCATACCGCCTTTAGGCTTCGACGGTCGCCGCGCGAAGTCCGATTGGGGGGCAGGCAGCCGCTGGTGGAAGTTGGCGACGGCCTTGCCGTGTCGCAGGTGGGCATGGGCGTCTACCATCAGACCGAGGACGTTTCGGCTCCAGCCGTTGATGAGCGTTTGCTCCATGTACCAGCGGCGGACACCGATTTCGTCGAACTTTTCGATGAGGAGCGCGTGATGCCCCCATGGGATAGACCAGAGAAGACTATCCGGCGAAAGTGCCACAGGCTGTGGCACTTTCGGGACGGCGGGCAATTGTGCCACAGGCTGCGGCACAATTGCTCCAGGGCTCGGATAGGCACGGTAGAACGCCTGCATCCGTTTGATATTTCGCTCGGAAAAGCCCTTCAGCTCCGAAAGCTCATTTTGGAGTTCGCGGGCCAGCCGGGGGATGACGCCGGCTCCCCAACCTTCATGCCGTTGTCGTTCGTGGATGATGTGTCCGATGTCCCAGTAAAGGCGAACAAGCTCGGCGTTCACCGCGAGCACGGCGCGAGTCTGGGCCGTCTGAATGCGCCCCTTCACCTCGGCTACAAGGGCGGAAAAGCCGGTCTTCGCGACCGCCTTAGAATTGGCTCGCTTGCCGGCCATGGCCTTTATTGAACCTTGCCCGCTTCCAGCATCGCCTCTACAGTTCTCTTCGGCCGACCTGGGATAGGCCGGGTCTTGAGTCCTTCAAGCCGCTCCCGCGCGAACCGGTAACGCCAGTTCTGGACGGTATTGCGGCTGAGCCCGAGCTGCTTGGCGATCATGTAATTAGTCTGCCCCTCGGCGACGCGGAGGATGATGTCGGCGCGGACCCAGTTCCGTTTCTTGGGCGATCGTCTGCGCAGATTCCAGAGTTCCTGCCTTTCCGCGGCCGTGATCTCGACGGGCACTGAACATTTTCTCGGCATAGGGTCGTCAACTATAGCACATATGCTCAAGTCCTTAGTCCAAAGACGACTGGAACTCGCTCAGACAATTGCCCGGCGTTGCCATCAAGGGCTGGTAGCCCCCGCCCGCGGCGCGTTCTTGACCCCCCGCGGACGGGTCCTCTCATCCGGGGGCAGGCAAATCGTCACGGCGACGATTTCCAGGTTCTCTCTCGGCTTC
>CAYJXJ010000154.1:0-11168 GCA_964374095.1 uncultured Elusimicrobia bacterium
TCTCGGGGGTGAGGACGGGGGTCTACATCTACCAAGTCGTGGCCCGCAAGTCCGGCTATCCCGAGGTCCGCGCCGTGGGAAGGGTCGCCTTGGTGAAATAGCCAATGAAGACCCCTCGGGAGAAAGTAGGGAAGACTATGATGCCGGTGTGCGCCGTGGTGATCCCGGCCCGCTGGAAGTCCAAGCGCTTCCCCGGGAAGGTCTTGGCCCCGCTGGGCGGGCGTCCCGTTCTGCAATGGTGCATACGGTCGGCCCTGGCCGCGCGCGTGGGGCCGGTGGTCGTCGCCACCGACGACCGCCGCGTCGCCGCCGCCGCGCAGGGATGGGGCGCGCAGGCGGTGCTGACGTCCTCGCGCGCGGCCTCCGGGACGGACCGGGTCTATGAGGCTCTCCGGCGGCTGGGCCTCAGGCCCCGCTGGGTCATCAACTTCCAGGGCGACGAGCCCCTGCTGGGCGCGGGCACGGTCCGAGGCGTGGCGCGCGTGCTGCGCCGCTCGGGGGCCGATGTCGCCACGGCGGTCTTTCCGATTCGCAACGAGTCGCGGGCCGCGGATCCCAACGTGGTGAAGGCCGCCCTGGGCCGCGGCGGACGCGTCCTTTACTTCTCGCGCTCGCCCGTGCCCTTCGGCCGCGACGGGGCCAGGCCGGCGCGCTACGAGCACGTCGGCATCTACGCGTTCAGCTTCGCCGCGCTCAAGCGCTTCGTGGCCCTCCCCCCCTCGCCCCTGGAGCGCGCCGAGAAACTCGAGCAGCTGCGGGCGCTTGAGGACGGGATGACGTTCTACGCCGCGGTCGTCGCGCCCCGCGCGGCGGCCATCGACACGCCGGGCGACATCAAAATCGCCGAGAGATTTCTGCGCGCTCGGAGGCATTCGTGAAACCGGCGATCATTCCCGACCGCCCAACTGTACGCGCGTACCGTTGCGGCGGCGGGGACTCCGGCCAAGGAATCGACAAATGACGAAGTACATCATCGTGACGGGAGGCGTGGTCAGTTCCCTGGGCAAGGGCATCAGCGCGGCCTCCATCGGAAAGCTCCTCGCCAGCCGGGGCGTGACGGTCTCCATGCTCAAGTGCGATCCCTACATCAACGTCGACCCCGGCACCATGAATCCCTTCCAGCACGGCGAGGTCTACGTCACCGAGGACGGCGCCGAGACCGACCTCGACCTGGGCCACTATGAGCGCTTTCTCAACAAGGAGATGCACCGCACCAACAATATCACGGCCGGCAAGATCTATGAGACCGTGATCGCCAAGGAGCGGCGCGGCGACTTCCTCGGCCACACCATCCAGGTCATTCCCCATATCACCGATGAGATCAAGGCGCGCTTTCGCCTGGTCTCCAAGGGCGCCGACCTGGTCATCATCGAGATCGGCGGCACCGTGGGCGACATCGAGAGCCTCCCCTTCCTGGAGGCCGCCCGCCAGCTCGGCCTGGAGGCCGGACCGGACAATACCCTCTACGTCCACGTCACCCTGATCCCGTACCTGCGGGCCTCGGAGGAGCTCAAGACCAAGCCGACCCAGCAGTCGGTCGCCAAGCTCCGCGAGATCGGCATATCGCCCAACATCATCATCTGCCGGGCCGAGAAGCCCCTTTCCGCCGACCTGAAGGCGAAGATCAGCATGTTCTGCAGCGTGCCCAAGGAGTCGGTGATCGAGGCCCCGGACGTCGCGAGCATCTACGAAGTCCCCATGGTGTTCCACCGCCAAGGACTCGACGAGCAGATCGTGATGCTGCTGCGGCTGCGGACCCAGTCCAAGGACCTCGAATCCTGGACCCAGGTCGTCGACCGCCTCAAGCACCCGCGCCACGAGGTGACCATCGCGTTGGCCGGCAAGTACACCGACTACAAGGACGCCTACAAGTCGGTGCACGAAGCCCTCGTCCATGGCGGCATCGCCAATGACGCGCGCATCAACGTCCGATATCTCGACGTGACCACGCCCAACGTGCTCGAAGCCCTGGAGGACGTCCACGGCATACTCGTCCCCGGCGGTTTCGGCGACCGCGGCATCGAGGGAAAGATTCGGGTCGCCCAACTCGCCCGGGAGGAGCGCATCCCCTATTTCGGCCTTTGCCTGGGACTGCAGGTCGCCGTGGTCGAGTTCTCCCGAAACGTCCTCAAGCTCTCCGGGGCTCATTCGACGGAGTTCGACCCGAAGACCAGGTATCCCGTCATCGATCTCCTTCCCGAGCAGAAAGCCGTCAAGGACCTGGGCGCCACGATGCGGTTGGGAATCTACGAGTGCCAGCTCAAGAAGGGCGGCCTCGCTCACCGGGCCTACGGCGAGGGCTCCGTCACCGAGCGGCACCGCCACCGCTACGAGGTCAACAACAAGTTCAGGAAACTCCTCGAGGAAGCGGGCCTCCAGGCCACCGGCATCCACGCGGCGAAGAACCTGGTCGAGATCATGGAGCTTCGCGACCACCCGTGGTTTGTGGCCGTACAATTCCATCCCGAATTCCGCAGCCGGCCCGAGCGGCCGCACCCGCTGTTTCGGGATTTCATCTCGGCCGCCTTGGGCCGCGCGTCGCGCCCGGCCCGGCGGCCGGCCGACGCAACGGGAGAGGGGTCCCGCGGCGGGGCGTCGTGGGCCTCGGGAGCCCAGAGCCGTGCCTAAGTCCCGGGCCGTCAACGTCGGCGGGGTCCGCTTCGACAACGGCGGGCCGCTCTCCTTCATCGCGGGGCTCTGCGCCTTCGAGTCCGAATCCATGCTGCGCCGCGTGGCGCGGGCTTTGCGGCGGGTCTTCGACGCGGAGGGCGCTCCTTTCGTTCTCAAGTGCTCCTTCGACAAGGCCAACC
Organism: uncultured Elusimicrobia bacterium; assembly: GCA_964374095.1. Classification (GTDB taxonomy): domain Bacteria; phylum Elusimicrobiota; class Elusimicrobia; order UBA1565; family UBA9628; genus CAYJXJ01. The sequence continues at coordinate 2,811 of CAYJXJ010000154.1, forward strand.
GCACGTCCCTGAACTCCTACCGGGGGGCCGGTGTCTTACGGGGGTTGAAGGCCATCCGCAAGATCGGCAAGGAGATCGGCGCCCCCACGCTCACCGACGTCCACGAGCCCTCCCAGGCGGCCGTGGCGGCCCGCTACGTCGACATGCTTCAGGTTCCGGCCTTCCTCTGCCGGCAGACCGATCTCCTCCTCGCCTGCGGCCGCACGGGTTTGCCGGTCAACATCAAGAAGGGCCAGTTCCTGGCGCCTTGGGACATGGCCCACGCCGTCGGCAAGGTCGAGTCCACGGGCAACCGGAACATCCTGCTCACCGAGCGGGGCACGAGCTTCGGCTACGGCAACCTCGTCGTCGACATGCGCGCGCTCGAGGTCATGCGCGGACTCGGTTATCCGGTGGTCTACGACGCCACCCATTCCGTGCAGCTCCCCGGGGCCCTGGGCCGGGCCACGGGCGGGGAGCGCCGCTTCGCCGAGCCGCTGGCCCGGGCCGCGGCGGCCGTGGGGGTTGCCGGGATTTTCCTCGAGACCCATCCGGATCCGGACCGGGCCCGGTCCGACGGGCCCAACTCGGTCACCCTCGGCCGCGTGGCCGAGATGGTGCGCCGGGCGCGCGCCGTGGACCGGGTGGTCAAGGAGCGTCCGTCATGAAGTGTCTCAATTGCGGCCAGGAAAACAAGGATGCCGCCAAGGTCTGCCGGAAGTGCTCGCGGGATCTCACCATCCCGCCGGCATGGTTTCCGGACGCCCGCTGGCACGTCCGCACCCTGGGGCTCATCTACGCCGGGCTCGTGGTGTTCTACTTCGGCGTCTCCGCGTTTCTCAAACAGCTTCCCAAGCCGTATCATATCCGCACGATCGCGCCGGAGATGACCCCCTGGCTGCGGCGCGGGGGGCTCCCCAAGCATTTGCCGGAGGAGCAGCTGCGCGCGCCGGGGGAGCCGCCGGCGGGCGCGACGCCGGCCTCCGCCCCCGGGACCACCCGGTGAGGCTCGGGCCGTGGGCCCTGTTGCTGGCCGCGGGCTGCGCCGCCCCTCCGGCCGGCGAGGAGGTGCCGCATCAGTCGCTGGAGGATTTTTCGATGCACCAATCGGTCCGCGGCCGCAAGGGCTGGACCATGAAGGCGCGCGCCGCCAAGCTCATCGAAGAGTCCAACCAAGCCAAACTCACCGAGCCGATGATCGAGGTCTACCGCTTGGGCCAGCCCGCCCTGCGCGCCCGGGGCGCGCGCGGCACCGTCGACCTCGCCACCCAGGACGTCGTCCTCTCCGGCGCGGTGGTGTTGGACCTCCTCGATGAGGATTCGGTCCTGCGGACCGAGGAGCTCCTCTTCGACGCGGGGAAGCGCCAGTTCCGCTCCGAGCGCGACGTCGTGCTGGAGCGGCCGGGCGCCGTGATCCGGGGCAAGGGCTGCGAGGCCGACGCGGAGTTGCGCGAAGTGCGGATTTTCCGCCAGGAATCGACTTACACCGGGGGCTCCCGTTGAGCGTGTGCCTCGCCCTGGCTCTCGCCGGGGCGCCGCTGGCGGCGCAGCCCGCCGAGCCTCCCCCCAACTCCGTACCGACGTCCACCGGCGCGGCTGGGCGGCTGGTCCCCTCGCTGGTCAAGAGCAAGGAGTGGCGGATGCGCCGCGAACCACAGAAGGAAGAGGAATTCATCGGCGATGTCCGCTACTGGACCTACTCCCACAGGGTGAGGGCCGATTGGGCCTTGTTCAGGCACGCCGACCAAGTCTGGGAAGCCACCGGGGCGATCAAAGCCGAATACCACCTGCCCCGGGGCCAGGGCCTCCTCGAGGCTTGGGGCGAGCGAACCCGCTTCAATCAGCTCAGCCGCACCGGGACCCTGCAAGGCGCCGAACTCAAGGAAGGCGGGAGGGAGCCCGTCAGATTGGCGCTCACCTCCGATGCGGCCGGCCGCGAGGACGGCCGCGCCGGCCTCCTCTCCTGGGAGGTGGACCGGTGGGCGAGGCTTGAGGGCGACGTGGAGGTTCGCGGCCCGCGGCTGGACCTCTGGACCGACCGGGCCGACTACGACTGGAAGTCCCCGGGGATCCGCCTGACGGGAGGGCGGCCCGTGCTGGTGAAAAAATTCGGGGAGTGGAGTGGGGCCCTCCGCGGCGACTCCATCGTCGCCCGCGACTCCCCGCGGGCGGGGAGTCCCGCGGCCCGCCAAGTTTGGGCGGAGGGCTCGGTCAAGGGCTGGATCCTCTTCCCCCCCGCCGCCGCCGGACTCAAGAAGGCAAACCTGCCATGAGGTTGGCGGCCAAGGAAATCCGCAAGGTCTACGGCGGCCGCGAGGTCGTCAAGGGCCTGAGTCTGGAGCTGCGGTCCGGGGAGATCGTGGGGCTGCTCGGCCCCAACGGCGCGGGCAAGACCACGACTTTCTACAGCCTGGCCGGCTTCGTGCGCCCGGAGGGCGGGGCGATCCTCATGGACGAGGAGGACGTGACCCGCCTGCCCATGTACGCGCGGGCCAGGCGAGGGCTGGGTTATTTGGCGCAGGAGCCGACGGTCTTCGCCGGGCTGACCGTCGAGGAGAACCTGCGCGCCGTGCTCGAGAGGACGATCCGCAGCAGGCTCGACCAGATGCGCCGGGTCAAGAGCCTGCTCGAGGAATTCGGGCTCTGGGAGATGCGGCGCCAGCGCGCGGCCAGCTTATCCGGAGGCGAGAAGCGGCGCCTCGAGGTCGCCCGCGCCATGATCCACTCCCCCAAGCTCATCCTCCTCGACGAGCCCTTCGTCGGCATCGACCCGATCACCGTCGGCGATCTCAAGCGCATGATCCAAAATCTGCGCGACCAGGGGATCGGCATCCTCATCACCGACCACAACGTGCGCGAGGCCCTGCCCATCCTCGAGCGGGCCTACCTGATCTACGACGGCAAGATCCTCTTCGAGGGGCCCTCGCAGCAGCTCCTCGAGGACCCCAAGGCGCGCTCGCTCTATCTGGGAGAGGACTTCAAGATTTAGGGGTCACATCCCGCCATACGCCGATTCCGATGAATATGTCGGTTGGCGGGACCGCAGGCAGCGTCAAGATCGGGCGTCAGGCCTCGCTCCTAGGTATAGGCTTCGAGGTGGCTTTTGAGGCCGGTTTTGCGGGCCAATGACAGGCCGCGGGCGAATCGCCGCTCGGCCTCGGCGGTGCGCCCCCGAGCGTGGAGGACGGCGGCCAGAGACAGCTCGGCGAGAACGACGCCCCGCGCTTCCCCCCCCTTCTCAAAAGCCTTGAGCGCCGTTCGAAGGGAGATTTCAGCGCGCGTCAGTTCTCCCCGCTGGAGCCGGATCCGCCCCACCCCCCAATCCACGTAGGCCAGATCGACGCGGTCCCCAAGCCGGGCGTAGAGCCGGGAGGACCGGGCGTAGTGGGCGAGGGCCGCGCCGATGCGTCCGCGCTGGCGCAGGCAGTTGGCCAGGCCGCAGTGCGCGTAGGCGAGCGCGAAGAGGTCCTCCCCCTTGCGGAAGCGCGCCAGCGCCCGCGAGTACCACGTCCGGGCTTCGGCGAGCCGCCCGCGGATCCGCGACACCCCGCCCAGCCCCAGCATGGCGTAGCCTTCCCCGCGCGGGTCGGCGCCGCGGCGGCAGGCCTGTCGCGAGCGGAGAAAGTCCCGCGTCGAGCCGGCCAGGTCCCCGACCAGCCTGCGGGCTCCGGCCGAGGCCCAGAGGAGAAATCCCCGGTCGCCGCCGGCGCGCCGGCCGCCCAGCAAGGGGCGCAGGAGCCTCAGGCATTCCCGCGAACGGCCCTCGGCGCGGGCCAACAGGGCCCGCTCCAGGGCGAGGCGGTGGGCATCCTCCCCCTGGGGAGACCCGCAGCGGCTCAAAACCCGCCGCGCCTCCTTCGCGCGGCCCAGCGTGCGCAGCACCGAAGCCAGGCCGAGCCGGCACTCGAAGGCCAGGTCGGGTTCCCCCGGGGCCGCGCGCAGCGCCCGCTCGTAGGCCGTCGTCGCGCGGGCCAAAAAGCCCAGGGCCCGCAGGCATTCGCCCCGGAGATAGGCCGCTTCACAGGCGAGGGGTCTGGGAGACGCGGCGGGGAGCATACGGAGGGCTGCCGCGGGCGAACCCCGCTCAAGGAGTTCGGCGGCCCGGCCGATGCGGTCGAGGGTTCCGGCGGCGCTCATGTGCGGGGAGGCTGGAAATCCTTGTCGAGGAGGTAGAGATACATGACCGCCATGGAGTCCTGGTCCGCCGGCGTGGTGTTGTTGTAGACGCTGACGATCTCATAGTGACGGCCGCGGTACACGGGGATGCCGGCGGCGCTGGAGAACGAATCGACGTGTTCGAGGCCGACCCCGGTCCGGGGGGCGCGCGCCCGGGACTTGAACAAGGACTTCTGCGTCGTGAGGTCCCGCAATTCCAGCGATTCCGCGAAGGGGTGGAGGTGGACCGCGATATAATGGATCGTCGTATCATAAGGAAGACTCATGATCTTGGTGACCAGGGTTCGCCTCTCCTCGCGTCCGGGTTTGACCACCCAGTGCCCGGTGAACTTCCGGCCGTAGCGATCCACGTAGTCACTTCCCGGCGGGGCGTTGGGCGCGATGGCCCCCGGGTGGCAGCTTTGGAGGCTCCCGGGCGGCGCGGATTTCATCCCGAAAAATCCGTGCTCACCCTCGAGCAGCGCCATCCCGAAGGCCGAGGACGGGTAGAGGGGCTTGTAGGGCATCAGGAGGTCGCGGTCGCGAACAAAATCCACAAGCAGCCGGTGCCTGACGCTGAAGGGCTTGCCTACGGCGTTGTGATTGAGAACTTGGGCGTAGATCGAGAGCCATTCGTCGGAGCGGATCGGGATCCCGTATCCCCGGGGAAACTCCATCTCCAGCTGGCCCTGGGACAGGGTGAAGAGCCGCGCCGAGCCTTTCCGGGCCGTGTCGAAGAGCTTCGCGTGGGCCGCAGGGTCATAGTCCACGTTGACGTGGCACATGAACTCGGGGGAGCGGGGCGACCGGCCGTCGGGTCCCACGATGCGGGTCCGCATCCCGGTCACCCAGAGCAGTTCGGAGGGGGCCTTTGGCTCCAGACGGACCTTGCGCAACTCGGCGGGACCCTCCATCGACCGGTACCGGCGGTCGATCTCCAGGGGGAGGGAGAGAAATTCCATCTGTCCCGCCGGCGTCCCGGGTCCCGGCGCGAATCGCAACGCCATTCCCAGAGCCATGAGGGCGAACGGAATCCAGGCGCGCCGGATGTTCATCGTCGCCCTTAGGATACCGCCCTCCCGGCCCCGCGTCAAGCCCGCCGGCGCCTCCGGCATGATTGGAAGGGCGGGCATTTTGATATTGAAATTCAGTCTCAATAGAGCTATACTGAAAGGGTCATGGGCGCGGCCTTCGTGATGACGCTCCGGGAGGGCCTCGAGGCCTTTCTCATCGTGGCCATCTCTCTGGCCTACCTGCGCAAGACCGGCCGTCACGCCCTCATCCCCGCCGTGCGCTGGGGCATCGCCGTATCGATCGCGCTGAGCGCGGGGGCCGCCTGGCTGCTCCAGCGGGCGTCCAACCAGGCCTTGTGGGAGGGGATACTCGCCATCGCGGCGGCCTTTCTTGTCGGCAGCCTGACGGTCCACATGTGGCGGATGGCCCGCAAGCTCAAGTCGCAGATCGAGGCCCGGCTGGAGGGGGCCGCGGTCCGGCCCGATGCCGCGGCATTCGCCGGCGTCTTCCTGTTTACCGTCCTCATGATCACCCGGGAAGGGATGGAGACCGCGCTCCTGCTCAACAGCGTCCTCTCCCAGTCGGGCTCCGGGCCGGTGCTGGCCGGGGTCTCCGCGGGATTGTTCGCGGCGGCCGCGACGGCCTGGCTGTGGTCCCGGCACGGGCACCGGGTGAATCTGGGCCTCTTTTTCCAGGTCACCGCCATCTTTCTGGGGGTGTTTCTCGTGCAGCTTCTGATCTACGGCTTCCATGAACTCACCGAGGCCTATGCCCTCCCCTTCAGCGAGAGCTTGACCGAGACGCTCCACTGGGCCACCGAGCCCTACGGCCCGGACGGCCGCTACGGCCAATGGCTCAGCTTCGCCATCGTCGTCCTGCCGGTCGGCTGGCTCCTGATGGCCTGGCTGCGCGACCGGCGTCTGGTCGCGGCCGGTCAGACGACCTAGCGCGCCAGGGCCTCGGCCGCCTCGAGGATCAGCTTCGTTGCCGAGGGACCGATGGAGTTGGTTTCCTCGTAATGGTGGCCCGGCGGACGGGGCCGCAGGGTGAGGTTCGGCGTGACCTTGAAGTCGTACTCGGGCACGATGTAGCCGAGCTCGTCGTTGGCAAGGCCCACGACGAAGGCCGCGGGGGCGCGGATTTTCTCCCGCAGATAGGGTCCCTTCGGCGCCAAACCCAATTCGGGAGGCGCGGGGTTCTCAGGTTGCGTCAGGGGATGGCCGGCTCGGTAGCGGCCGTCATAGCCGCCGATCACCAGCTCGGGGAAGATCTCCCCCGGAATGCCGAGCAGGCGCAGGGGACCGATGTCGACCCGGCTCACCTCGGTCTCGACCCATGGGAACTCCTCGCGCTTCAAGCGTCGAAGCACGTGGACGGCGGGCAGGGAGTAGACCTTCTTCTTATCGAGCGGCTTGCCGCTCGAATCCCGGAGGACGTGGCCGAAGGCCAGCGCGGGCAGAAATCCCAGGTACCGGGAGTTTTCCACCGGGACGAGGAGCGTCGTGGAGGCGTAGGAGACCTTGAAATCCCTGGCCTTCGCGAGGGGCTTGGCGATCGCCGCGGCGGCAAGGGCAGCCAGGTCGGCGCCGATGCGGTAGGCTTCGTAAAAGTTGTCGGCGCGGGAGTCGGGCGTCATCAGCCCTCCGATGGCGCCGGGCAGGAACAGGCAGGCCCCCCCCCGGCGCTCCTCCAGACGGGAGCAAAGCGGGCCGGGAAAGTCCGCGGTGAGCAGCCGGTTGTCGCGCCCCAGGACTTCGGGGTGGCAGGACCAATTGACCAGCGTGGCGATCAGCCGCCCGGTCTTGCCCCGGAGCTCCAGGACCCCGAGGTGCGGATCGATCACGACCGGATCGCGGTTGTCGCGGCAGAGCCCGCGCGGATCGACGGCCTTGACCGCGACCGCCATCGAGGATTCCTCCAGGTTGATCTCGAGCCTTTCCAGAGCGGCGGCCACCTTGTCCTTGACCTCCCGGAGGTAGCCATGATCGACGCCGGAGACCCCGGGCAGCGGGCCCCAGAGTCCCAGCGTGTCGGGTCCCGAATGCTGGTGCGTCGCGGTCACGAATAGGTAGCGCCCGGGCCTGTCGAAGCCCGTCTTGCGCCGCAGATCCTCGACGTCGTTGCGAAAGAAGCCCAGGAGGTCCAGGCCGACGATGGCGACCGTGTTCTTGCCGTCCGAAACGACCGCGATCCGGGCGTAGAGCGGATCATGCACCCCGGAGGGCTTGCGTCCCGTGGCGCCGAAGCCCGCGAGCAGGACGCGGTGGCGGGCCAGGTCGGGGGTGATGTCGACTTTGGAAGCGGCGGCTCTGGAGGCCGCCGCCGAGGCGCCGGCGGAGGCCAGGACAAAAAACACCGCCGCCAGGACCAGGCGTTTGGCGTAGGCGCAGCCCCGCCGGAGGGGACAGCCGTCGCAGAGCGGCGACGCGCGGCAGCGCCGTTTGGCGTGCTCGACCAGGAGCGCGTGAAATTCCCCGTAAAGCCGCGCCCGGCGCGGGAGGCCCCTCACGAGGAAGCCCTGCGCCTCGTGGTAACGGGTCCGCGCCGAAAACCAACCCAGCCGGGAGCCGATGCGCCGGGTGTAGGCGTCCACCACGAAGGCCGGCAGGCCGCCGGCATAGAGCAGGATGGAGTCGGCGGTCTCGGGGCCGATCCCGAATATTCCCAGCAGCTCCGTGCGAAGCCCAGGCGCGGGGCCGCGGAGCCAGCGGGCGAGAGGGCCGCGCGATAACGCGTGGCGGGCGAAGGCCCTGATCTTAAGGGTCTTTTGTCGAAAATACCCTGAGGGCCGGATCAGCCTGGCCAGGCGCCGGGCCGGCGTGGATGCGATGCGGCGGAGGTCGACGAGCCCCGCGGCATTAAGATTCACGAGGGCGCGGGTCACATTGGTCCAAGCCGTGTTCTGCGTGAGGATGGCGCCCAGCGCGATCTCCGCGCGCTGCCGGTCCGTCAGCCTTCCCCAACGGCCGGGGTGGTACTCCGGGACTTTCCCTTTTGGGGAGGTGACCGGCCACCAACCCTGGGGACCGTAGGCGGTGAGGAGCGTTGTGTAGACCGTCGCGGGACTCAAGGCCTGCCGAGGACTTTATCGATCTTCTTGAAGAGGCGGTCCGGGTCGAAGGGCTTGATGATGTAATCCACGGCGCCGTGCTGGAAGGCGGTCTCGACATCGCCCATACGTCCCAGGGCCGTGATCATGATGATCTTGAT
>CAYJXJ010000155.1:0-11154 GCA_964374095.1 uncultured Elusimicrobia bacterium
CGACCTTCCGCACAGCCGCTACCGGCGCACGACCAATGAAACCCTGGGTGAAGTCTGGAGAAAAACCCGTGGCGAACTCCTCGCCGCGTGTACTAGCGCAGGCGTAGGCCCGTCGGCTCTCCGCCGCGGGGGAGAAGTTGGGGCGACTGCTCCCGGTTTTGGCGGCGGGCTTCATCTTGGACGCGGGGGGAGATGTAGTCGTAGAGACTTCCCAGCGTCACGCCGCCCCCGGGCGCGGCGGCCGCTCCGTTCAAGCCCTTGAGGAGGTAGTAGGTGAACAGGCCGTGGCCGGCCTCCTCCAGGGTCCCGGAGACCTGGTCGCTCGCCGCGGCCGAGAGCGAGACGATCTTGCCCGAGGCCGCCGGCGAGATCTCCACCCGGGTCACCAAAGGACGGGTGCCCTTGGCCAGCACCGAACGTCCCCCGGCTCCGGAGAAACAGGCGTCCATGGCGAGGATGACGCGCTTGGCCTTCAACTTGCCCAGGCGCTCGTGCAAGCGCTTGAGGGGATAGGCGGACTCCTCGAGAAACTGCGGGTCGCCGTCCCAGGGGACTAGATAGGCCTGGCCGGTCCCGGGCTCGGGCGCGCCATGGCCCGAAAAATAGACGAAGACCGTAGAGTTCGCGGAAACGTTCTTGGGAAGCCACGTCTCGATGTTCTTGCTGAAGGCGCTCTTGGTGGCCTTGGGTCCGATGACCGAGACGATGTTGCGCTCCGGGAACCCCAGGGCCGCGAGGTGGCTTCTCACGGCCTGGGCATCGCGTTCGGCGAAGCGCGCCTCGGGAAGCTCCGAGTATTTCTCAATGCCGATGATGAGGGCGAACTTATCGGGATCGGGCTCGACGCGGTAGCTGGGAGAGTCCACGTCGGAAGACCCGGACTCCTTGGGCTTGCCGGGCGCGGTGATCATCTCCTTGAGCATGGCTCGCATCTCATCGCGGGTCACCGCCGCGGGAGCCGCGGGAGCCGCCGGAGCCGGTGGAGCGGCGTCGGCCTGGGTCTGGACCGGCGCCGGGGCCGCGGGCAGTTTGTCGAGGTTTTCCTGGGCCTTGGCATTCCCTTGTGCCGCGGCCTTGCCGTACCAGAGCGCCGCTTTCGCCTTGTCCACGCCGACTCCCTTGCCGTATTCGTAGGCCGCGCCAAGTATGGTCTGCGCATGGTCTTCGCCGGCGTCCGCGGCCAGGCGGAGCCACTTGATTCCCTCGGCCTCGTCGTGAATGGCCGCGTCCCCGAAGATGAGTTGGTGCCCCAGATGCGCCTGGCTCGCGAGATCCCCCGCCGCGGCGGCCTTGCGATACCACGCCATGGCCTCGGCCGGATTCTTCTTCCCCACGAGTCCCCCCTCGTGGATGGCGCCGAGCCGCGACATCGCGCCGACATCTCCCGCCTCCGCCGCTTCGCGATACCGGCGCAACGCCTCCTGGGCATCCTTCTTCACTCCCTTCCCGGTGTAATACAGATCGGCGAGAGCCTTGAGGCCCTTAGGGTCTCCGGCTTGGGCCCGCCGGCCGTAGTACGTCGCGGCCAAGGCGAACTCCTGCTGATCGGAAGCCGCGTTTCCCCGGTCCAAGTCGTCCTTGATGGCGTAGGTGAGGGCGCCGCGCATGATCTCGAAGGGCCGGGGTCCAGGCCAACCTTCTCGCCGCACCATGAGCCGGACCGCGGTGCCGGCCTGTCCGCGGACGGCTTCAACGACCGCGGGCAGCTCCATGCCGCGCGTGGAGCGGCCGTCGACTTCCACGATGCGATCCCCGGCCGTGATGCCGGCCGCGAGCGCCGGCGACTGCGGCAGCACCTCCTTGACCGTGGGCAGGCCCGCCTTGATATCGAGCGCCAGGCCCAACCGTCCGTACTGGACCTTGACCGAAACCACGTCGCCCGGCTTGGCGGCCTCCAGGGCGTCCTGCATGGTCGTGAAATCCCCGCTGCCGTCGAAGGCCACCGTCAGGGTGCGGCCGGCCAGAGCCGGGGCGGCCAGGAGCGCGGCGACAAGCCAGGAGAGGGTCATTGTCAGAGGATAGCCCCCCGCCGCGTTCCTGTCAACAGGCGAGGGAATCCTGACGAGAGCTGGGGGCCTAGATCGGCATAGGCATTTGCTAGCAAATGTTCGGCAACGTCTCTAAAGGGATTTCGCGGGGAATCGGCTCCGGACGGTTTCCCGGAGGCGCTCCTCGGTGGGCCAGCGGGATGAGACGAAGATCAGAAACAGCAGGGGCGACGCCGCGTTGGCCCAGTAGGCGGGTTCGGCCTGCAGGACGCCCCTGATCCCCGCGATCAGGCAGACGGCAAGCCCGAGCAGTGCCGGGCCCTCGCCCAGGGCCAGCCGCGCGACCTCCGCGCTCCGGAGGGCTTTGAACTCGCCGCCGGGACGGCGGCGCAGCAGGAGGTCATAGGCCGGGCCCGCCGCGCCGTGGAGCGCGACCGCCAGGACCGCGTGGATGATGGTGAGAAGGCGGACCATGGAGAAATCGCCCGGCCCGGGCTCCACGGGCGCGCCCCGCATGACGAAGAGGGCGACGACCGCCGAGCCAAGGGCGATCCCGCCCGCCATGGCGCCGGCCATGACCCGCAGCAAGCGGGCCGTTTGGGCCAGCTCCGCCTCGAACTCCCGGGAGCCCATGGCCCCAGTATCGCAATTCCCGGCGCCGCGGGCCAAGGCTGCGGCTCTTATCCCTACCGTCCAATTCACCTCCACCGCTTAGGCGGACGCGGTCTCGGCCTAGGGATTCTCCTTGTAGAATCCCAAGAAATAGTCTTTGAACTTGAGGCTCTTGCCGGTCTTGCTGTCCGTCTGCTCGACGCGCCAGGCCTTGCACAGGAGCTTGTCGTCGTTGAGGAGGCGGCACTTGAGAGAGTAGCGGTTGGTCCAGCCGTCAGAGCCCCAAGCGCCGAAGTCCACCTTGAGCTTGAAGTTGGCCGCGGGGTTGCGGGCTGCGCGTCCCGGCGACCGGCCGTTAACCGGCGGTTGAGGGGCGGCCGGGAAATAGTCTTTGATATCCGGGATGGACCTCGACTCCTACGCTCGCGCCCTCCCGAAGGCGGAGCTCCATCTCCATATCGAAGGCACGCTCGAGCCCGAGCTCATGTTCGAGCTGGCCCGGCGCAACGGGGTCAAGCTCCGCTTCAAGAGCGTGTCGGACCTGCGCCGCGCTTACCAGTTCTCCGATCTGCAGTCCTTCCTCGACATCTACTACGAGGGCGCCGCGGTCTTGCGCACGGCGCCAGACTTCGACGCGCTGGCCTGGGGCTACCTCCAGCGCGCCAAGGTTGACGGGGTGCGCCACGCGGAGGTCTTCTTCGATCCTCAGACCCACACCTCGCGGGGAATCCCCATCAACACCGTCGTGGAGGGGCTGGCCGAGGCCTTCCGCCGCGGAGAGGCGAGCCTCGGGATTACCTCGCGCCTCATCCTCTGCTTCCTGCGACACCTGAGCGAGGAGGACGCGCTCAACACACTCGATGCGGCTGGCCCGCACTTCGGGCATATCGCGGCCGTGGGCCTGGACTCCTCCGAGAAGGGAAACCCGCCGACCAAGTTCGCCCGCGTCTTCGCCAAGGCCCGCGCGGAGGGCCTCAAGGCCGTGGCCCACGCGGGCGAGGAGGGGCCCCCGGAATATATCCGCGAGGCGCTCGACGTGCTCCAGGTGTCGCGCATCGACCACGGCGTGCGCTGCGTGGAGGACGGCGCGCTGGTCGAGCGCCTGGCCGCGGAGCGGGTCCCGCTGACGATGTGCCCTCTCTCCAACATCAAGCTCCGGGTATTCGACCGCTTGGAAGACCATAACCTTAAGACGCTTCTCGACAAGGGAGTCCGCGTCACGGTCAACTCCGACGACCCGGCCTATTTCGGCGGCTATGTCGGGGATAATTTCGCGGCGACGCGCCGGGCCCTGAGCCTGACCGCCGCCGACCTGGCCGCGCTGGCCCGCAACTCGATCGAGGCAAGCTTCCTGCCCGACGCCGCCAAGAAGAGGCTGATCGCCGAGATCGACGCCGTACCCGTTCCCGCATGACCGCGCCGGAGGTCCGGCGCGAGGCGATCGCCGGGGCAACCACCTTCTTCACCATGGCCTCTATCGTCGTGGTCAACCCCGCGGTTTCGGCCGGCCTGCTCCTGCTGGAGCGATGAGTAGAATTTTCGCTTTACACAGGGCCCCACGGCTATTCTAGAATGGAATCGATGCGGCGTTATTGGCGCTTGGCGGTCCTCTTCGCCGCGGTCCCGGCGACCGCGGCGATCAAGACCGAGGAGATCGTCTATCGCCATGGGGACCTGGAACTGCAGGGCTACTTCGCCTACGACGACAAATTCGCCGGGACCCGGCCGGTCGTCATGGTCGTGCACGAGTGGTGGGGCCATGGTCCCTACTCCCGGAGGAGGGCCGAGCAGTTGGCGGCCCTGGGGTATCTGGCCTTCGCCAACGACATGTACGGCAAGGGCCGCTACGCCAGGACTCACGAGGAGGCCGGCAAGCTCGCCGGCGTCACGCGCGGCAACCGGGCCCTTATGCGCGAGCGGGCCTGGGCGGGAGTGGAGGCCATGAAGAGCCACCGCCTCGCCGATCCCGCGCGCCCGGCGGCCATCGGCTACTGCTTCGGCGGGACGACGGTTCTGGAGCTGGCGCGCGGCGGGGCCGACCTCAAGGGCGTGGTGAGCTTCCATGGCTCGCTCGACACCCCCGATCCCGAGGCCACCAAGGGGATCAAGGCCAAGATCCTGGTGCTGCACGGGGCCGATGACGTGCGGGTCGGACCGGAGATCCCCAACTTCCAGGGAGAGATGCGCCGGGTCAACGCCGACTGGCAGTTCGTGAGCTACGGGGGGGCCGTCCACAGTTTCACGGTGCGCGAGGCCGGCAACGATCCGTCAAAGGGCTCGGCCTACAACGAGGCCGCCGACCGCCGCTCCTGGCAGGCGATGAAGTCCTTTCTCAAGGAGGTCCTCGGGCCATGAACAGCCTCGCCCTGCTGTGCGCGTTGGCCGGCGCCCCGCTCGGAAGCGCCGTGCCTCCGGCTTCCTGCCCCCCGCCGCAGGCCGCGCCCGTCTCCGCCGCCCCGGTTCCCGGACAGAGTTGGGACGAGGAGAGCGACCCCCAAGGGCCCGGGCTGGATTCGAAATCCGGCGCGCCCCTGCCGAATTTCGGCCGGGTGACCGAGACGCTTTCGCGCTCCGGCCAGCCCACCCGCGAGGGCCTGGCCGAGTTGGCTCGGCTCGGTTTCAAGACCGTGTTGACCCTTCGCGACCAGGATTCCGAGGAGGAGCGCCGCGTGGGCGGGGCTCTTGGCCTCAAGGTGCTCAGCGTCCCGATGGAGGGGCTCTCCATGCCGTCCTTCCCGGTGCTGGACCGCGTCGTGGACATCCTGTCCGATCCCGCCCACGGAAAGCTGCTCGTTCACTGCCGAAGGGGGGTCGACCGGACCGGAGTGTCGGTGGCGGCCTACCGCGTCGTCATTCAGGGTTGGGGCGTGGAGCGCGCGGCGCGGGAAGCCGAGAAGTACGGCTGCTGCCACCCCCTCTACGGCGAGATCCGCTCCTATCTGAGGCTGTATCGCCTCTACCGCCGCGTCCGCGCGACCCCGGAGCTCGCGCTCTAACTAGAGCCCCAGGTCCGCGGCCGCTTCGGCGGGATTTGGCAGGGAAGCCGGCGCGCCCGCCGTGCGCTGGAGGATGGCTCCCCCGGGCTCGCTCACCATGAAATTGGGCACCCCCCTGACCGGCAGCAGGCCTTCCGGATCCACGAGAGTGTCCCACCCGAAGGCGCGGGCATAGGGCTCGATGGCCGGCATGCTGTCTCTCCCCACGATGATGCGGGTATCGATCCCGCGGGTCTTGAGGTAGTCGCGCAGGGCACGGATGTCTTGAGTCGCCCGGACGCAATACCCGCACCAGGGCGCCACATAGACGGTGAGGCACTTGGGGGTCCGGCAGGAGGCCAAGGCGACGTCGTTGTCGGCCAGGGTCTTGAGAGTGACGTCCGGAATGGCTCCGTGCGGCGTCTGGCGCGGCGCGGGGCGCGGTCTGGGGGACTCAGCCGTAAGCCCCGCCGAATCGCCGCCGCCGCCTCCACCGGTGGAGGCGGCGGCGGACTTCGCCTGATCGCGGCGGCGCGCGGCTTCGGCCCGAAGGTCCACGGCGCCTCGGGAATTCACGAGCTTCACGCTTTCCACGTGCCAGTTCGTCCCCGTCAGATCGGCGACGATCCGGGCGTTGATTTTTCCGCCCGCGGAGTCCTTCACCACGGCGAGGGCCGCGAAACGGCCCGGCGCGATGGGGTGGACGGTTTCGAGATCCACCCGCTCCAGGGTGAGACGCGCTTCCTTGCCGGAGGAGAAGCGCCGGGTGAGTGCCCCGGTTCCTACGGGTCCGCCGAAGTGCATCTCGGCCAGGGCCTGGAAATTATCCTGCGCCTGCTGGAGGGAGGCCGGCAATGGGTCCCGGGCCGCAGCGCGGGCGGCGAGGGCCAGGGCGATGAGGATTCCCCGGGCCAAGGCAGGGGAGAGCGCGGGCGTCATCCCCCATACTATAAGGGGTTTGGGCGCGATTCGCAAGGCGCGGAGCTTATCACCCCCGCCTAGTTTTTCCGATGCGACTCAGGGAACTCGGTCCTGGACCGAGTCCGCCATGCCTGATACCGGGAAACTTCGCTACCTCAGGCCGCGGACGAATTCCGTCACAGGCTCCGTGATCTGGTCGTCCTTCGCTCCGAAACCGAGCACCATGTCGTAGTGGTCGTAACCGTCCAACCTGAGCACCCTGGCCTGCACGCCGGCCCGCTCCAGCCGCCGGCGGGCCTCTTCGGCTTGGGGGATCATGTACCCAAAATCCCGTCCCCCGATGCCGATAAGGACCGGAGGCATTCCCGGGTGGAGGAGATGGATCGGCGAGTAGCGCTTCAAGCGCGCTTCATCGCGGCCGAAAACCGCGTAGGTCACCCGGCTGTTGAAGGCGTCGTCGTGGCGGTCGCGCATGTCGGCCAGGTCCCAGACCGCCGAAAGGGGGAGGTACCCACGCACGGATTTGGGGTCCAGGCCCCGGCCCCGGTGGAGGGACTCGTCGCAGGCGAGCAGGGCGGCGAGGTGCCCGCCCGCGGAGTGGCCCATGACGAATATTCGCGCGGGATCGCCTCCATGGGCGGCGGCGTTCTCTTGAGTCCAGCGCAGGGCGGCCAGGACGTCGTCGAGCATGCCCTCGATGCCGGTCTCGGGCGAGAGACGGTAGCTCGTGATAACGCAGCCGATCCCTTCGCGGGCCAGCGCCCGGCCCACCGAGCCGTAGAGGCCGGAGGCGAAGGCGAAGTAATTCCGGTCCCCCTCAACCCAGTAGCCGCCGTGGATGAACAGGACCACGGGCACGCCGCGCGCTCCCTCAGGCATGTACAAGTCCAGGCGGTGCTTGGGGTGGGGGCTTCCCGGCAGGTAGGCCACGTCCCTGACCTCCGTGACCGGGCCGGGATTGCGCCGGAGGCGCCAGCGGGTGGACTGCCGCCAGTGGCCGAGGGCCCAGACCAGCGTGCCCGTGGCGAGCAGGGAGGTCCCGAGAATCCAGCCGCGCCTGCCGCGGAGAGTCATCGCGAGGGGCCGCCGCACCAGGCCTGGGCGGTCCACGCCGCCACGCGGCCGGTCACCTTGCGCGCCCCGGCGAGGTTCGGGTGGTTGATGTCGAGCCACTCGTTCCCGGCGACGGTCGCCAGGAGCAGGAGGAGGAACTCAGGGTTGGTGTAGAGCACGTTCGAATGAGAGACTATTGCGATCGGACGGGGCCTTCATGGGCCGGACCGGCGCACCCTCTCGAGACGCAGCATGTGGTTGTCCTTGCGATCCGCGTTCAGGGCATGGTGGAGGAAGGGATCGGTCTCCCAGCGCAGGACCTCGTTGCATGGCTTGTAGGGATAAAGGAGGGGGTTGTTGTCGTAGTCCCCGACTTCCTTGCGGCGGTTGATGTTGAGGAACAGCCCGCCGTCCTTGACGCTGAGTTGGACGAGCTCCAGGTAGCCCGCCACCTGCTCCCGCGTCATCTCCTGGAACGAGTCGATGTTGAGGGCCGCGTCGTAGCAGGCTTCGGGGAGGCGGCGGGCCTGAGCGTGAGGGACGAGGAGAAAGCCCGGCTCCGCCGGCAACGGTCCGTCGAGCCGATGCGCGAAGCGGATGGGGCGTTCGGGGAAGAAGTGGCGCAGAGTGAGCGCGGCGTGGAGAAGCATCTCCGGAAGGTCGACGATCGCGTAGTGGCGAAGCCCGAAGCGGCGGGCCAGCAGGACGGCGAGGTTTCCCGTCCCGCCTCCGATCTCGATCACCGAGGAGTCGGCGCCGAGCCCTCCGCCGTCTTCGAGGACGCATGAGACGTGAAAGAGCTTGGCGGTGTTGTAATGGCTGGCGACGACCCCCAGTTCCCCGCAGGTCTTGAGGTAGTCCTCCCCTACGCCGAGGAGTTTCAAGGCCCGCTCGAAGCGCGGGTAGGCCATCAGGTGGTCGGGGCCCGGGGCGTTGAGGCTGACGCTCCAGAGGCGGTTGGCGAGCCTGCGCGCGGCCGCCTGGGCGAGATACGCCAGGCGCAGGCGCGCCCGGGCCCAACCATCCCGGTCGTCTCCCTGAAGTATGAAGTTGTAGCCGCGGTTGGCCCCGGGCAGAAAGCCCGCGTCCCGGCGCGGGGTGAAGTCGTGGATGATGGCCTCCCACATCTCGGACTTGGGGGAGGGCAGGTCCCCGGAGGCCACCGCGGTCCGCAGGGACGTCCAGTCCTCCTCAAAGGAGTCGGTCACCGGCGAGAGTCTAGCGTGAAGCGGCCGCGGGGCGCAAGCCGGCGCGGCTCTCCACCATGGGACCAGCCGCGTGGGGGATGTGGTGCCGCGTGAAGTCCATGGCTATCCCGGGCACTTCTTCATCAAGCGGCGTCCCCGGGGCCGCGGGGGGAGTTCGGAGGGCCACCAGGAGATGTACTGCGTCGTCGACACCGGACCCAAGTTCATCATCCTCAAGTACGACGTGGCCTACCGAGAGGACTCAAGCCTGGAGCCTTGCCAGGAGTCCTACCTGGGGGATTTCCAGCAGCTCTGCGATTCCCTCTATCCGGCAACCCCCCGCGCCAATCCCAAGCCCCGCCGCCCGCGCCAGGGCGAAACGGGCTCGCGATAGTCTTCCTGTATCGGGACCAAAGGTCCCAGAGGGCGCCTAGGTCTGAATGGCTTGCGGTCACCGGACTGTGGTACAATTGACCAATGCCGGGAAGGTTGACCGTCGCCGCGCTGTCGGCCGCAATGCTCGCGAGCCCTGCCGCCCTGCGTGCCGCCGTCGACCTGGGCCGGGCCATGGGGGATTTGCGCGCGGGCCTGCGCGCGGAGGCCCAATCCCTGCGGTCGCGTCCCGCCCCCGCCGCCCCCCGGGAGATGGTCCTGCGCGTGCTGACCTACAACATCTGGGGCATCCCGCTCGGAGACGACGAAAAGCGCATCGGGCGCCACGCCCGCTACGGCGAGATCGGGCGCATGCTCGCGGCCCGGCGCGCCGCGGGGACCGCCCCCCATATCGTGGCCATCCAGGAGGCTTTCCACCCCCGGACCGCCGAACTCGCCCGGGAGGCCGGCTACCCGCATGTCCGCTACGGAGGCAAGGAGCGCCGCCCCGGACTGCTTCCGAGCGGCCTCGTCGTTCTGAGCGAGTTTCCCATCGAGGCCTACGGTACCGTGAGCTTCCGCGAGTGCACGGGCATGGACTGCTTCGCCAACAAGGGCGCCATGCATGTCCGCATCGCGGTTCCCGGGCTCCCGCAGCCCATCGAGTTCTTCAACACCCATCTCAACGCCGACTCGGAGAGCCCGAGCCCGCCCCCCGAGGAGACCCGGCGCATCCGCATCACCCAGATCGAGCAGATCGTCCCCTTCATGCGGGCCGCCGTCGTTGCCGGCGCCCCGGTGATCTTTCCCGGCGATTTTAACTTCCGTCCTCCGGAGGCGGACTACCTGCTGATGGGGGCCTATCCGCTTGCCAACGTCGCGGATCAGTGCCTGCGCGGCTCCTGCACCGGCGACCGGGATCCCGGGCCGGTGTGGGGCGAGTCGGTGGACCATCAGTTCTACGCCTCCGGGTCCGAGGTCGCCCTGACCCCTGTCCACGTCGAGCAGACTTTCAAGGAACCCGTGGACGGGACCCCGCTCTCGGACCACGTCGGTCTGGAAGCCCACTACCGGCTCACCTGGTAGCTCCGGACCGCCGGCTTCTTGGGATGGCGCGGGCCTTCCCATGCCCAGGCCTCCAGCCGGAAGCGCCGACGCACCCGTCGGGACGGATTTGTCACGGCAGCGAGATCCCGAGCTTGGCTAAAGCGGCGCGGGCCAACGGCTCCCACCCACGGTTGGCCGCGGGGTTGGCGGGGCTGGGATGCGGGAGGCTCCCGAAGCGGACCGGCAGGTCCGCAAGGGCCGTCCGTGCCCTTCGTTCGGCGTAGGCTCCGACCCCGACGACCCAGCTTGGCGCGAGGACCGAAACCAAGCGCCGTAAGGCGCCATCGCAGGCCTCTTCCAGATCGGCGCGCTCCTTGGGGCGGAGCTTGTCCGGCGTGAGATTGGTTCCCTCCGTCCCCAAGAAAAGCAGCGGGCAGTAATTGGCCACGAAGAACCGTTCGAAGAACCGCTCCGGCGTCTTGAAGGCGCCCCTCGCCCAGCCCTATAGGCGCGCCCCGCTCACCTCGCGCCGCGGGCAGGCGAAGCCCATCACCGGCCGAGCCGGATGTTCCCGGCTCGGCCGCCTGACGTGAGCCTCGACCTTAAGCCACTCCTTAGCCGTTGTCACCTCGCCGAAAGGTATCCCCGTTTGTGCCATTCCCCAAGGCCCAGGATTCATGCCCAAAAGAAGCACTTCCTTGGGTCCCTTAGCATAGCGGCGCAGATACAGCTCGAAAGGCTTCCAGGCGTACTCAAGCGGGTTATACACATGCGCGACCGGCGGGTGAAAGCGCATCGCTCCGGCCGCGGCGCTCAGGTCGCGGTAGAGGCGCTCGATGGTCCGGGACTTCATATCCGGTCGGGATATAGGAACCGTCATTTCAGTGCCCAAATGTCTCTCCCGTGCTCCCTAAAGGCCATGACGCGCGGCGAGGTTGGCCCCGGTGGGTCTATTGGCGGCCCCCTCGGAGGGGGACGCCGGTTAGCTCCCTGGGAGGC
>CAYJXJ010000156.1:0-11129 GCA_964374095.1 uncultured Elusimicrobia bacterium
ACGAGTACGTCTGGGAGGTCTCGGGGGTGAGGACGGGGGTCTACATCTACCAGGTCGTGGCCCGCAAGTCCGGTTACCCCGAGGTCCGGGCGGTCGGACGGGTCGCCGTTATTCGATAATAGCTTTCAGCGGGCACATACAGCGGGTGGCGAAGTGAAAAAGAACAAAAGAAAACGGAAGGCACGCGAAGCGCTCATAACGCCGCCCAACGGCAGGCGAATGACGGCGGCTGAGACCTCACCTCAGCCGCGGCTTTGGATCGCGGGCCGGCATATGCCGGCCCGCTCGGGCAAAAGCTTCGCCGTCTGCAATCCCGCGACGGCTGAGATCATCGCGCGGGTCGCCGAGGGGAGCGCCGAAGACGTCGACGACGCGGTCAAAGCCGCGGCGTCTTCGGCGCCGGCGTGGGGCCGCGTGGGTCCGCGGGAACGCGCCCGGATTCTGTTCAAGGCGGCGCAGCGGGTGCGCGAGCGCTCGGAGGAGCTGGCGGCCCTTGAGACCCGCAACACCGGCAAGCCCATCCGGGATTCCCGGGACGAGGTCGGCGTGGCGGCGGACTGCTTCGAATACTACGCCGGGGCGATCTCCAAGTTCTTCGGCGAGACGATCCCGGTCGGCGGCAAGGGGCTCGACGTGACCCTCCGCGAGCCCGTCGGGGTATGCGCCTTGATCGTGCCGTGGAACTATCCCCTCCTGATCGCGACCTGGAAGCTGGCCCCGGCCCTGGCCTGCGGCAATACGGTGATCTTAAAGCCCGCGAGCTACACCCCCTTGTCGGCGCTCCGATTGGCGGAAATCTGCGCCGAGGCCGGCCTGCCCGAAGGCGTCCTCAACGTCATCACCGGGCCGGGCGGCGTCGTGGGGGAGGCCCTGGCGTCGCACGCGGGGGTGGCCAAGATCTCGTTTACCGGAGAGACCGCGACCGGAGCCTCCATCACGCGCGCCGCGGCGGCGAGCATCAAGCGCGTCTCCTTGGAGCTGGGGGGGAAATCCCCGAATATCGTCTTCGATGACGCCGACCTCGACGTCTGCGTCGAAAAATCCGTCTTTTCGGTCTTCTCGAACTGCGGCCAGGACTGCTGCGCCCGCTCGCGCGCGATCGTTCACAAGAAAGTCTACGACCACTTCGTGTCGGCCGTCTGCGAACGCACCCGGCGCCTCAAGATCGGCGATCCCCTGGATGAGGGCACCGAGGTCGGGCCTATGATCTCGAACAAGCAGCGGCAGCGGGTCCTGGATTATGTCGAGCTCGGCATCCAAGAAGGGGCGCGCCTGGTTTGCGGGGGAGCCGCTCTTAAGGAAGGAGCCTTGGCCAAGGGCAACTACATCCTTCCCGCGGTCCTCTCCGGGGCCAAGGCCCGGATGCGGGTGGTGCAGGAGGAGATCTTCGGGCCCGTGCTGTGCGTTCTGCCTTTTGAATCGGAGGAAGAGGCGGTGCTTTTGGCCAACGATTCTCCCTACGGGCTCTCGGGCAGTCTCTGGACCCGCGACCTCGGCCGCGCCATCCGCGTGGCGAGGGGCGTCAAGTCCGGGGTCTTGAGCGTCAACTCGGCCTCCAGCGTGCATTTGGAGGCTCCCTTCGGCGGGTACAAGGCCTCGGGGATCGGGCGGGAGCTCGGCATGAAGGCCATGGAGCTCTATTCCGAGACCAAGAACGTCTTTTTCTCGGAAGTCTAGGCGCCCGACGCGGGCCAGAATTTCAGGCATTCCGTGAGTATTCGCGCGGCATGGACTTGAGAATGGCAAAACAAGCACAATAGTCCCCCGGCGCCTTGGCGCCGGCATTATGAGCGACTTCATCTTGAGACTATGATCGAGGAAATAACTCTCCCCGTCCCCCCGGAACAGGTCTGGCCGATCCTGTCCAACACCAACCGTCTCAACCGCGCCCTGGGCTTGCCGGCCATGAGCGTCGACGGCGCCATGCCCGCGAGCTTCGCCCTCAAAGTGAGTTCGGGACTGCCGGGCCTCAAGCTCTCCTGGATTGAGAGGCCCTTCGAGTGGGTCGAGGGCCGGACGTGGCGCGTGGTCCGCGAGTTCGGCGGGGGTCCCCTGGCCCGCTTCGAGGGGGCCATGGACCTCTCGCCCCAAAACAACGGCACCCAACTGCGCCTGGAGGTCCTCTTCACGCCCCGAAACGGCGTGGGGGAGTGGCTGGTGCGTTGGGTCGTGCTCCCGGAAGCCAGGCGGCGGGTGAGGGCGCTTTTGGAAGAAATGGCCCGAACGGCGCGGCGCGGCGAGGGGATCGCCTTTCCGTCCCGGAGGTTGAAGACCCCGATCCACGAGTCCGCGCTCAAACGCCGCGTCCAAGCCCTGCGGGCCCTGCCCGCGATCAAGGGAGACGTCGAGGCCGCGGCCGACCGACTGGAAGGCCACATCCGGGACGGCTACGACGACGAGGTCACCCGCATGCGGCCTTTCGAGCTCGCCGACCGGTGGGCTCTCCCGCGCGTGGCCGCGCTGCGCGCCTTTATGCACGGCGTCTCTTGCGGGCTGCTCGACATGAGCTGGGAGGTGCTCTGCCCCAACTGCGCCCGGCCCGAGATACTCTCGGGCCTATCCAAGGTGAAGCCCGCCTCTCATTGCGACACCTGCCGGATCGACTATGGGGTCGACTTCGACAACTCGGTGGAGCTGCGCTTCTCGGTCAACGCCGCGGTGCGCTCCGCGGTCACCGCGGTCTACTGCGCGGGCAGCCCCGCCCACGCCCCCTTCGCCGTCGCCCAGCAGGAAATCGCCCCGGCCTCCCGGCGCGACGTCGAGCTCGATCTGGCGGGGGAGTCCTACGTCCTGAGAAACCTCCAAGGCGGAGAGACCGTGGCCCTGCGACCCAACGCTGAGGGTCCCGGCGAGGTCTCGGTGGAGCTGGCCGGAGTCTCGGTGGAGCTTTTCTTCCGGCCGGGGAAGGTCCGACTGAATCTGAGGAACCCGGGAGCGGTTGCGGCGCTCGTGCGCCTGGAGCGGGAATCCTGGAAGGACCGCGCGGCCCGGGCATCGATGGTCTCGATGGTCCCGGAGTTCAGGACGCTATTCTCCTCGGAGGTGCTCGCGCCGGACGTCCAGATCGCCGTGCGAAACGTCGCTCTGCTCTTCTCGGACCTGAAAGACTCCACCGCCCTCTATGCGCGGGCCGGGGAAGCCCGCGCCTACGCGGTCGTCCAGAAGCACTTTGAGTACCTATTCTCGATCATCGAGGGTTGCGGCGGCTCGGTGGTCAAGACGATCGGCGACGCGGTCATGGCCGCCTTCCCCTCGGCGACGCTCGCCGTGGAAGCGGCCCTGAGGATCCAAGAGCGGATCGCGGAGCTTTCCAAGAGCCTCGAGCCCAAACCGCCCGTCGTCATCAAGCTCGGCGTCCATCACGGACCGGCCTTCGTCGTGGGAGCCAACGGCGCCCTCGACTACTTCGGCACCACGGTGAATGTGGCCGCCCGGATCCAGAACGAAAGCAAAGGCGCCGATCTCGTGGTCTCGGACGGGGTCTACGAGGACCCGGGGGTGCGGGAGGTCCTGGCGGCGCACGCGCACGAGGCTCAGGAGTTCGCCATCCGGCTTAAGGGTCTCAGCGAGTCCTACGACTTGTGGCGGCTGCGTCCCAAAGCCCAGGTTGGCTGAAGCGTTGCGGCCTGCGTCCGCGATGAAGCCTCCGAATCCGTTCCCGGTCTTTGCCCGCTGGTTCCGGCAAGCCCGCGATCTGGGAATCCAGGTTCCCGAGGCCATGTGCCTTTCCACGGTCTCGGACGCGGGGCGCCCCGAGGGTCGCATCGTCCTGCTGAAAAGCTTTGATCCTTCCGGCTTCGTCTTCTATACCGACACCCGCTCGGTGAAGGGGAGGTCCCTGAAAGTCCATCCCCACGCCTCTTTGACCTTTCACTGGGGCAAGCGCCAGGTCCGGGTGGAGGGCCGCGCCGTGGCCGTGACCCGGATCGAGGCCGACGCCTATTTCGCCACCCGGCCGCGCGAGAGCCGGTTGGCGGCCTGGGCTTCCCGCCAGAGCCGGACCCTGGGCGACCGGGCCGCGCTCTGCCGCCGGTTCAACGTCATGAAACAGCGCTTCCGGGGCGGTCCCGTTCCCCGGCCTCCCTACTGGAGCGGGTTTCGGGTCGTTCCGGACGCCATCGAGTATTGGCGCTGCCGCCCGCACCGGCTTCACGACCGGTGGCTGTTCGCCCGCCTCAATTCCGGGCGCTGGCGCCTGACGCGGCTCTACCCCTGAGCTAGAACTGGGCGCGCAGTCCGAAGGAGCTCATGTTATCGGCGTAATTGTAGAGCTCGGGAATGGTCGAGTGGCGCAGGGTATGCCGGTAGTCGGCGGTCAGAGCCAGCCACCGGAACAGGCTGTAGCCGAGGCTGACGCCGGCCGTATAGGTGTCGTCACGGCGTTGGCCGTTGAGGACATTGAGCCCGAAGAGGACCGGGACGGCCTGGGGATCGGAATACTTGTCCTGAGTGAATCCCCCGCTGGCTGCGACGGTCAGCTTGTCGATGCTCTGGGTGACGCCTAAGGAGACATTGTTTGAGACGTAGTAGCGGACCGCGGTGGCCTCCTGGCGCAGGCGGCTGGCCGAAAGATCCACGCTCGTGCGGGGCAGGACTTTATAGCCCAGGCCCAGGCCCAGGGTCCATACGCCGGATTTGTTGGAGGGGGAAAGATTTTGGTTGTCGTCGTCATAGCGGGCCAGGGAGTAGCCGGCGCTGAAGCGGCCCTTGATCTTGGCGGTGAGTTCCCCTTCCACGCCCGCGTCCGCATTCCAGTCCTTGTGGTTGGCGCCTTTGCGTCCGGCGGAGTAATGCGTCAGGCCGCGTTGGCCCCCGATATAGAGGCGGGTCTTAGGCATGATCTTATAGCCGGTCCTAAAGCCGTAACGCTGCTCGGAGCGATCGAGCAGTCTGGCGAGCGCCGGGTTGACGTACTTGTCCCGCGCGCTCTGGGCGGTGCCCGCGACGAAGTACTTATCGCCCAAGGCGCGCTCGAGCTCCCCGCCTACCGTGTTCTGCGAGCGGCGCTCGCGGGCCACCAACTCGCCGCCGACCTTGGGGGCGAGGACCGGGGCTTGCGGGTTGTAAGGCGGGTCTTCGGTGTTGGTGAAATTATCCCAGACCCGCGCGGTGAAGAGCTCCCCCTTGAAATCGTATTGGCCCTTGACGGACTGGGAGACGGAGTCGTTGGCGCGGGTCTGGATGCGGTAGTTGTTCGTCGACAAGTCATAGCCGGCGCCCAGGGCATGACGTCCTCCGAAGGGGAGCGTGGCGTTGAAGCCGACGTTGTTGGTCACGAACCAGGAGCCCCGCACGCCGCCGCTGCAGGCGTTGGAGGAATTTGAGAGGCAGCCGTGCCGTGTCCCGTCGGCCTTGTCGCGGTTGACCTTGTAGATGTTGTCGTGGTAGGTGCCCTTGATCCCGTAGTAGGGGTGAAACTCAAGGCTTCCAGCCTTCAGGTTGGGGTTCAATTCCGCGAGGTCTTCCCAAACGCTCGCCCGGGCCGGCGGGGCCGACAGGGCCACGGTCAGGGCCACCAGCGCCGTCATGAATCGAAGCATGAAAATCTCCTCGGGCGAAGGCGCCAAGCGGGGCCGGGCCCGGCCGACAACAGGTAAGAAGTATAATGGATGACGGCAGGTTCGTCAACCCCGGCCTACAAATTCATTGGAGCCGGAACAGGTCCCGGGCGTTGCGGGTCGTTGCCGCGGCGAAGTCCTCCAGGGACAGGGCGAGTTCCTGGGCCAGCCGGGCGGCGATCTCGGGGATGGCCGCGGGTTCGTTGCGCTTGCCGCGGGAGCTTTGCGGGGGGAGAAAGGGACTGTCGGTCTCCAGGACGATGGGGCCGACTCCCGCCTGGCGGAAGGCTTGGCGGAGGGCATCGTTTTTAGGGTAGGTGACGGGGCCATCGGCGCCGAGGGCAAATCCCAGCGCGGCGCAGGCCAGGGCCTCGTCCGGGGTCCCCGAGAAGCAGTGAACCACGCCCCAGAACCGCCGGCCCTGGGGGGGGGCGGGGCACGCGCCGCGCAGCACCGCGAGAAGGTCCGGGTAGGCTCCCCGGCAATGGATGACGGCCGGCATATCCCAGGTCACCGCCGCCGTAAGAAGGGCCTCGAAGCTGCGGCGCTGCAGGTCGCGGGGCAGCTCTCCCTTCACGTAGTCGAGCCCGATTTCGCCGACAGCCACGACTTCGGGCAGACGGACGCGACGGCCTAGGTCATCGAGGAGTTGGTCTGAGAACTGATCCGCGTAGTAGGGATGCAGGCCGAGGGACGCCCGGATCTGGGGACGGGCCCGCGCCAAGGCCACGGCCGCGGGCCATTGGCGCGGCTCGTCGGCGATCTCGACGATGGCGGCGACGCCGGCGCGGGCGGCGCGGGCGATGACGTCGTCGCGGTCCCCCGAAAAGCTCTCTTCGCCCAGATGGGCGTGGGTGTCGATGAATTGCATCAGGATTTGGGACCGGGGCCGGGGCGGCCCCGGAGTTCGAGGACCAGGGGGTCTTGTTCCGCCGCCAGGTATTCCCGGACCGCGAGGGAAGCCGGCGGGTAATCGCGGTAAACGGTCTCAAGGACCCGGGTCCGGACCCAGTGGCGCACCGCCGGGTTAGGGTCCTTGAGAGCCTGGGCGGCGAAAGGAAACGCGTTGGTCTTGTCGATGGCCGCCAACACGCCGATCGCCCGCGCCCGGCGCAGCGGGCTCGTCGAGGAGGCCCAGTCGACCCGGTTCGCCAGGACCGCTTCGCGGTGGGGCAGCGCCAGGCGCGCCAGGGCGTCCGCCGCTTCATCGCGCACGAGTTCCACGTCGTCGTCGAGGAGCTCGCCGAGGGTCTTGATCCATTTCGGGTCGAGCAATCGTCCGGCGCGGGAGCAGGCCGCGGCCCGCAGGGAGGCGTCGGAACTGGAGAGGAAGAGGCCCAATTCCCCGGCCGGCGCCGGTCCCAGCCGTTCGCGGCTTCGAGAGGCCAAGATCCGGAGAATCCGTTCCGAAAGCGCCTTTCCATCCCGCCAGAGCGGGTCGCGGCGGTGCAGGGCGATGTAGGGGGAGAGCGCCGCTTCCGGATCCCCGGCATGGCGGTCAAGCAGTTCGGCCAGCTTCTGGGAGAGGTAGAGTTCCTCCCGGGACTCACGCCAGGCGGCCTTGAAGGATTCGAGGGCCAGGGCGGGGCGCCGGTCGGCGAGGGCCAGGGCCCCCGAGATGGACAGGGCTCCGGGGTGGCGCGGGGCGCCGCGGAGCGCTTCGGCGGTCCGCTCGCGCACCGTCGCGATGTCCCCGCGGCTTAAGTCCGAGAGGGACAGAACCGTGAAGATCGCGGCATGGTCCGGGTTCCGGCGCCGGAGCGCCTCGAGGGCCTCGCGCGCCAGGCGGGGGGACGCGTCGTCCTCGCCGGACGGGCTGGATTGTGCGATGTCGCCCAGATCGTCGATGGCGGCCCGCCCTTCGTAAGATTCCCGGGCGGACGCGGCCAGCTGAAAGTAGAGCGGGACCGCGCGCGCCGCTCCGGCGGGCTGGGCGCGGGTTTGCCGGGCCCTGGAAAGTTCCGGCCCGCGGGAGAGCGGGTCGGCCCCCAGGGCGCGGGCCCGGTGGGCGGCGAGAAATCGCTCGGGACCGAAGAAGGCGCGCGCCGAGGCCAGGATATAAAAGGAGTCCACCTCCCGGCCGGACCGCCAGAGGGCTTCCCCCAGATCGGCGTGGGCCAGCGGATCCAAATGCCGGGACCGAAAAGCCTTCCGGGCGGCTGGGAGGGATCCATCATCGGGGCGGGCCCGGGCGAAGGGCTCGGGCGCGGGCCCGGGGGTTGACGGATTGAACCACGACCAGACCCATGAACCGTAAAGTCCCAGGAGAGCCAGTCCCACGAGCCCGGCGGTCCCGATCCATACGGCGTTGCGGACCGGATGTCTCACCGCGGACCGGCGCCTCGCGGGCTATTTTGAGAAGTATTTCCAGCGGCGCGCGGAATGGCGATCCTCGTTTTCCTTGGAAACGAGCCGTTCCTCAACCGAGTCCATGCCGTCGTCCTCGGCGGGCGCCGGGTCGGACATCTTCCGCCAAGTCCGCTCCGCCTTGCGAGATCTCAGGGCCGCCTCCTCCAAGGCGAGGACCTCCTCCCGGGTCAGCTCCGGGGAAGCCGGCTTGACGGGCTTGCCCCGGGCTTTCCTACGGGGCGCGGCTTTGGCTTTGCGTGGCATCGCTGAGGGGACTAGTTTACCCTGCCCGGACCGCTTTTTCAAGTGATCACATCTCCCCGCCGGCCTCTCGCAGGCTGGTGAGAAGCTCGCGGAACACCTCGTCGTCTTGGCCGGCGGTGAAGATATAGAGGACCTTGTCGCCCAGGACATAGGCTTCGGTGCGGGGAAAGGGAGTCTCGACGGCCAACTGCACCCCCCGCAACGAGCCTACGTTGAGAGGCTTGCGGACGAACTTCTCCCCGCGCTGTTGGAGCCGGGATTCCAGCACATAGGTCAGGGCCGCGATGGGATTGGGGGCCTCGGCGAAGCGATTCGGCTCCACCACGAGACGCACGATGCCGAGTTGGCCGAAGAGCCCTTCATGGAGGAAGCTCGTCGGATCGGTTCCGCGGCGGCAGAAATGGACCGTCTCGCGGCCCTTGGGAGAGTCGGGGGGCTTGGCCATGGCTTCGTACTCTTGGGGCAGGCGCACCACATAACCGAAGTAGCCGACAAAGGCCGACTCGGCGTTCGCCGACGGCTTGGCCGGCGCCCCGGGCTGGGGACGGCCCCCGCCTCTCTGGATGAGTATCCAGATGGCGCCCACGCCGATCAGCAATCCCCCCGCGCCGAGCAAGAGCTTGCCGCCCGATCCGGGGGCCTTCTTCTTGGACAAGGGCGTGCGCAGCGCGACTTTCATGGCCTCGTCGAATTCGGACGCGGTGACGCCCTCCTGGGCGAGCTGTTGTCGCAGTTCGTCAACCGGAAACTTGTTGAGGTATGTCTGGAGGTAGGCGATCACCTCGGGTTTTGCCATCGGCCCTTCCTATAATATAACGTATAATCCGCTTGTTCGCCAGAGTGCCCTCTGGGAGGTCGTATGAGCATGCTTGCACTGTTGCTGTTCGGGGCGAGCGCGGGCGCCGCCCAACCCGCCCCCGGGACCGTGGCCGCGGTCTGGAAGCCGTATCGCTACGCCGGCCCCAACTACCGGTACTACGATTGTGCCTACGCCCGCATGGCGTTGGAGGACATCCTTGGCTCGACCGGAGCCCGGCGGGTGCGGGCCGGCTGCTCCTGGAACTACGGGCTCTCCGCGTCCTGGGAGTCGGTGGCCCCCGAGCGCGACAACGCCGCGCGCTTGCGCCTGGAGGCGGCGGTGCTGGGCGCGGCCGGACCCCTGCCCGGGGCCGCGCAGCGCTGGTCCGAGATCGCTCCGGCCCCGGAGACCGTCTCGGCCCGCTGGGCCGCGGCCACGGTGTTCAAATCGATCGGGGACCTGCGCGCCTGCAATGTGGAGGCCGACGTCATGGATTATCTGTTCTCGGAGCTGCCGGTCCGAAATGTCACGTGGACGGTGTTTTGCAACTCGGGATCCGGGGTCATCCAATCGCGCTTCGAGTACCTTGAGCCCATGACGCCCAACGCAGTTCCTAATGGGCGTCAGGACCTGCCGGCTGCCGCCGTCAGGCCCATGGGTCGCTAGGCGGGCTTGCGGCGCAGCTGCCAGAAGTGCGGCAATCCCTGGGGCGCTATCTCGGCCAGCAGGACGAAGCCCCTGGCCTTGTAGTACGCCACGTTCTCCCGGCGGAAGGTCTCGAGGTGAACCGGGGAGCCCGTTTGCTTTGCCCGCGCCATGACGGCCTCCAGCAGGAGCGCGCCCGCCCCCAGGCCTTGGGCGGGGGGGTCAACCGCCAGGACCTTGAGATAAAGACGGTTTTCCTCTTGGGGACGCAGCCGATCGATGGAGTGTTGGAGCCGCCAAGCCCGCCAGCAGGCCAGCGGCCGGCGCAACAGGCTCCGGGCGCGGGACCAATCCTTCAGCCAATCCTTCAGCGGCGCGCTCTCCACGCCCGGGGGATGGATGAGGGCGAGTCCCACAAGCCCTCCGGAGGCGTCTCGGGCCGCCAGCCCGGCCGCTCCCGACTCGAACTCGCGCCGGAGGATGGCCTCAAAGAGCTCCCGCTCAAAGCCCTCGGCCTCGGCCAACCCCGCCGTGATATGTTTGGTCCCCGGGTCCGAGGCGAAGGCGCGGGCCAGCAGGGCGGCCGACGGCGCGCAATCGCCGGGGGCGAGGTCATCGACCCGCGCCGTCATTCGCATTGGGAGTATTCCACGCCGTCGGCGGTGATGATGGGATAGCCCGAGGAGTTCCGTTTGACGGAAAACTCGACCGGCGAGAGGGAGGGTTCCTCGGATGAAGACATAAAGAGCTGCTCGCCTTGAGCCTTCCACCGGCCCCTCTCTCCCGTGTCGCTCTGGCTCGCCATGGTTCCGCCGTAGCCGCTGGAATAGCCCTCGCCGCGCGCCCCGGCCGACCAGGAGCCGTCGGGAGAGAAGGCCACGCGCTTGGTGCTGGAGTAGCCGCTGGTCTGGCGGTATGA
This sequence comes from uncultured Elusimicrobia bacterium, assembly GCA_964374095.1. Taxonomy (GTDB): domain Bacteria; phylum Elusimicrobiota; class Elusimicrobia; order UBA1565; family UBA9628; genus CAYJXJ01. The sequence goes on from CAYJXJ010000156.1 coordinate 10,535, forward strand.
GAAGGAGCACCACGCCGAGGATAAGAGCAGGCCGGCGAGTTCGGAGGAGCCCGCGCCTGTGGGCTCGCGCCGGGATTTAGGGGAGGTCTTCTTGGCCTTGGCCGCCGCGCCTTTGGCGCCCAAGCGCTCGAGCGTCATGTCGACGCTCCCCAGGCGCAGGGTCAGGCGGTCGCCCGCGAGCCGGTAGCGGACTCTCTCCGGCTCGTCGTCGCCGCGGATCGTCAGCACCTTGCCGTCTGAGCTCCAGCGCAGGGGCGCGTCCTCGGCGGTTCCCGAGCCGTCGGCGTTGAAGATATAGAGCGTCTCTCCGCCCATTCCCCAGCGTCCGATCAGGCCCTTATCGGTCTTGGGTTTGGGAGCGGCGGCGAGCGTCAAGGCCAATGGCAATAGCCACAGCGTCTTCATGGTATTCCCCCGCGTCCCATCTAAGCACATTTCGAGGCGAGTTGACGCGGGGCCGGGGTGCGCTGAAAATTTGTAGGTATCCCGACAGGGCGAGCGGCCGGCCGCCATCGGAACCGGCGAGGGCTCGCCTCGGCCGTGCGTCCGGACGCAGTGGCCCACGGCGGTGCAAGCCTCCCAGGGAGCTAACCGG
>CAYJXJ010000157.1:0-11101 GCA_964374095.1 uncultured Elusimicrobia bacterium
AATGCTCGGTCAAGACCATCAAGAACCACTTGAACGCCATCTTCCAGAAGCTCGGGGTCTCCAACCGCACCGAGGCCGTGGTCAAGGGCATCGAGATGGGCCTGATTTCTCCGGAAGAACAGCCCTGAGCCGGGAGGAACCGCTCTCCTACCCCTGATGCCGTCTCCCGCGGGCCTGCTCACGAAGGAAACCTTCCTCGCGCAGATCGAGCACGGCATCCCGGCGTGCCCGCCCGTGACCGCGGCCATGCTCTCGCACCTGTCCGCGGAGCTCAAGAAGGGCGACCCGCCCTGGTGGCTCAAGACCCGCAAGGCCTGGGAGAAGCGGCCCTTCGTGGCCTGGAACGAGGCGTGGACCCTCTTCATGACCGCCGTCCACTACGAGGTCTTAAGCCGCGCGGATCACCCGCTGGTGCCGTACTTTCCCTCCTGCGGCGGGACCGGCGAGGCCGATCCTTCGGGCGCCTTCGCGAAATTCCTGGCTTCGGCCCCCGACGCCTTCTATGAGAACCTGCGGACTCGGGAGCGGCGGGTCTACGTCCCCCTCCGGTCCCTGTTCTGGCTGGGGCCCGCCGCGATGTACTTCCACCGGCGCAAGCTGTCCTATTACCTCGTCGAGCTCAACGCCGGAGGGGGGCTCAACCTGGCCGCCGACCATCTCGTCGCCCCGCAGGGGTTCGACGCGACCTTCATCGCGGCGCGCATCGGCTTGGACCCGCGGCCGCTCCAACTCGACGACATGACGGACCGGCGCTGGATGACGGCCGCGATCTTCCCCGAGAACTTGCCGGCGATCGGGGTTCTCGACAAGGCCATCGACGCCGTGGGCGCGGCCTGCCGGGAGGACGCCACCTTCATCCAGCTCGCTCCCTGCCCCGTGGACAAGGCCGCCCGCTTCATCGCCAAGAGCATCCCCCACGACGACGCCGGAGTCGGTCTGCTGATCTACAACATGGGCGTCACCGCGCGGATGGCCGACGCGGACTATGCGGCCTTCAGCCAAGGCATCGCCGAAGCCTTGGCTCCGTGGGGCGACCGCGGCCTCTGGGTCGAGGTCGAGCACGTCCGCGGGGAGCTCTATTCCTTCACCTACCAGCTGCTCCTCCAGCGGCTCGTCGACGGGGCGCTGCGCCAGACGGTCATGGCGAGCGTGGACTTGGAGGCCGGCCGGGTCACCGAGAACCCCCGGGCTCCGGAGTTCCTCGCCTTCACCCCCAAGCCCAAGAAGTAACCAATTTTTTAATCATTTATTAATAGTTTGGCCTTGATTTCCCCCCTTCGGGGGGTTACGCTATCAAGATGCGCCGGGCCTGCGCCGGGAGGCGGGGGCAGTTCGTCCTGCCCGCGATCTTCATTTTTCCGTCCTTCTTTCTTTTCGTATTCCTCATTTACGACACGGCCAAACTCTCCCGCGAGAAGATCCGCCACCAGTTCGCCGTGGACGCCGCGACCTTCGTCGAGGCGACCAACTATTCGGACTTTCTGAACCGCTCCGCCTACGTCAACGGCGCCTTCCCGATGCGCATATTCGCCGAGGGCTTCGGGGACATCGAGATCCTCGGCGACGAGAAGCGCACCTGCCCCGGAAAAGGCCAAAAGTGCGTCCGCTACATCGGCGAGATCCTCTACAAGAACGGGGTCTTCCCCTACGGCAACGCCTCCTATCCGGAGGGCCCCGGCAGCAAGCCCCCGACGCCGCTGCCTCCCATGGATAACGAGGCGCGCTGGATGCTCAAATTCGGCGGACCGAAAGGCAGCGCCAAGAACGAGGAAAATCCCAACATGGCCGGCGCCGAGGACACCGGGGGCCCCAACACCGGCTACAGCCAGCCGGTGTTTTGGATCATCGACCAGGACGACGTGCATGACTGGTGGATCAACTGGGAGGACGCCAACCAGATCTACACCATGTACGTGCAGATTTGGCAGCTCCTGGGCTCGGTCGAGGAGGCCCAGTATTCCGTGCTCGAGCGCCTCGTCAAGCAGCACAACTTCTACAAGAAGGCGTACTGGCTCAACACCGGCGAGCCGGGCTCGACCGACGACTCGATCATCGGGGCGCAGAACTTCCAGGCGTCGGCGTCGGGTTTTCTCTGGCCCAACGGCATCAAGTTCTTCTGCCACCAGCGGGTCTCCTTTTTCGGAAACAAGCCCACGGGCGAGCTGATCCCGCCCTGGCGGGAATGGGCTCCCGATAAGCCCATCGAGGTCCCCTTCCTGGACAAATGCGACGGGGGCCCGGGGCTTTTCCAGATGGCCTGGGCCAAGCCTTCCGAGCTCGACAAGCTCCGCAAGCCCCTCCTGCATCCCAAATGGGCGGGCTATCCCGTCTCGCAGCCGTGGACGGCGCCGAGCAACTATTTCGGCTACGACTTCAACAAGGAGGCGCAACAGTTGGGCTTTTCGCGGCCGCGCGTGCACGCGACCGTCTCCATCGGCGAGGGTTCCCAGGCCTCGGTCTGGCCCAACCCGACCCCCAAGTTCCAGGTGAGGTTGTATCCGTGAGACTTTTCCGGCGGGGCAAAAAGGGCCAAGCGATGACGGAGACGGTTTTGCTCCTGCCCATGTTCGTCTTTTTCCTTTGGGCTTTTGGTAAGATATTCGCCACCCTCATCCTGGTCCAAAAGATGGAAATCGCTTCTTATTACGCGGCGCGGCGCTGGCAGCTCGAATCCCATCGCAACTACGCCTACATCGGGCACGACGAGGGGGTCTTGAGCTCCGACATCGTCAAGAAGGTGAGCGAGTATCTGGGCTACGGCACGCCCATCGGCAAGTTCCTCGACCTCGACGGCGCCGGGCCGGAGCTCAAGATCGAGCGGACCCAGGTCTGGCAGGTGGTCTATATGCGGGTGCGCACCAAGCCGGTGGCGGTGGCGTGGATGTACAAGTCCAAGGGCTACGATTTCGAGGTCACCAAGTACGTCCCCAACCGGGACCGTCCGATCGCCTTCGAACTTCCGGGCATGAACTAAGCCCCCATGGGAACGAATCAGGACCAACGGCTGTCCAATCCTGCGGCGCCCGTCACGAAGGGCATATGAACTGGGCTAAATTCCGTCTTTTCATGGAGCGCCACTGGCTGTGGGTGGCCGTCGCCGCGCTGATCACGGTGTCGGTCATCATCCCGGTCTGGTACATGTCGACGATGGAGGAATCCGTCCGCCGCTACATCATCGGCATCAACGTGGCCTCCATGCCCTGGGGCATACTGCAGACCTTGGTTTTCGTGGGATTCCTGTATCTCCTTCAGTACGGGGGAGGTTTCGCGCGCTTCAAGAAATCCAACATCGAGGCGAGTTCGATCAAGGTGTATTTCAGCGACGTCATCGGCTTGATGGAGGCCAAGCGCGAGGCCATCGAGATGGTGCAGCTGATCAAGGACCGGGCCATCTTGCAGAGGGTGGGGGGCAAGATCCTGCACGGCATGCTCATGATCGGGCCCCCGGGGTGCGGCAAGACCATGCTCGCCAAGGCCGTCGCCACCGAGGCGGGGGTGGCCTTCCTCTCCACGTCCGGCTCGGAATTCGTCGAAATCTTCGTCGGGGTCGGCGCCGCAAGGGTGCGCAAGCTCTTCAAGCAGGCCCGGCAATACAGCCGGGCCTATGGGGCCTGCATCATCTTCATCGATGAGCTGGAGGTGGTGGGCAAGTCCCGCGTCTTCATGGACGCCTTCGGCGGCTCCTCCGAGTCCAACAGCACCTTGAACCAGCTCCTCGTGGAAATGGACGGCCTCAACGGCGAGGACACCAATATCGTGGTGATCGGGGCCATGAACGCCCCCGAAGACGTCCTCGATCCCGCCCTCATCCGCCCGGGGCGCTTCGACCGCACCATCACCATCGGCCGGCCCAACTTGGAGGAGCGCCGGCAGATCTTCGAGTACTACGCCAAGAACGTCAAAATCGCGCCCGAAGTCGACTTCGGCAGGCTGGCGCGCAAGGCCGTGTACAAGAGCCCCGCGGAGATCGAGAACATCCTGAAGGAGGCCGCCCTGGTGGCGGTGCGCAACGGCCGCGAGGTCATCACCTACAAGGACGTCTCGGCCGCCATTGAGCGCATCGAGTTGGGAGTCGCGCACCGCCTCAACATGACTCCCCGCGAGCGCGAGATGACGGCCTATCACGAGGCCGGGCATCTGCTCATCGTCTATCTCACCCATCCCACCAACGACGTGTTCAAGGCCTCCATCATCGAGCGCGGGGGGGTGCTCGGCGTCGTGCACTCCATCCCCAAAGAGGAGCTGCACAGCTCGGACGTGGACACCTTGAAGGCGCACATCCGGGTCTCCTTGGCCGGCTACGTGGCCGAGAAGATCAAGTACGGGGTCAGCACCACCGGGGTGTCGGCGGATTTCCGGCACGCCATGGCCATCGCCCACGACATGGTCTGGAGCCTGGGCATGGGCGACGAGGGTTTCGTCGGGGACTTCAACCAGATTCCGGCCGGGGGCCGTTATGACCCCGGCCAGCTCTCCGAGGCCATCAAGGAGCGCCTGAATCTCCAGACCCAGCGCATACTCCACGAGTGCGTCAAGGAGGTCGAGAAGGTGCTCAAGGCCGAGGAGCACATCTTGGATCGCTTCGCGCGCGAGCTGTTGAAGCGGGAGGAACTGGATTACGACGAAATCCTCGAGATTTTTGAAGGCTACGGCAAGCCTCCGAGGCCGGCCGTCGTCTCCCTGCTTCTCCCCGAAGCGGCGCGGCCCTCCGAGCCGGCCCCGCCCCCGGCTCCGGTCGTGGAGGTGGCGCCTCAGCCCGGCCCCTTGCCCGCCCCGGCCCCCGCCAAAGCGCCGGACCAGCGCGCCTAAGCGGCTTCTCCCGCGGCAGGCAGGGCCGGTAGCCGGCCGGCCTGTAATTACCGGCGCCGATTCGGCCAATTAATATTGTAAAATGGCGATATGTATGCCAGATTGGTCGATCCGCCCGCCCGGAGCAGCTTCTTTCTTTTCGGACCCCGGGGCACCGGAAAGTCGAGTTGGGTACGAGCGCGGTACCCGGCCGCGACCTACCTCGATCTTCTCGACGGCGAGATCTTCACCGACCTCCTTGCCTCGCCCGCGAGGGTGCGCCGCCATTTCACCGGCGCCGCCTGATCTCCCATCCCAAGTTCTATTTCTTCGACGCCGGGGTGTACCGGACGCTCCGGCCGCGGGGTCCGCTGGACGCCGCCACCGAACTCGACGGCGCGGCTCTGGAAACCCTGGTGTTGCAGGAACTGCGCGCCCTCAATGCCTACCTGGACCTCGACTATTCCCTGCATTTCTGGAGGACGGCGGACCACCGCGAGGTGGACTTCGTCCTATATGGCAGGCGCGGCATCAAGGCGATCGAGGTCACGAGTTCCGACCGCTTCGCCTCCCGCGACCTCAGAGGTCTGGAGGCCTTTCTCGGCGACTACCCCATGGCGGATGCCTATTATCTCTACGCCGGGGACCGGCCCCTGCGGGAGGGGAGGATCCACGTCCTACCCCTAGCGGCCTTCTTCGCATCCGCCTCCGAGATACTGGGTAAAAGTTCGGTAATATAACGCCTTTGCCTTGACAAAACCAGGGCCGGGGGCTAAACTGAAGTGGCACTATGGCTGTGGTCAATATTCGTCGGGACAACGACCCTTTCAAGAAATACTGGTGGGTAATACTCGCCGGTTTCGGGGTCATGGCCCTGTGGGTGTGCTTCCCCGCGGGCGGCGGCACGGGCTCGGGGTCCGTGGCTCGGGGCGGGGGCTTGAAGCCCTCGGAGCAGGGCCTGCAAAGCCTTGACTCCCGCGAGAACGCCGCGGGGGCCCCCGGCTCGGTCGTCGACCTTTCGATGGAGGGGGCCGGCGGGTCCCGGAAGAAGCAGGCCGACGGCGATATGGCGTCTTCTCTCTACCAGGCTCCCGGCGCCGCTCCCGGAGCGCCCATCGAACCGCAGGCCTTGACCGCGGCCTCCGTGTCCAACCTCGCCGCGGCGCTCAAGAAGGCCTCCAAGAGCGACCCCTCGGGCTGGGGCGGGGCCAAGGCGCAGCGCGGCTTTACCGCGCCGAAGGCGAATTTTGGCGGGCTTTCCGGGTTCGGCTCGGGAAGCGGAGGCACCGGCGCCGCCGCGGGCGCAAGCGCCTTCAACACCCAGAACGCGAAGGTGGGCTTCGACTCGACGCGGGGCCTCTCGGGAGACGGCTCCGGCGCCGCGGACGGGAATGTCAAGCGCCACATGCGCGCGGTGACCGCGGCGGCGCGCGCCTCCTTCAACGCCGCGGGCGCGGGCTCGGGCGACGCCATGCGCGGGGGGGCGGGAACCTCTTTCGACGGCAGCGGCGCGGGCGCCGCCATCGCGGGCAAGAGCGGCAGCCATAGCGCGGTGTACGGCCGCATGGACGACACCATGGCCCCCGCCAACCTCAAGGGCGGCCCGCCCGATGCCAAGGACAAGAAGAAGGATCCCATGGACAAGCTCGCTCAGGCCATCGAGGACATGAACGACAAGGGCGAGGAGAAGAAGACCGATCCCGCGGAAGCCATGACGCAGCGCATCCAAGAGATGATCATCATGGCCGTGGTCGGCGGGGTGGTCAACGGCGTGGTGGGCGGCATGATGAAGGCGCTTTTGCCGGAAGGATGGACCGATTCCGCCACTAAGAAGTGATGAGCGCGTGATTCGCGGAGGAGTTTATGAGCCAGGTACCTGAGATCAAGCCCGAAGTCAACAAGGAAGAGAACAAGGAAGAGAAGAAGGGTGGCGGCTTCCTCGGCTCGCTCTTTGGGAGCGGCGGCGGCGCCGGCTCGGGGGCCATGGGCGGCCTGGGCGGGGCCGCGGCGGGCGGCGGCATACTCGCCACCAAGGCCGGGCTCGTCGCGCTCATCCTGGTCGGCAGCACCGTGGCCGGCGGGTTGGGGTTGGTCGGTTACCGCGCCTTCTCCCCCTCCCATTCCGGCAGCGGCTCCATGTCGCTCTTCGAGGCCAGGCCCAAACCGGCCCCGGGAGCCGAAGGCGCCGAGGGGGAGGGCGCGGCCGGCGGAGGCAGCGGGGTCTCCGCTTCCTTGGACTACTTCGCCAAGGCCAACGCGGGCGCCGGCGACGGGGCCCCCGCCGCGGAGGCGCCTCCCATCGCGCCCACGGCCGCTACCGCCGATGCCGCGGCCTCGGCTTCGGCCTCGGCTTCCCGGATGGCCAACAACAACGCGCCGGCCTCGGGGCCGGCGGCCTCGCTTCCCAAGCTCTCGGGCGGCGCCAAGATCGGGCAGATGTCGGGCTCCGGCGGGGGCGGCGGCACCTCGGCCAGCATGGCGGCGGGAGGAGCTCCCGGCCAGTTCGGGGGCGCCCGGGCCGGATCCATTTCGGGGATGAGGGGCGGGGCGGGTGATTTTCGGGGCGCGGGCGGGGCCAAGAACTACGGCGCGGCCCGGCGCAGCGGCGCCTACAAGACCCTCGGAGCGATCCGGCGCGACCACCGGGGCGCGACCAGCAGCCAGGTCGCGGGACAGCGCTACGACCGGGCCGTGCCGGGCGGCTCGACCATCGGGTCGGAGGGCGGAGAGATCGTGGGAGGCGAGCAGCAGGGCGCTCGCGCCACCGGCGACACCAAGACCACGCCGAATAAGATCGCCAACGACCGGGACCAGGAGAACCCGCCGCCGCCGCCGCCGCCGAAGGAAGTCACGCCGTGGCAGAAGGAGATCAGCCTGGCGAAGAATCTGCTAATGGGGGCGGCGTTGTGCCTGTTCCTTGCCGCGCAGTTGGCCATGGTGAAGGAGCCTACCGATCTCACCAAGGTGCTTCGATATGCCTTGGCCGCCATCGGGGGATTGCTGGCTTTGTATGCGATGTATTTGGGGATCAAGGTCTTGGGCGGCAAGTACGGACAGGGGACTCTGGGGACGATATTCTTGCTTTCGGGAGCACTCTTGACCGCGACTTCCGTTGGCCTACTCCTCTGGGAGCCCAAACCCGATGATGTAGAGAAGGGCCTGACGATGGCCAGTCTTCCGACCTGGCTTGGCCTGTGCGGGGTCGTGGGCATCGTTGGAGTCGTCAGCACCTTCTTCCTCAAGCCCGGCAAGGTGAAGTGCGAGGGCAAGTACGAGAAGCTGCCCGAATGCGAGGACGACGCGACCTATTACAAGCACGGGCCGCCCTCCGAGCAGGCGCTTAAAGAATTTGTGGTGTAGGGAGATACTGCCATGGAAAAAAAAGAAACCGCCACCGCCACCGCCACCTCAACCGCGACCACGGATATCCCGAATTTCAAGCTCAAGAAGGTGGGCGACGACCGTGACAAGCGCCGCGGGGGCGTTCCGTTCTGGCCCCAGTTCGCCAGGCCCGGCGCGGGAGCTCTGGCGAAGGGCGGGAGCGGGGCCGGCAAGGCCGCCATCGCCGCGTTCCTTAGAAGCGGTGTAGGCATTCTCTCCAGCGTGGGGGTCGTCGGAGCCTTGGGCATGGGCTACGGCCGGATGGTCGCTCCGGACTATGCGGCCTACCAGGATTCACAGAAGTCCAAGATCACAGTCGGGGCCGACAGAAATCAGTACAGCGGCGATCTTTCCAAGGTCCCGGGGAGCAAGCCCGTGCAGGACAGCCTGGGTATGGTGTCGGGTTCGATTGGCGGCAAGACCGCCGAACAGCTCGCGGCTGAGAAGGCCGCGGCGGACGCCGCGGCCAAGACCGCGGAAGCCCCGCCCACGGAGGACGCGCCGGTTCCCCAGGTGCCTGACGCGGCGACCGCGGATGCCGCGGCCGCGGCGTCTCCCGCCGCCCCCGAACCCCCGAAGGCCGGGATAGGCAACCGGCCCGGCGCTCTGAGCAGCGTGTCCGGCGGCGGCCTTTCCGGCGGCGCGGGCATGTCCAGCGGCATCGGCGGCAATTTCGGACGCGGGATCACTAAGCCCGCTGCCGACAAGCTTTCGGGCCTGCGCGGTTCCAACGCGCCGGGCCGGGGCGCGGCGACGCCGGTCCGCTCCCGGGCCGGACGGGGCAAGCTCGGCATCGCCCACGGGCAGCTCAACCGGGCCGCGCGGCTCTCCAACTCGGCGCGCCGCGGCAGCGATGATTCGCGCAGCCAGTTGGCCAGCAACGCTTTCGAGAACAACCCCGGAGGAGCCCAGACCCTCGGCGGCGCCGGGAGCGGCATCGGGGGGCAGGGAGAGGGCGATCCGGACACCGGTTCCACCTCCAACCAGCCCGGCGGCGGGGGGGGAAGGCCCATCGGCCAGGGCGACCCCCTTCCAGAGCTTAAGTGCGGTTCGGGGACCGTGAAGCAGGGCAATACCTGCGTCTCGGACGGGAAGAGCAAGGATCCGACGGATGGGATCATAATGATAGTGAAGATTCTGACCGTCCTCCTCATGCTTCTGCTCATCATTCAAGCGATCACGAAGAAGAGCATGTCGGACCTTTGGAGTGCCGGCGGACTGAGCGCGTTCCTGGCGGGAGCGATCATCGGCATCTCCATAATTCTCGTTGGACTGGGGGTCGCGCTCATGGCCATGGGCAGGCCGCTCTTGGGTGCGACGGTGCTTTTGTCCGGCGGCCTCGGCTTGGCCTGGGCGTATTTCGGGTGGGAGGCAGCGCCGTTTGCAAACGCCCTGTACTGGATTGCCGCCGGCTCCTTCATTGTTGGCGGAGTGAGTCTGGTCGGCAAGGGCTTGGACAAAGGCAAGGACGAATGGAACTAGCGGTAACAGGGGCGGACCGAGGGTAGCCATATGTTTGATTTCCTGAAGAAGAAAAAGGAAGAGGAGTCGGTGGGCAATGACACGCCCCCTCCCGATATCGCCATCCCGGACCTCAAGGACAAGGACGAGAAAGAGAAGAAGCGGGGAGGCATCCCGCTGGGCTTTGTCCAGGGAAAGGACGCTTTCGTCGGGGCGCGCGGCGCGGCCGGAGCGGCGTCGAGCGCGGCGCGCTCGGCCGCCTCGGCCGCGGCCGGCGCGGGGGCCGGGGCCGGCCAGGCGCGGGTGCAGGTGGCGCGGGCCGGACTGCAGGGCGCCGGGTGGCTCAGCCGCTTGCTGTCCACGGGAGCCGGCAAATTCGCGGCGGCAAGCGTCGCGGCGATTATCGTCGGGGTGGGAGCGATCGCCGCCATCAACGCCATGCGGGCGCAGAAGGGCGAGCCGACCTTGAGCCTGGGGGCCATCGCCTCGGGCATGAAGGTCGACCGGAGCGCCGCCACCCACACCAACCTCAGCACCAAGGGCGTTCCCCTGGCCGGCTCGGCCCCGCCCGCCGGGCCGGTTCCCAAAGCCGAGGAAGCGGGGGCCGCGGGAGACGGCGGCAAGGCCGATGACCAGTCCAAGGTCGAGACGGGGGCGGGGACCGACACGGCGTTGCGGCCCACGATGCCGGGCGATCCCACCAAAGCCCTCGACGGGTCCCGGCCGGGCGCGCTCGCGACACAGCTCGGCGGCGCGAGTTTCGCGATGCAGGGTCCCCAGTTCGGGGGCGCCTTGGGCAAGTCCATCAAGAAGTTCGACCACCCGGGCTCCAAGGCCCGGGAGAGCAGCAAGACCGCCAAGCGCGATGTCCTCGGCAGCACCAAGATCGGCACCATCCGCAACGTCAACCGCAACAGCAAGAACATCGCCCGGCTGCGGGGGATGGCGCCCTTCTCCCAGCGCATGAGGTCCGGCGGAGCGACCGCGGGCGAGGCGCATTCCATCGAAGCCCTCAATCAATTCGAGGCCCAGGATACCACGGGGGGCCAGGCCCCGACCGGGGAGGACGATCCCGTCCCGCCGGTCAACCCGATCCCGACGACGCCTCCCGGCGGCGGGTGCCAGTGCGACTGGGAGACCCAGACCTGCGTGGCGGGCGCCTGCGTGAATCTCAGCCAGAGCTGCGGTCAATTCGCCGTCTGGGATCCCGTCAAGAAGACCTGTATCGCCGGGAACAACCTCACGCCCTGGGAAGCCCTCGCCCAGCGGGCAAAAACCATCATCAAGGATATCCAGAGGTTGATGCAGAGAATGATGTGGCTTGCCATCATCGGCGCCATCATGGCGGCAGTCTCCTATTGCTCGTACGGGGTTTCCGGCATCCCCTTCTTCGCCATGGGGTTTGGCGCCGCGATGGACGCCAAGGGAAAATCCGAGGAGCTCATGGCGATCGGCTCCGAGAAGTTCGGAA
>CAYJXJ010000158.1:0-11062 GCA_964374095.1 uncultured Elusimicrobia bacterium
ATCCAACAACGCCAAGCATTGAGCCTTGAATTTTCCGGCGCCGATGGTTTTCATAACCCCTCCATGACTATAGTCTCATGACCATAATAACATGAATTCAGTGATTCGTCAAGGGCGCTTTTCCCCATGCAGACCCGGACGGTGCGCCGGGAGCGGGCCATCGGCGGGCGCTCGCGTCGGCCGGCGGTCGAGTCATTTCCACCTCTCCCCATAGGGCGCCCGGCCCCCCCGCATGGCGCCAAGTCCGGAATTTTGGCACAATCTGGCGGGAAAAATCTGGTGGCGCGTACGGGATTTGAACCCGTGATCTCCGCCTTGAGAGGGCGATGTCCTAGGCCGCTAGACGAACGCGCCGAATTCGGAGAGGCGATGACCATTTTACGATTTCAAGGCTCCCCTTGGCAACCGCGGCCCGAATGAGCGGGCTCATCCCGCTCGAAACCCTCTTCGGCAATCCGCAGCGCGCCTCCCCGCGGCTCTCCCCGGACGGCCGGCACCTGGCCTACCTCGCCCCGGATGAAGGAGTTCTCAACGTGTGGGTCGGTCCCGCCTCCGGAGGCGCCGCCCGTCCCCTGACCAAGGACCGCGGGCGCGGCATCCGCCACTACCTCTGGGCCGAGGACACCCGCAGCCTCCTCTACCTCAAAGACAAGAACGGCGATGAGAATTGGCGGATCCATCAGGCCGACATCGGGACGGGCGCGACCCGGGACCTGACGCCCCTCTCCGGGGCGCAGGCCCAGCTCGTGGCCACCGACCCGGAGTTTCCCCACGAAATACTCGTGGCCTTGAACGACCGCGACCCCCGCGCCCACGACGTTTACCGGCTGGACCTGCGCGGCGGCGAGCGGCGCCTGGAAGCGCAAAACCCGGGGGACGTGGTCGGCTGGCTCGCCGATGCCAGACTCCGGGTCCGGGCGGCCAAGGCCGCGCTGGCCGACGGCGGCGGCGAACTGCGGGTGAAGGATTCGGGAGACTCCCCGTGGCGGACGCTGTGCCGTTGGGGCCCGGACGATCAGGTCGGGGCGCACGGCTTCACCGAGGACGGCCGGTCTCTCTACGTTGAGTCGAGCCTCGACTCGGACACGACCCGCCTCGAGCTTTGGAGCCTGGCCGGAGAAAGGCGGGTCCTGGCCCATGACCCGGGCGCCGATTTGGGACCCGTCATGCTCCACCCGCGCCGCCGGCACGCCGAGGCCGCGGGCTTCGCCCGCCAACGCCGCCGTTGGGAAGTCCTCGATGAGACCCTGCGGGCGGATTTTTCGGCGATCGCCGCCGCCGGTCTCGGCGATTTCTGGATCGTCAGCCGCGACGACGCGGACACCCGCTGGATCGTGGACTTCAACAACGACACGCGGCCGGGCCGGTATTACCTCTATAAGCGGCCGGAGCGCGCGCTGGAACTGCTCTTTAGCTCGCGTCCGGCGCTCGAAGCCTTCGAGCTCCGGCCCATGGAGCCGGTCACCATACGCGCCCGGGACGGCCTCGAGCTTCCCGCCTACCTGACCAGGCCTCAGGGGCCCGGTCCCCACCCCGCCGTCCTGCTCGTCCACGGCGGTCCGTGGGCGCGCGATCATTGGGGATACCATCCCGAGACCCAATGGCTCGCGGACCGGGGTTGGGCCGTGCTCCAAGTGAATTTCCGCGCCTCGACGGGCTTCGGCAAGAAATTCCTCCACGCCGGAGACCGCGAGTGGGGCGCCAAGATGCAGGACGACCTCACCGACGCCGCGGCCTGGGCGTGCGCGTCGGGGGTGGCCGACCCGCGCCGCCTGGCCATATTCGGGGCCTCCTACGGCGGCTACGCGGCCCTGGCCGGAGCGGCGTTCACGCCCGAACTCTTCGCCTGCGCCGTGGATGTGGTCGGACCCTCGAACATCGCCACGTTGATCCGGTCCATCCCGCCGTATTGGGAGCCGTTCCGGAGGATTTTCGACCTGCGCGTCGGCAACGTGGACACCGAGCCCGATTTCCTGCGCCAACGTTCCCCGCTGTTTTCGGCCGATCGCATCCGCATCCCGGTGCTGATCGCCCAGGGGGCCAACGACCCGCGGGTCAAGCGGGCCGAGTCCGAGGCCATCGTCGCGGCCCTCCGGGCGCGCGGCCAAGCCGTCGAGTATCTTCTCTTCGAGGACGAGGGCCACGGCTTCGCCCGTCCCGAGAACCGCCTGCGCTTCTACGCCGCGGCCGAGCGGTTCCTCGCCGAGCACCTCGCCCCGCCCAAGACCCGATGACGCCTTGGGCCGGCCGGGCGGTGATGGCGCTCCTTTTCATGGTGAGCGTACACCTCAAGGTCCGGCACTCCCTCCAACTGCCGCGCTACGACCCCCAGGACGAGACCGGCTACTTCAAGGTCGAGAGCGCCTTTCAGTACCGCTACGCCCGCATGGTCTCGCGCGGCGAACGCCTCCCGGAGTTCGACGTCGACGCCCAGCATCCGGAAGGCGTGCGCGTCGAGGCGGAGCTCACCACCCTGATGATGCGCCTGACCGGCTGGTCCTACCGCCTCTGGCCTTTCTCCGGGCCGCGGGATTTCCGGCTCTTCGTCATCCTCTGGGTCGCCGTGGTCTCGAGCCTCTCGGTGCCCGCCTTCTACGGGCTGGCCGCGCGTTTTTCGAAAGACGCCTTCGTCGCCCTGGCCGGCACGGCGCTCTACGCCGTCTCGTGGCCCTCCCTCTCCGACCTCATCGGCAGTTACGCCTTTCCGACGTTGGCCCTGCCCCTGATCTTCGGGAGTCTGCATTTCTTCTGCGCCGCGGCGGATCCCGAAAACCCGCGGCCGGCCGCGAACGCCGGCGCCGCGGGGCTGCTGATGGCGCTGGCCCTGGCCTCCTGGCACGTGACGCGCTTCTACCTTGCGGCTTTTAACTTGGCGGCTATCCTCGTTTGGTGGTGCCGACGACGCGCCGGCGTCGAACGCCTACGGATCGTCTTGGGCATCCAGATGGCATGCCTGACTGTCGCCGCCCTGGCCTTCACCACGCTGCGGGAAACGAGCCTGCTCCTTTCTCCAGGCCTGTGGCTGGGGGCCGCGGCGTTGGCCGCGACGTGGGGCGGGCCCCGGCCTCTCCTGGCGGTGATCTTGGTCGGAGCGGGAATCCAAGCGGCCCCCTGGCGATCCGGGGTCGAAGAGACGGCCTACGGACATGTATGGAGCCTGCTGTACGCCAAACTGCGCTTCCTGCTCGTCAAACCCGACGATCCTTCCCGGCTCGACCCGGACGCGAGACTGCTTTGGGTGGGACCCTTCAACTCCCCTGAGGCGGGCTTTCTCCTTTTTTCCTTCCTGCCATTGGGCCTGGCGACCCTTCCGCGTCTGGCCGACATGCTGCGGCGAAGTCCGGACTCGCGGCCCGGAGCCGGTGGGGCGATCGTCGATGTGATGACCCTGCTCTCACTCGCCGGGACGGCCATGATATCGCGCCTGACGCCGGTATTCGCCTTTTTCCTGGGGCTCTCGAGCCTGCGAGCCACGCCGCGGCGCTGGCTCGCCGCCGCCCTGCTCGCTCTCGCCGTCCTGGAGGGATTCAAATCCTACGCCCCCGCCTCGCGCCTCAACCCCTTCATGCGCCTATCGGCCCCCTTCTCCGGACCGCAGCGCCGGCCCGTCACCCTGTTGTCGGCCGAGCGCGAAGTCCTGAGCTGGTTGCGCGAGCGCGGGGGCGGCAAACCGGTGCTGGCGCACTTCGGTTTCTCCGGACCGATCCTTGCCTACGCCGGGACGCCGACGCTCCTAAATCCCAAGTTCGAGTCGGCGTCCAGCCGCCGCAAGAGCCTGGCTTTCATGGACGCCCTCTATAAAGACGAGGAGACCTTCCACCGCTTCTGCGCCGACAATGGCGCGGCCTACTTCATCTATCACACGGGCTACATATTGGATGAAACCGGCGACGGCCCGCGCTACGCCGCCGCCGCGATGCGCCTCAGCCCGGACGCGGCGGCCGTGCGTTTCCATTTCCAGCCCGAGGCCCTCAAGCGCTTCCGCCTCCGCTACCAAAACGAAGACTTTCGGATCTACGCAACGGATTTAAGCGCGCCCTCCGCGAAGGTTCCCCCGTCTCCGGTCTATGACCTCGCTCAGTTCGGCCCGGGGACCGAGCCTGACGGCACACTGCGCCTCGACGTTTCCGGCGCGCTGGCCCGCATGTCCGAGCATCGCCGCGAGCTGTTCAAGGCGCGGCTACTCGCCCGCCTTGGGCAGAACGAGGCTGCGCTCGACGCCTACGAACGCGCCTTCAAGGCCTGGCCGCCGGATGAGAAGCTGCGCCGGGAGACCGCCCGCCTGCAGGGCGCGCGGGTCGGGATCGACGACCGCCGACGCTAAGCCGACGAGATGGAGCTCGGCGGAGAGCGGAATTTCAGGACTCCTGACATGCTCCTGGTTTCTCGTCGAAAAGGCTTGACAAGCGGGCTTGAAATGCGGGAGAATCTATGCAACTCAAATGACCATTGCGATCCAGTCGCTCTTGCCCCTTCAGCCTGCGGAAGCTGTCGAGATCAACGACGCTGTCTGCTATTTGGATGACGGCATGACCATCGGATATTTCGCGGCCGGCGTGCCCGTGTTTTCCCATGCGAGCAATGATGCCGTGGGGCAGCGCGTCGCGTGGGGGCAACTCATCGCTCTGCGCCTGGCGACACAAAAGGATTTGAGTTCCGTCTTCGGGGTTTATCGGACGACGCTGTATCGCCAGCAGCGCCGCCTAAAGACGGCCGGAGTCGCGGGACTCATTGATGAGAAGTCCGGTCCGAAGGGCCCCCGCAAGCTAACGCCCGAGAGGCTGCGGCTCGCGCAGAAGGCGCTGGGCGGCGGGAAGTCAAAGCGTGCGGCAGGCAGGGAAGTCGGCGTAGACGAGTCGACGATCCGCAACGCCATCGAGCGAGGATGGTTGCGAGAAGCGGGAGGAGAGACGACGAGGAGGTCGGACGAAGAGAGCGGCAGCCAGCCGGGTCAGCGTAACGCCGAGAACATCGTCGCGCCGTTGGGCGTTGCTACGACGCGAGTGCTCGACCGGGTGTTGGCGGCGGCTGGGAAGATCGCAGAGGCTGCGCCGGAGTTCGCGCCTTCGTTATCGGTGGCCAACGCTGGGGCGCTCTTGGCGCTTCCGGCGATGCTTGAGTTGGGGCTTCTGGATGTCGGCGAGAAGAGTTACGGGAGCCTGCGCAACGGTTTCTACGGCCTGCGGAGCACGCTTCTGTGCCTTGGGTTCATGGCGCTGCTGCGCATCCGCAACCCCGAGCGGATGCAGTTCGAGACGCCCGGGGAATTGGGGACGCTTCTGGGGCTGGACCGTGCGCCGGAAACGAAGACGATCCGACGCAAGCTCACGGAGTTGGTCGCGCGCGGGCAAGCCAGCCGCCTGAGCGCGGGCTTAGCCGAACGGTGGGTGCGGCAAGCGCCTCGGGCATTGGGATACCTGTACGTGGACGGGCACGTCCGGGCGTACAACGGCGAGAAGCACCGACTTACGAAGACGCACGTGGCGCGGCGCAGACTTTGCATGCCGGCGACGACGGACTACTGGGTCAACGACAAGAACGCCGAGCCCGTGTTCTTAGTGACCGGGGAGGCCAACGAGCGACTGATCGCGACGATGAAAGAGAGCGTCCTGCCTGAGGTCCGGCGGCTGGCGGGCAAGCGACGCGTGACGATGGTCTTCGACCGGGAAGGCTGGAGCCCGACGTGGTTCAAGGCGCTCTATGAAGCGGACTTCGACGTCTTGACGTACCGCAAGGGCACATACGACATGTGGCCTCGAAGTGCGTTTGGTGTCGTCGAGGGTCGCGTGGAAGGGAGCCCAGTGTCATACGAGTTGGCGGAAAAGACGGTGCGGATGCTGCCTGGGTTCAAGATGCGCGAGATTCGACGGTTGCGCACGGATGGTAAGCAGACGGCTGTCGTGACGACGCGTTGGAAGACGCGGGCTATCGAACTGGCGTGGCGGATGTTCGGGAGGTGGAGGCAGGAGAACTTCTTTCGGTACATGCGCGAGCACTTCGCTCTGGACGCGATGGCCAGCCGCCGGGTCGAGCCCGTGAGCGAAGAGAAGACTATCCCGAACCCAAAGCGCGCGAAGCTGGAGAAGAAGATTGGCAGGTTCAAGAGTACGCTTGTGAAGCTCGAGAAGGACTACGGAGCGCGGGCGTTCGAGAACGATGAGTCGCTGCGACCGACGGCGCGGGGCTTCAAGATCGCCAACGGGAAGCTGGGCCAGGAAATCCGCGCGCTGCGGCGCAAGTGCGATCGCCTCAAGGAGCGCATCAGCGCGCTGCCCGAGCGGATCGCTGCGGTCGACGCCGAGGGGCCGCCCATCGTAAAGCTCGATCCGGAGACGAAGCATTTGACGGACGCGATCAAGATGTTGGCATACCGCGCGGAGACCGTGCTCGTCGGATTGCTCAACGACGAGGTGTACGCGCGCACGGAGGAGGAAGGCCGCGCCCTCGTACGCGAAATCCTACGGACGCCGGCAGACGTCTTGTCGGACAAGGGCGAGGGTGTTCTTCGAGTCCGTCTTCATGGCCTAGCCAATCCGCGAAGCAACGCGGCCGTACGGCATTTGTGCGAAGCACTCAACGAGAAGAAAATCACGTACCCCGGTACCAAGCTGCGAGTGCGCTACGAGGCCCCGGATGTTGCATCGATTTTAGGACCATGTCAGGAGTCCTGAATTTACTCCCAGCGCTGGGAGTAAATTCTGATTGCGGCGATCGCCGGTCGGGATCGCCGGCATGGGACGGCTGCCTCCATCGGTGGAGGGTGCCATGCGTCGTGCGGTGGTCCAAGCGACCGACATATTCCATTTGAGGGAGCGCGCTGGAGGCGTCGGGAGTGCATGGGGGCCGGGAGAACCGCCTTCCCCGCCCCCGCCGAATTTGGCACAATGGCCCCCCGTGACCTCCAAAATCTACACCCGCACCGGCGACGACGGCACGACCGGCCTCTGGGGAGGCCGGCGGCTTCCGAAGCACCATGGACGCGTCTCGGCCTATGGCGAAGTCGACGAGCTCAACTCGGCCATCGGGGCGGCGCTCGCGGCGCTGCCCAAGGGACCCAAGCTGGCGGCCCTGCGATCACGCCTAGACACGATCCAACGAGAGCTCTTTGTGGTCGGCGCGGTACTGGCCTGCGACCGGACCGGCCTGCCCGCCGATATGGCCGCCGCGGATTTCCCGGCGGCCGCCGCGCGTCTGGAGGCCGAGATCGACGCGATGACCACGGACCTCAAGCCCCTCAAGAAATTTATCATGCCCGGAGGATCGGCGGCCGGAGCCGCGCTCCACCTGGCCCGCGCCATCTGCCGGCGCGCCGAGCGCGCCGCCACGGCCCTCGCCGTCTCCGAAAGGGTCCCCGCCGACGCGCTGGTCTATCTCAACCGCCTCTCCGACCACCTCTTCACAGCGGCGCGCTGGGCCAACGACCGGCTCGCGGCGCCCGAGACGACCTGGGAAGGCCTTGGCCGACGCTGAGCCGGCGGTCTGTCTGGAAGGCCTTTGCCATGCCTACCCGGCGCGCGGCCGTCAGCCTGCCCGGGAGTCGCTGCGCGGGCTGACCTTCGAGGTCAAGCCCGGAGAGGTCTTCGGCGTGCTCGGCCCTAACGGAGGCGGCAAGACCACGCTCTTTAAGATCCTCGCGACCCTGCTGACCCCCTCCTCGGGCGCGGCCCGAGTCCTCGGCCTTGACGCGTCCTTGGGCGCCGCTGAGATCCGGCAAGGACTCGGCGTCGTCTTTCAGAACCCCAGCCTCGATCCCAAGCTGACGGTGGCGGAGAACATGCGCCATCAAGGCCATCTCTACGGCCTGCGCGGAGGCGAGCTTGAGCGGCGCTCCGCGGAGCTGCTCGAACGCTACGGCCTCGCGGACCGGGCCGAGTCCCCGGCCGGAACCCTCTCGGGCGGGCTGCGCCGCCGCGTCGAGCTCGCCAAGGCCCTGCTCCACGGCCCGAAGCTCCTGCTGCTCGATGAGCCCTCCACCGGCCTTGATCCCGCGGCGCGCCAGGCCTTCTGGGACCACTTGGGCGAGCGGCGCGCCTCGGCCGGGACCACGGTCCTGGCCACGACCCATCTCATGGACGAGGCCGACCGCTGCGACCGGCTGGCGATCATCGACCGGGGACGACTCGCCGCCCTCGGCACGCCCAAGAATCTGCGCGACTCCATCGGAGGCGACGTGATCTCCATCGAGACCCCCGACCCCCCCGCCCTGCGCGAGGCCATCCGGGGACGCTTCGCCGTGGAATCCGTCATCGTGGACGCCACGGTGCGCGTCGAGCGGGCGCGCGGCCACGCCTTCATCCCGGAGCTCATCGAGGCCTTCCCGGGCCAGATCCGGGCCGTGAACCTGGGCCGGCCCACGCTGGAAGACGTATTCATCCGCGCGACGGGGCACCGGTTCCGCGAACGCCCCGCGGAGGAAGCGTCGTGACCGAAGGAAATGCCTGCCCTTCCAATTATAATGGAGGGGCAGGTCCTCATCACATGGGAGGAGAACCATGAACGGCCTGGCCATCGCCTCGCTGTGGCGGCGCGATCTGGTCCGCTTCTACCGCGACCGGGCGCGGGTCGTGGGCGCGCTCGCGCCCCCCGTGCTGTTCTGGCTGCTCTTGGGCTCCGGCCTGGGCGATTCCCTGCGCCTGCCCGGCGCGACGGAGAGCCTCAGCTACCTGCAGTACTATTTCGCCGGCACCTTGGTCCTCATCGTGCTCTTTACTTCGGTCTTCGCGACCATCTCCATCATCGAGGACCGCCGCGAGGGCTTCCTGCAGGCGGTCCTGGCCTCGCCGGTCAGCCGCGCGAGCCTGGCCGCGGGAAAAATACTCGGCGCCTCCACGGTGGGGCTCCTGCAGGGCATGATCTTCCTCGCTTTCGCGGGGCTGGCGGGACTCGATGCCGGTCCGCGGGCCTACGCCCTCGCCGTCCTGGCGCTGGCCCTCTGTTCCTTGGGTCTCACGGGCCTGGGCTTCTGCATCGCCTGGCGCCTCGACTCCACGCAGGGGTTCCACGGGGTGATGAACCTTTTCCTGATCCCAATGTGGATGCTCAGCGGCGCGCTCTTTCCCGCGGCCACGGCAAAACCCTGGCTCCGGGCCGTCATGGCGGCCAACCCCGTCTCCTACGGAGTCGCCGCGCTCCAGCACTGCCTCGCCCCCGCTCAGGCGGCGCAGGCCGGGATGCCCCCCCTAGCCTGCTGTCTGGCCGTCCTCGCGGTCTTCGCGGCCGCCGCGGCGGGCGTTTCGGCCCTCGTGGCCCGACGATCCGTCGCGGGCTGACGTCCTGGACAACCCTCCGGCAAATTCGTTAAATGCTCCGAAGCGCATGTTTCTCCTCGATCCCGTCAACGGCGTCACGAGCATCGCCTTCTACCGGAAGGTCGCGCCCCAATCCCACGCGCGGAGCTTCCTCTATGTCGTTTATCTCGGGGCGCTGTTCACGGCCGGATGCCTGGGCGCCGCGAAGGCGAAGATCACCCCGGCCATCCAGGAGACGGCCGCCTGGATGGCGCGCACCATTCCGACCCTCACCCTCGAGGGCGGCCGCCTCAAGAGCGCGGTCGAGGGGCCGGTCACCATCCGGCACCCCAAGGTTTCCGGCGTGGCCGCCGTCATCGACACGACACGGACCGATCCCGTCACCCCGCAGATGATGGAGGCGGCGCAGGTCCAAATCTATATCACGGCCAACGCCCTTTATTTGAAGCGCCTGCCGGGCCGTCTCGACGTGCACGACTTCAGCGGCGCCCCCGCCAAGGACGGCCCCCAGGTGCTCGACGCCGATTTTTACAAGGAGGCCGGCGAACTCCTCCCGATTTTTTTCTACATCTTCATCGCCGCCCTGGTCTTTCCGTTCTTCATCGCCTGGACGATCGCCGCCACGGCCCTATACTCCCTCATGGCCCTGATGCTCAACGCCCTGATGAACGGCGGGCTCGGCTACGCGCCGCTGCTCAATATCACGGTCTATGCGCAAACCCTGCCGACCGCGCTCTGGGTGGTCTTTCTGTTCATGCCGGCCTTCCCCCCGGGTTTCCCGATCCTGACCGCCGCGCTCACCGGCACCTACATCGCCTTGGCCGTCCGGGACTTCCTCCGGGCGCCGCCGCCGGCCCCCGCGGCTTAGGGTGCGCCGCGCGCCCTTGCTGGCGGCCTTGGTCCTCCTGCCGGGCGCCTGCGCCCAGCGGAAATTCGAGGTCTCCGGCACCATCACCATCGTCGCCCACCTGCGGTCCAAAGCCGTCCAGCCCAACGCGGTCCTGTTCATCATCGCCAAGAACCTCGGCGGCGTTCCCGTGGCCATCAAGCGCCTGGTCAACCCGCACTTCCCGGTCGTCTTCAAGCTCGAGGAGGAGGACCTCCTGGTCCCCGGCAGCCGCCCCCCGGGGCCCCTGCACGTGGAAGTCCAACTCAACAGCCACGGCTTCGTGGGCCGCCCGGCCCGCGGCGATCTGGAGGGCCGCACCAAGGAGAGCGTCGACCCCGGCGGCGAGGTCCACATCGTCATCGACCGGGAGGTGTGAGTTATCCACACCACTTGGAACGTTCCAAGTCCGGTGGATAACTCACCCCCCCGGCAGCCGCCCGGAGTCGGGCAGGAGCTGGGGGATGCCGTCGAGGACCGGATAGACCCGTCGGCAGCCGGAGCAGGCTAGGCTCTCCCCCTTCTCCGTCAAAGTCCCCCGGCAGACCGGGCAGGCGAGGATAGAGAGCAAATCCGGATCCAGGGCCATCAGGCCACCGTCATGTGCGCGATGCGGAAGGTCGGCGCGCCCGCGCCGCCGTAGAAGGTCAGGTCGTCGGCCACCGCGTCCACGCGGGCAAGGAGGTCCAAGACGTTTCCCGAGATCATCGCCCCTTTGACCGGGTGGCCGAGCGCTCCGCCCGAGATCGCCAGGCCCGAGACTCCCACGGAGAACTCTCCCGAGATGGGGTCGGCCATGTGCATGCCCATGATTTCGAGCACGAGGATGCCGTCCTTGGTCCCGGCGATGAGATCCTCACGGGTGATCGTGCCGGGCTCCAGATAGAAGTTCGACGGCGCCGGGCCCGGCAGGCCCTTGAAGGACCCA
>CAYJXJ010000159.1:0-10911 GCA_964374095.1 uncultured Elusimicrobia bacterium
GAGGGCGGGCCGGATAATTCAGGAAAGGCCTGTCCCGAACAAGCGGAATGTAGGTTATCGTCTACCCGTTGACTCCCCCGAGTCTCACAAAATTCATTGCGGGAGACACTCCGGGTCAGACTTGATGCCGGGCGATCTTCTCCAATCGGGCGAGGCCTTTTTTCAGGAGGGCGTCCCGCAGCACGGAGGATTGCGAGATGTCCAGGCGCAGGCCGTCGTTGGACATGGCCGCGTCTAATTGCTCGTCCGCATCCAGGCGCTCGTCGAGCTCCTCAACGAGCGCGCCCAGGTGATAGACCTTAATCCGGCTGATCACCTCCCCGGGCCGCTGCTGCCAGCCAAACCGCCAACCCTCGGATTCGAGGGTATCGTTTCTCAACGCCCGGTGGAAGGGGTCAGAAACCGCGTACCTTTGGACCGACAAGACGACTCCTGGCCGCCAGAACCGGCCCAGGGCCCGGCGCGAGAACCTCATGGCCCGCCAAACCCCCCGCAACCCCGGGAATCTCGCATGCAGCAGCGTGCCTTGGCCTGGATCGATGACGGGCCAGGACACAAAGGTAGACATCGGCCCCTTCCCGGCGCGAGAATCCAGGCTCAGGCTCAGCCGCGACTCCGGCGGACCTGAGAATACCCAGATCGCTGTCGGCTTGAAGCGCAGGCACGCGAGCAGGCCGTAGGCCAGCTGGGCTCCGCGCAAAGCCTCGGGGGCCTCGGGGTCGAGCAGGGCCTGGTAGGGGTCGCGCAGCTCGGCCGCGGAAAACGGGCGGCCGTCGAACGTCAGGCGGAAATCCCCCCAGTCGCAGGACAGCTCGATCTTGCCGGCTCCGGAGGCTACGGCGCAGCGCAGCCAGGCCAGGACGAAATCCCGGGCGTCCGCGAGTTGGCGCTCGCGCAGCTTGTCGAGCATGCGGGCGGTGTCCACGCGCAATGAGCCCGTGTCCACCAGCACCGCGCCACCTTCCGCTGGACTCTTTGCAGGGGGCGGCGGGGCCGCGCCGCGATCGAGCTCCGCGGCATAGGCCTCGATGCGCGCCAGGTCGGCGGGGCGGGTCCGGGCCGCGCGCGCGCGCACCGCGAGCGCGGCCCAGTGCCGCGAGGCGGCTTGGCGCAGGAAGAGGAGGTGGGCGAACCATGTGAGCATGAGCCCGACGGAGGCCATGCCCGGTCCGATGGAGCGGGGGTGCTGCGCGGCCAAGGCCCAGATCATGGTCAGGGCTCCCATGGCAAAGGGCATGATCATGTCGAGGATCGTGACCGCCGCTGAGGTGGCACGGGCGCCCAAGTACGTGAGCGGGATCAGGAGCGTGGTCAGGATCAGGGAAGCGATGGAGAGCCCGTCCCGGAAAGGCTGGGGGGCTTGCAGGAAGGGGAGGAGCCCGGCCAAGAGCGCCGCGGCGCGGGTGTTGGGCGTGGGCGAAGGCAGCAGGCGCAAGAGGAAATGCCCGATCCGGGCCGCCCGTCCGGGCTTGGCCGCGTCCTCGAGCTGGGGGATAAGCCCGCAGAAGAGGAAGCCCGTCATCATGAACAGGGCGCCGAACGGCGCCAGGCTTCCGACGGCAGGAGCGCCCTCGATGGATGGCGAGAACCGGGCCGCCTCCAAGATACAGAGCGCCAGCCCCTCCAGGGCTAGGACCAGGAACCAGCCGTCCGCCGGCGTCTTCCAACCCGTCTCTTCGCGCTCGCTGCGATCCATATCCCTCCGTCCGGCTCAAAACTGGAACGTCAGCGTGCTCCCCGTCTGGTAGCTCACGAACTCCTCTTCCTTCAAGAACTTGTGCCGGAGGCGGCTCACCGCGCCGTTGATGGTCATGCGCAGGTTCTTGGCGATCTCGATGAGCCGCGAGGAGAGACAAAAGGACAGCCCCGGCACGGCCAGGTCCCTGGGCTGCCTACAATGAGTCGGCGCACCGTCGCCCGGAGAGTCTCCATGACCGATATTGTAGAATAGCGGCATGAAGGCGCGCCTGGCCGTCGTCGTGAGCCTCCTATTCGGCGCCTGCGTTCCCTATTCCGGTCCCCTCGAGCCCGCGCCCAGCGCCCCGCGTTCCGTTTCATCGGGACCTTTCGAGGCCCTGGATCCGGGCGCCTCGGAACTCGATACCCTCCATTTTTCCATCCGGGCCTACGGCAGCGAGCGGGCCGGCCGGGCGGGGGAGCTCGCCGAGGAATCCTACCGGCGGATCATGGTCGACACGAACCTTTTTTCCTTCCGCCCCCGCAGCCTGTATCGGATCGTCGTTTACGCGGGTTCGGACGAGTATCTCAAGAAAACCGGCATGCCGGCCTGGTCCGGAGGCGTGACGGTCGGCAACGCCATTTATACCCATGAGGGGCCCTCCCTTCAAGGAACGATCGCCCACGAGATGAGCCATCTCATTTTCCACGAGTACATGGGCCGCGCGGAGCCGCGCCTGCGCTGGGTCAACGAAGGCCTGGCGGTGTACCAGGAATCCGTCGCCGTGCCGGTCGGGCAGGGAGCCCGCGACTTGTTTCCGAGCCATCGGGAGAGGCTGCGCCGGCAGCCTCTCCCGATCGACAGCATGATCCGTTTGGCTCCTTCCAATGAGCGGGGTTTGGACCCTAGCGCGTGGTACGCTCAAGCGGAGAGCATGGTGCGCTTCATGATCAATCGCGGAGGGCGAATCGGTTTTTCCGAGTTTCTGGCCGCCCTCCGCGATGGCAAGGCCGTCGATGAGGCGGTGGCGGCGGGCTACCCCGGGACATGGCAGAGTCTGGCCCAATTCGAGGCCGATTGGGCGCGAAACCTCTGATGGCCGAGACCAGGCGGCGGCTGGAGCTCGCGGTGCCCGG
The DNA here is from genome assembly GCA_964374095.1 of uncultured Elusimicrobia bacterium. Lineage (GTDB taxonomy): Bacteria > Elusimicrobiota > Elusimicrobia > UBA1565 > UBA9628 > CAYJXJ01. The sequence goes on from CAYJXJ010000159.1 coordinate 2,815, forward strand.
CCTGCACTGCGCCTCCTGCGTGGATAAAGTAGAGAAGTCCCTGGCCGGACTCAGGGGCGTGGGCGAGGTCAGCGTCGACCTGGCGACTCGCAGCGTCCGGATCGAGGCCGGACCCGCCGTCGACGCCGAGGCCGTGGTCCGGGTCCTGAGGGATCTGGGCTATGCGGCGAGCGTGCCAGGCTCCCCTGCGGAGGCGCTGGAGGCCGCGGGTTTGCGGCGCGAGGCCGAGGAGCGGGTCCTGTTCGCCCGGTTCGGGCTGGGCGTGGTCCTCGGAATCCCGCTGATGGCGGCCGGGCCGCTGGGGCTTTCGTCCTATACCTCTCTGTTGCTCGCCATTCCCCTGCAGGTATGGGGAGGCTGGCATTTCCACCGCGGGTTGGCGCGCAGCGTCTGGCGCCGGTCCCCCGACATGGACACCTTGGTTTCCTTGAGCACCTGGGCGGCGTTTTCGCACAGCGCCTTCGTCACGCTGGTCCCCGAGGTTCTGCCGACCGCGCTGCGCACGCCCCAATGGGACGCGGTGGCGGGACTCGTGACTCTCGTGACCCTGGGACGGTGGCTCGAGTCCCGCGCCCGCGGCCGCGTCAGTGAAGCGGTGGCCCGTTTGATGCGCATGAGCCCCAAGACGGTCCGCGTCCTTAGAGACGGCGCCGAGGAGGTGCTCCCCGTCGAGCGGGTCGCGGTCGGAGAAATCATCCGCGTCCGTCCCGGCGAGCAGATCGGCATGGACGGCGTCGTGCTCTCCGGGACCTCGACCGTGTCGGAGGCTCTGCTCACCGGCGAGAGCCTGCCCGTCGACAAGGCCCCCGGTTCGAAGGTTTGGGGAGGGACCCTTAACGCGTTGGGATCGCTCGAAATCCGCGTCGAGCGGCCCGGTTCCGACTCCGCGTTGGCCCGCATCGTTGCGGCGGTGCGCGCGAGCCTCGCCGCCAAGCCTCGAATACAGAGGCTGGTGGACCGGGTCTCGGCGGTTTTCGTCCCGGCGGTGATCATCGTGGCGGTGTCGAGCGCTTTGATTTGGGCCGTGCGCGGCTCGGGCGACGGCCGGTTGGCGCTGGCTCTCAACGCCCTGGTCTGCGTCCTGGTCGTCGCGTGCCCGTGCGCCCTGGGACTGGCGACTCCCTTGGCGCTCATGGCGGGGATCGGGCGTTTGGCCCAGGCCGGGATTTTCGTGCGCAACGCCGACGCCATCGAACGCGCCGCGCGGGTCGACACCGTGGTTCTCGACAAGACCGGAACCTTAACAACCGGGCGACCTTCGGTCGCCGGAACCATCGCCGCCGATGGCGGCGATAAGAGGCTGTTGCAGCTTGCTTTGGCCGCGGCGGCAAATTCCGAACATCCATTGGCCGAGGCGATTGCCGCCTATGCGCGAGGCAAAGGTATCGTCGCGCCGCAGGTCGAGGCGTTTGAGGCGGTGCCTGGGATGGGCATGAGGGCGAGAGTGAACGGAAGGTTGGTGCGGGTCGGCTCCTTGGCGTGGTTGGCTTCGGAGATTGGGCCTACTCCCCAGTGGCTGGAGAATTACCTCACCGGCTTCGCCGGTTCGGTGGCGGGGGTCACGGAGGAGGACGCGTGGCTTGGAGCGCTGGGCTGCGAGGACGCCCTCAGGCCCGGGGCCCGCGAGGCGGTGGCGAGCCTGCGCGCGATGGGGCTTGAGGTGCTCCTGGTCTCCGGAGACCGCCGCGCCGCCGCTGAGTCGGCGGCGCGGGAGGCCGGAATCACCGCTGTCCACGCCGAGGTGCTCCCCGAGGAGAAGGCCCAGATCATCGCCCATCTGAGGGGGCAGGGACGCCGCGTCGCCATGGTCGGCGAGGGCTTCAATGACGCGCCGGCCCTGGGCGGGGCGGACGTGGGGGTGGCCCTGGCCTCCGGCACCGACGTCGCCATCGAGGCGGCGGACCTCACCCTGATGCGGCCCGATCTCGGCGCCCTGGCCGAAGCCTTCTCGCTCAGCCGCCGGGTTCGGGTTGTGGTGCGCGAGAACCTCTTCTGGGCATTTATCTATAATATCGTGTTGATCCCGGTCGCGGCCGGGGCGCTCTACCCGCAGTTCGGCATCCTGCTTCGCCCGCATCACGCGGGCACGGCGATGGCCTTGAGCTCCCTGTCCGTGGCTCTCAACTCGCTTCGGCTGCGAAGCGGCCGGTCCCAGGCCCCCGCAGGGGGCCGGTTATGAAGGATAAGACTCTATACGGTTATTCCCCGGACCTGGCCCTCTCGGGGCGCCGGGAGAAGCTGCCTCCCATCGAGACCTGGCCCAACCAGTACCGCGGCTACGAGATACGCATTGAGGTCCCCGAGTTCACCACGATTTGCCCGAAGACCAAGCTGCCCGATTTCGGCGTCCTGACGCTGCGTTACCTGCCCGCGCGTTTGTGCGTTGAGCTCAAGTCCTTCAAGTACTACCTCCTCGCCTACCGGAACCTCGGCATCTTCTACGAGAACGCGGTCAACCGAGTCCTCGACGACGCCGTTGCCGCGGCGCGCCCGGTCTGGGCCGAGGTGGAGGGGGCGTTCAACACCCGCGGCGGCATGCGGTCGGTCATCACGGCGCGCTACCCGCGCCGCAGCGCCTACGCCAAGGACGCGGCGAGCCAATCATAAGGGGGAGTCTATGTCCAAGAACAGCGTGAGCCTGTGGGTCGGAGGCGCGGCCGGGGACGGCATCGCCTCTGCCGGTGAGACTTTCGTCAAGCTGTGCGCCCGCTCGGGACTGCACGCCTACGCCTACAACTCCTACCAATCCTTGATCCGCGGCGGTCACGTCCTCTTCCAAACCCTCGTGGCCCCGGAGACGGTCTATCTTCAGGACGACGGCTGCGACATCCTCATCGCCCTCAACCAGGACACCATCGAGAAGGACGTCCCGGACGCCCGTTTGGGCGTCCTATACAATGCGGATCGTTTCAAGCTCGACCCCGCGAGGCTGACGGCAGGTTCGAAGGCGCTCGGACTTCCCTGCATGAAGCTCGCGACCAACCCCTTGATGCAGAACACCATCCTTCTCGGAGCCGCGGTCAAACTCACCGGCTTGGACTGGGGGCTCCTCGAAGAGCTGATCCGCGAAACCTTCCGGAAAAAGACCGCCGAGATCGTCGCGGCCAATATCGCGGCGGCCCGGGCGGGCTTTGACTTCGCGGCCAAGGAATTGCCCGACCTCGGGATCAGTTTGCCGCGGGTCGACAAGCGTCACATGGTCATGACCGGCAACCAGGCCATCGCGTTGGGTGCCGTGGCCGCGGGCTGCAAGTTCTTCTCGGGCTATCCCATGACCCCGGCGTCCTCGATCATGCACTGGCTCTCCCCCCGGGCGCCAAAATACGGCGTCGTGTTCAAGCAGGCCGAGGATGAGCTGGCCGCCATGAACATGGCCGTGGGAGCCGGGGTGGCGGGGGTGCGGGCCATGACCGCGACCTCCGGCGGGGGCTTCGCCCTCATGACCGAGGGCATGAGCTTCGCGGGCATGCTCGAAGCCCCGGTCGTGGTGGTCGAGGTCCAGCGCGGAGGCCCCTCCACCGGCTTGCCGACCAAGACCGAGCAAGGCGATTTATTCCAGGTCCTTGGGGCCGGCCAAGGCGATTACCCCAAGATCATCATCGCCCCCCGAAATCTAGACGACGCCTTCCACAGCACGGTGGAGGCCTTCAATCTCTCGGAGAAGTACCAAATGCCGGTGGTGATCATGTCGGACCTCCTGCTTTCCGAGCATAACAGCACCCTCGCCGACCTGGACATGAAGGTCCCCATTGAGCGCGGCTCCTGGGCGGTCCCTCAGCCCGACGGCCGGCCGGAATACTTCCCGCGCTACGCCGACACCGAGACCGGGGTCTCCCCGCGGGCCGTGCCGGGCCAGGAAGGCCTCATGCACATCGCCGCGTCCGACGAGCACGACGAACACGGCAACCTGATCTCCGACGTGCACACCAATCCGGCCAAGCGCGTGCAGATGATGAGCAAGCGCATGCGCAAGCTCGAGTTCGCGTCCAAGGAATTGAAGCCCACCCTGCTGGAGGGCCCGGCGGACGCCGAACTGACCTTGGTGGGCTGGGGCTCCACCTGGAGCCTCCTCCGGCACCTCATGCGCCACTTCAACCAGGGCGGGGCCAGGCGCGTCAACGTTCTGTGCCCGCGCTACATCCAGCCCTTCCCGGCCGACGCCGTCGGCCTGGTCCTGCGCTCGGCGCGGCGGGTGCTCGCCTTCGAGGCGAACTACACCGGCCAGTTTTGCCGGCTGATCCGGATGGAAACCGGTTTTGAGGTGAAGAACCAGTGCTTGAAATTCGACGGCGAGCCGTTCTTTCCGGCCGCCGCGATTAAGCGCGTCGAGGAGGCGCTGAAATGACCCCGCCGAAATCCACCACGCTCTTTCCCGTCCCGACCCGCACCCCCATGGCCGCGCGCGCCGAGCTCAAGGCCGAGCAGTACAAATCCGAGATCAAGCCCGATTGGTGCCCTGCCTGCGGCGACTTCGGCGTCTTGAACGCCCTCCAAAGGGCCTGCGCGGCGCTGGGCATCCCCAACAAGGACATCCTCTGCGTCTCGGGCATCGGCTGTTCCTCGAACCTCCCGGGGTTCTTCAAGACCTACGGCATCCACAGCCTTCACGGGCGCTCGGTCCCGGTGGCGACCGGCGCCAAGCTGGCCAACCCGGATCTGACCGTGGTCATCACGGGCGGAGACGGCGACGGCTTCGGCATCGGCCTGGGCCACTTCGTCCACGCCATGCGCCGCAACCTCGACGTCACCTACTTCGTGATGGACAACCAGATCTACGGCCTGACGACCGGCCAGACCTCGCCCACCACGGCCAAGGGGATGCAGACCAAGTCCACGCCCGAGGGCTGCATCGAACAGCCCCTCAACCCCATGGCCCTGGCCTTGATCAGCGGCGCCACCTTCGTGGGCCGCGCCTTCTCCGGGGAGATCGGGCACATGACTGAGGTCTTCAAGAAGGCGATCCAGCACAAGGGCTTCTCCTTCGTCGACTGCTTCAGCCCCTGCGTCACCTACAACAAGGTCAACACCTACCCGTGGTTCAAGTCCCGGGTCTACAAGCTGGAAGAAGCGGGACACGACGCGGGCGACTTCAAAGCGGCCCTCGCCAAGGCCCTTGAGGATGAGAAGCTCCCCATCGGGGTGTTCTACGAAACGACCTCCATCCCCACCTACGAGGAGTCCGATCCGACCCTGTCGCGGACCGGATCACCGGTGCGCGGGACCCTGGGCCTGACTCCCGAGCAGGGCGAGGAGCTTAAGAAGGGCTTCCGGTAGGCGCGCCGCGGCGTTCTATGATTTACTCCCAGCGCTGGGAGTAAACAGCGGGCGGGCTTTAGGAGGTTTCGCCTGCGAGGATCCGGGCAGCGCTGATCGCGGATGATTCCGGCCCCGGCTTCCGACAAATCGACGGGACGACGAAACTCGCGCCGCCATTGACCAAACCTCCGCCAACGGTCAACACCGACCCATGACCGGGAGGCCGGAAAGACGTTTGAACTTCTAGAAGCCCTCAACCCGATCGCAAATTGGTCGCATCCCGCAGGCGATAAAGAACCACCTGCTTCGTTTTGCCCTTTAGGCCGACAGGCCCGATCTTCTCAAAGAAGGCTTTCTCCCGAAAAGCATCCCCTACCATCGCGTGGACATCTTCGCCCAACAATATATCGGCGCCGAACTCCTTCGTCGCGGACTCCACCCGGGATGCTACGTTCACGGTATCCCCGATAACGGTGTATTCGAGCCGAGCGATGGTGCCGACATTTCCTGCCACGAGCTTGCCCGTTTGTATCCCAATCCCAAATTCGACCCTTTCCGATGGCGTGGATTCCGAGTTGAAACTGGATAATGCGACCTTCATGCGCAGTGCCGACTGGACCGCATCAATGGCGTGGTGCTCTGAACCGAAAATCGGGGTGAAGACCGCCATGATGGCGTCTCCGATGAATTTGCTGACGATCCCATGATTGTCCGTGATGGGCACCGTCACATAGGAGAAGTAGGAGTTGAGGAAGCTCACCACCTGCTTAGGAGTCATCCTTTCGCTCATCGTGGTGAAATTCCGGATATCGCAAAAAAGAACCGTCGCCTCTATCTCTTCCCCCCCGAGATCGACCTTGCCTGAATCCAGAAGACGCCTTGCCACCTCAACGGATACGTACTTCCCGAAGGTTTCTCTGAGACGCTCCCTATCTTTGAGCTGAATGACCATGGCATTAAACGTATCACCAAACTTTTGCAGTTCGTCTTGGGTCTGAATGCGAATCCCTTCCGGAAATTCTCCCGCCGCCACCGTTTCCGCCCCGCGGATCAATTGAAGCAGCGGTTGAGTTATCCGCCGCGTCATCCAAAACGCCGCACAGAAGGCGCCAAGGCAGGCCAGGCCGATAATGGAGTAGGCCAGCCGTTTCATCCGGATCACTGCAATGAGAGCTTCATCTCTAGGCTGCTGAATGATAACAACCGCGGAGATATCAGGCACCGGGGCGTAGGCGCCGAGTTGAATTCGGCCTCTCATCCGCGGTCGCATGTCGGCAAAATCCAATGCCCCGACCGACGTTCGGCCCAGAGCAGTGGCGCCAATAGGCCACTCCCTAAGCAAGGGGAGGTCGGACTCGAGCAACTGATCTGCTGGATAGATAAGTGGGACCCCCCCGGCGCCTAGGAGCACGGCAAACCCCGTGCCCCCCACACGTTGGCTAGGAATTTCCTTCCACAGTTTATGCAGCGCGACCGAGACGCGTAAGCTCAAGATCCGACCCTGATGGCCGAACAGCGGGTAGTAGAGCACGAGCCGCGGAGCCGCTTCCTTGGTTGGGGTGACCCAGAGCGTCCGTTGGCGGTGGTTCTTCAGGAAGGCCAAGTAGTCCGGGCTTTCAGCGAACGATAATAGCTCGGATGGATGCGATAACCTTAGGTGAGAATCCGGAATGTAAGCCTTGACCAACTCACGGTCACCCCGCAGGATCGAAACGACTTCGATTTCCGGGTCCATCTCTACGAGGTCCTGTAGTATTTCCCGCCAAACCTCCGAATTGAGCGGAACCCGGCGCGAGGAAATTGCGGTCAAACGAGCTTTGTCGTCAACGCTTCTAATGTGCAGGGAAACCGACTCGGCAACCTTCTCGGCGAATTTAAAGTGAAGCTCTAGGATCGCATCCTCGATTCCGGTTTGGCTCAAATGGACCATCCTCGAGCCCATGAAGACTACCGGAGCTATCGCGATCATCGCCAGGGAAAACAGGAAGCGACGGAAGAGGCCCGACCTAATCAGCCTCAAGGCGAGAGCCGAGGGCGTCCCCCCTCGGCTTGGGACGCAAATCGGGTCGGGACCCCGGGGGTTTTGCCCCGCTGGACGTGGATTTCCATGTTCTCCCTGACCTCCACCGTTTGCCCTACTGCTTGAACTTTGACGCTTCCGTGGAACACGCGCACAATCGTGCTCTGGTCGCTTCTGACTTCAGCGGAGTACAGGGTGCCGTGAGTTCGGGGCGTGATTTTGGCAGAGGGCGTGACCGCGGGTGACTTCCCTAAGACATGCCAGCCGGCACTCAGATCAAGTTGGAAGGATACCTCCGGGGACCGGATCTCCACAATGGCATTCGACGGAATGCTCAGGGTGTCCCCATTGACAAACCTAACCCGGGCCCTCGAGTCCACAAGGGTCTTGATACAATCACCGGCGTACAGTTCCGTGCCCTCTGTTACTGGTTCCCAACCCGCGGTCCTTCTGCGCCGGACGAGAACTTTGTTCAACCGGGAGATTAAATGCGCCGCACGTTGGTCCTCCCTAATGAGACGTTGCGGAATCCGGAGCATGGGCCCCGGAAGCGATGCGGTCGGGTCGCAAGAGGGCAGGCGGTTGTACCTACAGATTTCATTCCAGCGCGAGGGGTCCTTCAGGTAGGTGTTGGCGATTGACCAGAGGGTATCGCCCGGGCGAGCTTGCACGTTCTGAAACGATATTCCCCCCCTGCCTTCCTCCGGCCCCGCGGGGATAGCGGGCGCGACGAGAAATACCATGGCCAACGCAGTCCTCATGTAGACCCAATGCCGTTCACTTAAGCCGGGTGCCCGTCGTTGCGCAGATAGCCGCTCATC
>CAYJXJ010000160.1:0-10873 GCA_964374095.1 uncultured Elusimicrobia bacterium
CCACGTTGCTGGAGCCCAAGTCTCGTTAGCCCCTGGCGGCCATTGCCCCGCGGAGACTTTGCCCAAGGGAGCCGGGACTTTCCCCAACTCGGCATTGAACTCCGCAAGCAGGGAGTTGGCCTTGGCGTAGACGGTGTCGAATATCCTTTCGTCCTGGACCTGGCCGACCACTTTGGCGAGATCCGCGTCCTTGCACGCCGCCTTGCAGTCGAGCGCCGTCGCGATGGCGTCGCCGCCGTTGCCCTTGATGCCCGACGCGCCTCCCCCCCCGTCCGCGGCCGGAGCGGCCCCGTCCCGCGCCCCCGTGACGATGGCCTGGCCTTTCTCAACGGTAGACTTCATGGCGGCCGCGGCCGCCCCGACCTGCTTCTTGATCTCCTTCTGCAGGCCCCGCAGGTTCTGATCGGCGGCCGGCACGTCGCCGAAGGAGAACTGTCCTGCGGGGAAGTTTCCCGGTCCGCAGGGGTCGGACCCGGCGGCGCCCGGCGATTTGCGCAGGCCGTTATTGGCCTTCACCGCGGCCACCGCCACCTCGCGCATCTTCGCGACCGCGCCCCTGACCTGCTCTATCTTGTCTTTATTCGGCGTGCCGTCCTTCACGGGATCCTTCGCGTAATCCTCCGTCGAGCCGTTGATCGTCTTACACACGTCGTAGAGGCCCCTTCCCTCGATCACGGGCTTTCCGTCCGGCCCCGGCTTCACGGTCTGTCCCGGATCGGGCTCCGGAGGGACGACGCCGGTCGGCTTCTCCTTGCCGCCGTCTCCCCCACCCGTGCCTTCCGACGCGCCTCCGCCTCCGACGTTGTTGCAGCCGGCGGCGACGATGGACTTCGAGTTGCATGACTCCTCGCTGAACAAGCATTTCCCTTTGCCGGCAAGCCCCGGCCCCACGCAGGGGCCGACGTACCGGTTCACGGACTTCTCCTTGGCCGCACCACCGCCACCGCACTTGCGTGCCGCGCCCTCATACCTCCGAGGCCCGTCGCCAAAGGGGGTTCCGGTGTCATCATATGAACACACCCAGATCGCCGAGGCCCCCCGGTCGAACATCCCCTCGATGCCTTTCGCGATCGCCCCCGTGATGGGCGCGATGAAGCCGTCCATCACGAGCTTCTCGCCGGCCTTGAGCATCATGTCGTCCTTGAAGTTGTCCTTCTTCCACTTCATGTCCGCTTCCTTCTTCTTGCGGTCCCACTTCATGTCCAAATCGCGCATCGCGTTTTCCTTCGCGATCATGAACTCCAGGCCCTCGCCCTGCTGCTTGGAGCCCTTGTCCTGGTTCTGGCTGCCGGCCTTGTCCGCGCTGCCGTCCGCGGTGCCGCTGGCCCCGCCCCCGCCCGCGCCGCCCGGGATGGCCTGGGAGGCCTCGTTGGAGTTCAAGAGGTTGCCCGCGGCGCCGCCCCCGCGGTTCATCTCGCCGGCGGCCTGCCCGGCCGCCTTCTTGAGCTGCTCGAGGGAGCCGCTGTTGGGCGCGTTGCCGCGCGAGGTCGCCGCGCCTTTAAAGCCCGTGGCGGATTTGACGTTGGTGAGGGCGCCGGATTGGGCCGGCTTGCTCGAGCCCGCCGCGGTGATGGGGGCGTTGGAGAAGCTCGCTCCCGAGCCCCCGCCGCCCGTCGCTCCCAGGCCCCGGAGCGCCCCCTGCAGGGGCGCCTTGGGCACGGGCAGGCTGGCGGCCTTGGTGGCTTCCTTGCCGGCGCGGCCCGCGGCCGCGGCCAGGGCGTCCTTCCAGTCGGGGGGCGTGGCCTTGCTGGGCGCCGGGGGAGGAGGCGGAGCGGTCACCGCCTGCTGCTGGCTCTGTCCCGGACCCATGATGAGCGCCGAAGGGTCCCGGACATTGAGCGGCGTGATCACTTCGGCGCTGCCCCCGAGCAGGTTGCCCTGCGCCAGGCCGTGCACGCCGGGTTCATAGGGAGAGGCGCCGCTGCCGAACTGGCCGCTTTTGAAATCCCAGCCCTGCTTGAAGCTCCCCGAGGCGGGCTGATCCGGAGCCATCAGGAAATGCTCGGCCAAGGGCGCCAGGAACAGAACCATGAGCCCCGCTCCGATGAAGGCCAGGTCCTTCTTCTTGAAGGACTTGAGCCTCTCGATCAAAGACAGGCCGCCCGCGGCCAAGCCCTTGATCTTCATCTCGGGCTTTTTCTGGCTGTCCTTGAGACTCGGGATTTGGGGCTTTTGCGGTTCCATAGTCGTTCTCCTTCCCTACATGTTGCAGTCGATTGCCGTCCCACAGTGGCCGTCGGAGAAGGGACATCCCCGCGCCATCTGGCAACGTTGGCTGTTCGCGCCGTGGCAGGCGTCGATAAACGTGCATCGATACGAACTGCACCGGCACAGCCGGTAATAGATGCCGCTAAATATCCCCCAATTCTTAACCCAGTTCCAACAGGCGGCGTCTCCTTGCGGCCAGTGCCTGCGGCACGGAAATTTCCGGCAGTCGAGGTCCTGGCGCTTGTTGCCCATGTTCGTCATGATGGCGGAAAGCCGGTCGATCTCGGGCCGGTGGCGCGCGTAGGCCTCTTCGCATTTCTTCTTGTCGGCGAGGAGCTTGTCGGCGTCGATCATGCGGTTGCCCACCGTCGCGCCGCTGGGCCCGCCGCCCGCTCCGACGGCGCCGGGACTGATTCCGGCGACGGCGTCGCTGAGCACGCCCGGCGCCCCGCCGTCCAGGCTCGACGGCGTTCCATCGTAAACCGCCGCGACGTTGTTCGAAGCGACCTCCGAGGGACAGCCGTTTGAGCTGGAGCAATCGGGAGGCGCCGAAAGCTGAACATTGGCCCGTCCATAGACGAGTTGGGAGAACGCGGAGCCGTCGCCCCCGCTCTGCCGGGCCGCGCCGAGGGCCTTGGTGTTGCGGGTGCGGACGCTGTCGTACTGCATCCGGGTGAGCGTTCCCACCGCGCCGCCGGCCCGTTTACCCGCGTCCGGCGCCGGGACCTCGACCTTCTTGAGGGCGTCGTTCAAGCTCACGCCGTTGGACGCCGAAACACCGCCGGAGAATGTGGCCTTGTCCGCGAACACGCGCGGCGCCGTGCCGGCCGAGAGCGCGGACTTGGAGGCCGACGTCTGACCGCCGACGCTGCGGATGCCCGCGCCGCCGCCCATCTCATCGGGGACGACCGGGACCGGCCGCGCCGCCCCGCGGGCCTCCTCCGGGCGGATGATGCGGTTGACGCTCGGCGAAGGTCCGATGCGGGACTCGAAATTGATCGGCTCGAGCTCCGCGACCGTGGCGCCCACCAGGTCGGGCGAGTTCGACGGGCGGAGCAGCGGCGGCAAGGAGTGATGGAGAGCCGCGGAGCGGCCCGCGTCCGCTTTGCGGGCATTCTCCAGCGTGGACCCCAGGTCGCCGCGGCGCGATCCCAGAAGACCCCCAAAGAGCCCCCCCCATTCCGCCGGGGCGATGAAAGCGATCAGCAGGGATGCGGCCGCTACCATCGCCGCGGCCCCCCGCCGGGAAGCCGCCAGGGCCCCGAGGCCGGTGCGGCCCTCCGAGGGACCCGAGTTTTGCCTGTTTCCTCTCAAGAATCCTGACATACTGGAACCCCGTCAGCCCTGATCCGGAGGGGCGCCGCCCGAGGCTTCGTCATAGTGTAATGCCGGAAACTTGACTTGTCAATAGATGAGGCTCTTTTTACCGAAATTATACCGGCGCGGGGTCCTAGGGTTTCGCGAGCCCGACCCGTATGCGCCCTCCGAAAGGACCCTGGCCGCGAACCTCCCGGCGGGCGGCTCCCGAGGCGCAGAAGGACCTCACCGCCGCAACCAAGCAACGGCAGCCCGCCCGCGCGCCCTTTTGGAGGGCGCCGGGGTCGAAGCTCTCCTGGAGGACCTCCACCGCGGCGTAGCTGCGTGCCCCGCGCGCCCGGGCCGAAGGCTCGGTCTCGAGGACCAGCATGCCCGCCCCGCGGTCCACCCCCCCGGCCAGCAGGATCGGGTCGGGAAACCGCCGCAAGAGATCCAACGCCACGGCCAGGGCCCCCTCCCCTCCGGGAAAGCATCCCCCCAGGCTGACATTGAAGCGCTTCATTCCGAAGGCGATGGCCGCGCGGCTGGCGGCGGCGTTGGCCAGCAGGGTCGGGAACTGCCGGGGCTCGACTCCCGCCGGCCCGCCCCGCTCCAGCTCCGAAAAAAAGCGGTACTGGCTCTCCACCTCGCCGGTGGAATCCAGGACGATCCCCAGCCGGACGCCGTCTTTTGCCGCCTCAAGGCCGGCGTCGTCGAGGGCGAGCTTGCACGCCGCCAGGGCGTAGGCCACGGGGGCGTCGATGAACCCCAGATCCGCCCGCGGCAGGAGCGACTCGGCCAGGGCCGCGGGGGCGTCGGACTCGACGCCGGCCAGCCCGGTGATCACGGCCCGGACCGCGGGCGACGGCGCCGGCGCGGCGTTGCGCTCGGGCCGGGACAGGGCGATCACGCAGTTGGAGCCGCCGAAGGCGAAGGCGTTGGACAGGGCGAGGCGGGGGTCGGCCCGGCGCGGGGCGTTGGGGACGTAGTCGAGAGGGCACTCCGGGTCGCCGCCGGAGAAATTGGCCGTGGGGGGCAGCATGCCGGTATGCAGGGCCAGGCAGGTCGCCGCGGCCTCCAGCGCCGAGGCCGCGCCCATGGCATGGCCCAGCATGGACTTGATCGAGGAGATCGGCACCTGGGCGGCGCGGTCCCCGAAAATATCCCGCACCGCGGCCGATTCGGTCCGGTCGTTGGCGGGGGTGCCGGTGCCATGGGCGCTGATGTAGTCCACCTCGTCGGGGGCGATCCCCGAGCTGTCGAGACAGCTCGAGATGGCGCGCGCCACCCCCGCGCGGTCGGGATTGGTCACGTGGAGGGCGTCGGAACTCGCGCCGTAGCCGAGGAACTCGGCGTAGACCCGCGCCCCCCGGGCCGAGGCCCGGTCCCATTCCTCCAAGATCAGCACGGCGCAGCCCTCGGCCGGGATCAGGCCCTCCCGTCCCTTGGAGAACGGCGCGCAGCGCTCCCGGGCGATGGAGAGGAGGCGGCTGAAGCCCGCGTAGGTCAGGCGCGAGAAGACGTCCACCCCGCCCGCGAGCATGAGGTCGGCCGCTCCCCAGCGGATCTTTTCGAAGGCCCAGGAGAGGGCGGAGTTGCCCGCGGCGCAGGCCGTCGAGAGCATGAGGTTGGGGCCTGCCAGCCCCAGGGCGCGGGCCACGGCCGCCGGGACGCTCCCCGGGAGGCGGCCCGCGATCGCCCGCTCGAAGCCCTCCCGGTCTCCCTCCCGGCGCAGGCGCATGCGGTCCTCGACGAAGGCCGACTCGCCGGAGGTGGTGCCCAGGGCCACGCCGGTTTTAGCGCGCCCCGCCGGGCTCAAGGCCGCACCGGCGTCGGCGAGGGCCTCGCGCGCCGCGGCCAAGGCGTAGGCGCTGGCCTCTCGCGGCAGGCCCGGCGGAACCTCGGAACCGATCCCGGTGCGCCAGCCCCGGGTGTCGAAGCTGCGGACCGGTCCGAAGCCGGTCCGGCACTCGAGCAGGGCCTCCCAGAAGGCCTCCCGGCCGATTCCAAGCGGGGAGACCACCCCCAGGCCCGTGACGGCCACGCGTCTGGGAAAGGGGTCGTAGGCCATGGGCCGCCATATGGAAGTTAAAACGCGGCTCCCGAGTCAAATATCGAATCCGGACGGCGCCGGGACCGGGCGTGGACGCCCCGACCGCGTGAGTGCTATACTGGCGCGCCATGGGGTCTAGCGACCCGTTGACGGCGCCGGGGTTCTGGGACCGGCTGTGCCTCCGCGTGCTCCCCCCCGTGCTCGATGCCTGGCAGAGAGTCCTCGAGCGGTGTTTCCGCCACGATCCCGAGGCCGTGGTGACCTCAGCCCGAAAGACGATTCGGCGCGGGTACGACTGCTTCTTCGTTACCGTCGACGGCGCCGGCACGGCCCGGCTCAGGTTGGTCACCCCCATCATCATCGAGCCCGATCTGACGATCTGGATCGCGGCTCACTCCCGCTCCCGGAAGGTGGCCGAGATTCGGGCCGGCAGCCCCGTGTCCCTGGGATTCAGGCGCCGTCACGCGCGCTTCGTTTACGCGGCGTTCTGGGGCCGGGCCGAGATTCTGGCGGACGCTGAGACAAAACGCCGGCAATGGCGGTGGGTCCTTTGGGCAAGTTTCACGTCCGGCTGGGACCATCCGGATTATGTCCTGATCCGCTTCGTCCCGGAACGGCTGGAAGTCCTGGATTTCTATGCCAACGTGCTCCGGCGGCCCATCGGGCTCTCGCCCGTGGCGCTGGTCCGTCGAGACGGGGAGTGGATCGCCGCCCCCGGCGAACCCGCGTATTGACAAACCCGCGGTCCGCTGTTATAGAGATAGTGGGGGGGCCATGCGCATCCGATTCATCTATCCGACCTGGCAGCGAATCCAATACCAGACCCACTACGTCCTGCCCCCCTTGGGGGTGACGGTGGTCGCCGCCCTGACGCCCCCCGGCCACGCGGTCAGCATCACGGACGAGAACGTCGAGCCGGTGGACTTCGACCCTCCGGCCGACCTGGTCGCTATCTCGACCATGCTCATCAGCCAGGCCCCGCGCGCCTTCGCGATCGCCGATGAGTTTCGCGGCCGCGGGGTGCCCGTGGTGCTGGGAGGTCTGACCGTTTCCTGCCTCCCGGAACTCGCCGGAACGCATGCCGATGCGGTCGTGATCGGCGAGGCCGAGGGGGTCTGGCCCGAGGTCGTCGCCGACGCCCAGGCCGGCAAGCTCAAAGCGGTCTACCGGCGCCCGGCCTTCGCCGACGGAGCCGAAATCCCCGTGGCCCGCCGCGACCTCCTCAAGCCCGACGCCTACACCTACCGCGGCATCCGGATGATGGACCTCGTCGAGACCTCCCGGGGCTGCCGCTTCGGGTGCTTCCCCTGCCAGGTCCCCTACGTGGCCGGCAAGGCCCACCGCCAGCGCGACATTTCGGCCGTGGTCGACGAGATGGCCTCCATCCCCTGCGACCGGGTCTTCATCGTCGACAACGCCATGGAGCAGAACGAGGACCACGAGCGGCGCCTCTTCAAGGCCATGGTCCGGG
Organism: uncultured Elusimicrobia bacterium; assembly: GCA_964374095.1. Taxonomy (GTDB): domain Bacteria; phylum Elusimicrobiota; class Elusimicrobia; order UBA1565; family UBA9628; genus CAYJXJ01. Next base: position 7,029 of record CAYJXJ010000160.1, read on the forward strand.
CGCGCAAACGCTGGGTGGCGCACCCGATTTCGGCCAAGCCCGATATCCTCGCGCTGGCCGCCGAGTCCGGCTGCTGGTTCGTCTATCAGGCCATCTACTCGATGAAGGACGAAATCCGCGAGAAGGTCCGCATGTTCCACGACCACGGCATCGCCGTCGAGGGCACGGTCCTGCTCGGGACCGACCGGCACGACCCCGACATCTTCAAGCGCATGACGGACTTCCTGATCGCCTCCGGGATCGACCTGGCCGAGTTCACGGTCTTGACCCCGTTTCCGGGCACGCCCCTCTTTTCGCAGATGCGGCGCGCGGGCCGCCTCCTGCACGAGGACTGGGGGCGCTACAATGCCGAGAGCGTGGTCTTTCGCCCCGCGCGCATGACGCCCGACGAGTTGACCGCGGGCTATGAATACTGCTGGCGCGAGTTCTACCGGGACGAGTCGCAGGCCGCCAAGATGTTCCGGCTCTACGCCCGCCTGGCCGCGCCCTGGGACCGGCAGGTCCGGCCTCCCGAGACCCGGATCGTCCCCGGCCAGCGCGCCGGGGGCGCGGCCCTCTGGGGCGGGGTGGTGGAGAGCCGCCGCCAACGAGCCGGGGATTCCTGTTGACAGCGGGGCGAGGACCTGCTAGATTTGAGCCATGATCGCATTCGACGATTCCATCACGATGCTGGCTTCTCCCGGCGATATCTGGAAGGTCGTCGTCGACGTTCCGCGCTGGTGGCCCCACTTTTACCTCCCCTCGGCCAAAAACAAGGATTACGGCTGGAGCGAAGATCTTAGATTCCTGGGCGGCGAAGGCCCGGGCATGCGTTGGGGCGCCGGCCGCGGGGGAACCGTGATGCAGACCATGCGGGTCGAGCAGTGGTCGCCGCTCGAAACCCTCGTCCTCGCCAGCGAGCCTTGGAATCCGGACCGCGCCTCCGTCATGGTGATGAAGATGGAGGGGAAACCCGGCCACGGTTTCTTGAAGGATTTCTTCACGACCATGACCGCAGTCGCCTGGCGGATTTCGCTGACGCTCGCGCCCGCCGGGCCGGAGCAGACCACGTTGACGCTTTCCGGCGAGTTCCGCCCCCTGTCGCCGTTGATGGAGCCCTTCTTCCAGATCTGGGCATGGCCCGGCATCAAGAGGGGAGCCAGGCGCCTCATCGCCAAATTCCCGGATCTCCTGTAAGCGCTCCGGCGGCCGGCCCCGCGGGGCCCTAGAGAAGATCCAGCTTGGACCAGACCTGACGGCCGTCCTTGAGCCTCCGGCCGTAGAAAAGCAGCCAGACACTCGCGATCAGGGCCAGCCAGGGGGAGAGCCGGCCGGCGGCGATCTGGCTGCCGATCAGCTTGAAGAGGCCGTCGAAGACGAACACCCCCACCCCCAGGTCCACGGACAGCTGCAGCATGATCGCCACTCCCTGCGACCGGCATAGCAGGATGAACAAGACCCCCGCCGCGACCGTGCCGAGGAGATGGATGAAGTACGACAGCTCCCAGCGTTGGGCCGGGATCGGAACCGGGACCCAGCCTTGGGAGTAGAGCGCGGCGAACACCATGAGACCCACATGGATCGAGCCGGAGAAGATGAACAGCCAGCCGAGAGGACAGCGCGCCGCCTGGATCGGGACCGGCGCCGCCGGGACGCCGCGGCTGGAACCCTCCATGGAATACTACGAGGCCGGCCAGTGCGTGCGCACCGCCGCGACGATTCCGCCCAGGTCGTCCATGGATTTCAACTCCTCCTCGGGGATCTTGATCCCGAAGCGCTTCTCCGCGACGGCCATGATCTGGAGGATATCCAGGGAATCGATCCCGAGCTGGACGGTGAGGGAGACCCCCGCGACGACGCGTTCGTGACCGACGGCGGATTTCTTGCGGGCGAGAACGTCCATGATGAGCTTGCGGACCTCGCCTCGGACGGCCTCCTCGTCGAATGCCGGCATGCGAATCCTCCTGTCAGGGGATGACGCGGATTATACCAGTTTGCCGGCGCCCCCAATAACTGGCGGCGCGGGCGAATTCCTTCTTATAATGGCGGCGGTGAAGCGCCCGGATTACTATCTCTTCGGCCTGGCGGAAAGGCTCCTCGGCAGGGCCAGGACCGAGTCGTTGACGCGAAGGATGGCGGAGCGGGTCTTCGAGTCCCCCGCTGTTCGCGGCATGTTGCGCCGCAACATTCGCAGGATTCTCGCCCACGCCGCGGGCCGGGAGCCGAGCCTCCCGGAGATCGACTCCGTGATCGCGGCAATGGCGCGTCTACATGGGGAGGTCGTGGTGGATCAATACACGCTCCCGGGCGACCCCGCGCGCTACGCCGGGAAAGCGGAGCCCGGCCACCTGCCGCCCCTGCGCGAGCTCCTTGCCGGAGGCCGGGGCGCGATCCTCGCCTCGCCGCACTTTGGCGACGAGAGCATGATCTACGTTTCCACGGCCTTCGCGGGCATACCCGTGACGGTCATGGTCAACGACGCGCATTTCTACCGTTGGCCCAGCGCCCTCCTGGAGACCCTGCGGTTCACCGGGCTCGGGCACGGCGCCGTCGACGGGTTGAAGTGCCTCGGCCGCGGCGAGGTCCTCTATCTCAGCACCGACCTGGACTACTTCCCGGATAACCGCACCGCCCCGTTTTTCGGGGCGCCGTTTAGGCCGCCCCAGGGGGTGGCGCGCATGGCCCTGGCCTCGGGAAGCCCGATCCTGCCCGCCTACGCGGTCTTTGAATCCGGCCGCTACCGCATCGTCGGCGATCCGCCGATCGAACCCGGTCCGGGCGTCACCCAGGAAGAGATCGAAGGCCGGCTTCTGCGGTCCATGGAAGCGCGCATCGGCCGCCATCCCTCCCATTGGCTGGTCCTCCACGATATGTGGGATCTCGACGGCGTCTCCCGGGACCTGGCGTGGCAGATGGCCTGGATCTGGGCGCGCCGGCGCCTGGCGCTCCGCTGGCTCAAAAGCGGTTGACTGCGGGCCGGCGACCTGCTAGATTGGCTTATGGTCGTGGTGGAGGACTCCCTCACGCTCCCGGCCCCCCCGCGGGCCGTCTGGAAAGCGCTCCGGGAGGTGCCCCGCTGGTGGGTGCATTATTACCACGGCGCGCGCCACTTCAGGGATTACGGCTGGGGCGAAGAACTTCAGTCCTTGGGGGGGAAGGACGCCGGCATGCGTTGGGGGGCGCTCCGCCAAGGGACCGTGATGCAAACCATGCGCGTCGAGAAATGGTCCCCGCCGCTCGCGCTGGTCCTGGCCTCCGAGCCCTGGAACCCGGACCGCGCCGCGGTCTCGCTCATGAAGGGAATGTGGGGCCGCGGCCGTCTGATGCGATTCCTGGCCAACATCAACGCGGTCGAGTTCCGGGTGGTCTTTCGCCTCGAGGCGGTCCCCCCGGGGACCCGGCTCGCCATCCGCGGCGAGTTCCGGTTCCTGACCCCGTGGCTGGACCCCTTCTTCCAATTCGGGGCCTGGCCGGTCATCAAGAGTGGAACGCGTCAGTTCGTGAAAAAGTTCCCGGGACTCCTTTAGGGACGCCGGCCGCCGGCCCTTACGCTAGCCGTTGGGGAACATCTTGCTCATGAGGTCCTTGAGGGTGCTGGCCGCCATTCCGGACATGATAGCGGCCACGATCGCCGAAACGACCGCCACCGCCACCGCGGCGAAAGCGCCGATGATGAACCCCGCCAGCGGCGCCCCGGTGGCGATGCCGAATAGGATCATGAGTATGGTGGAGTGAGTCTTGAGCTTCTTGCCCATTTGGTGGACGGAGTCGGCGTGGTCCCCCAAATTGTTGTCGCCGCCGAGCGCGCCCCCCGCGCCTTCCTTCATGTTGGTGATCTCGGAGCCGATCGCCATGAGCTCCTCGGA
>CAYJXJ010000161.1:0-10790 GCA_964374095.1 uncultured Elusimicrobia bacterium
CGTGCCAAGTGCGGGCCCTGGCGTTTTATCCCGATGCCGTGCTCACCGTGGGGGGGGGGCGGATCATGTCGGTGCGCGCCGCGCGGGGGGAGACGCCGCGCGGCGTCCGGGACCTGCGGCGCGCCCTGGTCCTCCCGGGCCTGGTGGACGCGCACTGCCACCTCAGCCAGTACGCCGAGGTCGCCTCCGACGCGGGGGAACTCCTGCCGTGGCTCAAGACCAGGATCTTCCCGGCCGAGGCGGGGTTCCGGGGGGATCGGGTCCGGCCGCTGGCGCGGCGCTTCTTTAGGGACCTCGCGGCGCACGGCACGACCAGCGCCGCGGTCTATACCAGCGTCTGGCGCGACTCGACCGAGGCCTGCTTCGAGGAGGCGCTCGCCTCGGGCCTGCGCGTGATCATGGGCAAGGTGATGATGGACCGGGGTTCCTACGACCGGCATCTGCGCGCCGCGCGGGCAGGGGAGTCGCGGCGGGAACTCTCCCTGCGCGAGAGCGCCGAACTCTGCGAGCGCTGGCATGGGGCCGGGGAGGGACGCATCCGCTACGCGTTCACGCCGCGCTTCGCCCTGAGCTGTTCGCCGGAACTGCTCGCCGGCGCGGCCCGCTTGGCCGAGCGCTACGGCGCGCACGTGCAGACCCACCTCTCGGAGAACCGTTCGGAGATCCGCCGGGTCCGCCGCCGGTTCGGACGGGGCTACGCCGAGGTTTACGACCGGGCCGGCCTGCTCTCGCCCCGGACGGTGCTGGCCCACGGCGTCTGGCTGGGCGCGGGCGAGGTCCGGCTCCTGGCCCGGCGCGGGGCGGGGCTGGCCCACTGCCCCACCTCCAACGCCTTCCTTTCCAGCGGCATCATGGACCTCGGGGCCGCCCGGCGCGCGCGGGTGCCGGTGGGTCTCGGGTCGGATGTGGCCGGGGGCCCGACCTTGGACATGTTCGAGGTGATGCGCCAGGCGGTCTACGCCCAGAGGCTGGCGAAAGCCCACGGGCTCTTCGACGGCCGCGAGGCGATCGGCCCGGTCGAGGCCTTCACCCTGGCGACCTTGGGCGGAGCCAGGGCCTTGGGACTCGGGGAACGGATCGGCAGCCTGGAACCCGGCAAGGAAGCGGATTTCATAGTGCTTGATCCCCGGGGCGTCGCGCCGCGCTGGCCCTTGGCCCGCCCGGAAGCGTCGGAAGTCGCGGCTCAGGTCGTGTTCCGGGGAAGCCGCGCGGCGGTGCGCGAGAGCTACGTCGCGGGCCGGCTCGTTCACCGTGTCCCGCGCGGCGTTTTACTCCCGGGCCTGGGAGTAAAACATCGGCCCACGGTCCCCTAGGACGATTGTCTCTCAGGGCCGGACCCGGTGCTCGCCCTTCAGGTAGAACTCGGCCTCCCGCTCGAACCACGTCACGGCCACCGGATCGGATGGCTTCAGGCGCCGGGGACCCTTGGGGCCTGAGGCCGCGCCCTGGAGTTGTCCATTCATCCCCGCGCGCAGGTAGCGCTCCTGGTACGAGCGGCCCTTGCCCGTGGCGGCCTTGAGCAGGAGATGCGTGGCCTCCAGGCCTTCGGGTCCCTCCCCCGGCCGGACCGCGACGTAGAGAGTCCGTTCTATTCCGTCGGTCGAGTCCGCGATGGGATGCGCCAGGAACTTGGCCGGGGTGGGGTCGTTGACGCCGAAGAGCTTGGCGTCCGAACCCTTGATCACGACTTCGTTCCCTTCGGCCAGGACCTGCACCGCGGCGTCGGTCCAGGTGCGGGCAGGCGCGCCGCGTTTGGGGCCGGTTTTGGGGGGAGGCTTGCCCGCGGCCGGTCCCGCCGGCGCGGCCTGGCGGCTCCCCAGGGAGACTCCGGTGGAGGGCGAGAGTCCCTTGAGGGCGGCGCGGATGGCGGCCAAGTGGCCCGGCCGCAGCGGGTCCTTGAAGGACTTGTAGGTGAAATGGACCGTGACCGCCATGTCCGGGAAGAGATCCTTGTCGCGGGAGTGCTCGATTCCGGTCTGGATGACGTAGTGTAGGACGCGGTCGCCGCAGGTGAAGATCAGGGTCTTGAACAGCGGGTGGGCGTCGTCGAATTCGTGGGTCTCCCGCGGGTCTTCGCACTCGTCGGCCTTCATGGGATGTTCGCGTCTTGAAGCCCCCAGCCGGAGGGTCGTCTCCACGCCCGCGCCCGCGGTCCGCGACCAACCCATGTCGTAGGCCCCTTTCCCATCGAAGGAAAGGCCCGCGGGATCGGCCATGCGCCAGCCCGACTTCTCGACATCGCGCACTTCGGCGCCGGCGGGGCGCGCGGCCCAAATCAAAAGGAGCAGCAGCGCCTTCATGGCCGGACCCGGTGCTCGCCCCTGAGGTGGAACTCCGCTTCGCGCTCGAACCAGGTCACGGCCGCCGGGTCTCCGGGCTGGAGGCGCTGGGGGCGCTTGGCGCCCGGCCTCGCGGCGCTCTGCAGGCGCCCGTTCATCCCCACGCGCAGGAAGCGTTCCTCGCGCGAGCGGCCCTTGCCCTTGGCGGCTTTGAGCAGGATGTGCGTGGCCTCCAAGCCCTCGGGCCCTTCCCCGGGGCGGACCGCGACGTAAATCACCCGGTCCAGGCCGTTGGTGGAGTCCGCCGCCGGGTGCGCGACTTTCTTGGCCGGGGTGAGGTCGTTGATCCCGAAGAGCTTGGCTTCCTCCCCGCGGAGCACGACCTCGCTCCCCTCGGCTAGGACCTGCACCGCCGCATCCGTCCAGGTCCGTGAGGGGGCCTTCCCGGCGCGGCCGCCGCCGGCGGGGGGCCGCGTGCCGCCCGCTCGGGGGGCGGGGGTCCGGCGCGGCGAGAGGTCGACGGCGGTGGCCGGGGACAGGCTCTTGAGGGCGGCGCGGATGGCGGCCGCGTGGCCCGGCCGGACGGGCGAACGGAAGGTCTTGTAGGACACGTGGATGGCGTCGGCGCGCTCATCGGACAGGGGACCGCGTCCTTCGCTGATCATCCCGATCTGGACCACGTAATGGAATGTGTTGTTCCCGCAGTAGAAGGCGAGGGTCTTGTGCATGGGGTGGAAGCCGTCGAATTCCCGGGTATCCTCCGGCATGGCGCATTCCTCGTGCGTCAGGGGATGCTCGCGGTGCCGGCGCGTCGCGTACAGGATGGCGTCGCCGCCGGCCTTCCCCATCTGCCATTCAACGCCGCCGCCTGGTTTCTCGCTCGCGAAGGAAAACCCCGGAGGGTCGGCCAGGTGCCACCGGGAATCATCGATGTCGCGGAACATGGCCCCCGCCGGGGAGGCCGCCAGGATGAGGAGGATCAGCCCGTGAGCCATCTTTGGAGTTCCGCGGCGCTCAGGCAGTTGAGGAGGTCGTCTTTCGTCAGCCAGGCGCGGCGGGCGATGGTCACGGCCGAGGTCATGTAGCCGAAGTGCGCCGCCGCATGGGCGTCGGTCGTCACCGCCAGGGGGCAGCCCAGCTCCCGCGCCCGGCGCGCCCGCACGTCGTCGATATCGTGGCGCTGGGGCTGGCCGTTGAGTTCGAGGGCCGTGCCGGTTCGCGCCGCCTCCGCGAGCACTTTTTCGGCGTCCACGGCGTAGCCCGCGCGGCGGTTGAGGAGCCTGCCGGTGAGGTGCCCGACGATGTGCAGGCGCGGGTGCCGGACGGCTTTGAGGATGCGCTCGGTCATCTCCGCTTCTCCCAGCTGGAAGGCCGAGTGCACTGAACCGATGACCACGTCGATCTCGGAGAGCACGTCGTCGGGGTAGTCCAGGGAGCCGTCCTTGAGAATGTCGACCTCCATGGAGCGCATGAGCCGGATGCCGCGGACTTTCGCGCGAATGCCGTCGAGCTCCCGGAAGCTCGCGCGCAGCCTCGGGACCGAGAGCCCGTTCGCCACGCCCAGGGATTGCGAATGGTCGCCCAAGGCCACCCACTCCCAGCCCATGGCCGCGGCCGCGCGGGCCATCGCCTCCAGGGTATCGGCGCCGTCGGTGTGGGTGGAATGGTTGTGAAAATCTCCTTTAACATCGGCCAGCGCCACCAGCCGCGGCAGGCGTTTTTCGGCCGCCGCCTGCAGTTCTCCTCTATTCTCCCTCAGTTCCGGAGGGATCCAATCCATGCCCAGCTTCCGGTAGACCTCCTCTTCCGTTTTTCCCGCCAGCGGGCGCTTGCGGCCCGTGTCCGAAGCCCTGAAGACTCCGTATTCATTCACCGTGAGGCCGCGGGCCGAGGCGCGCTCGCGCAGGGCGACGTTGTGATCCTTGGAGCCGGTGAAGTACTGCAGGGCCGCCCCGAAGCTCGCCGCCGGCACCACCCGAAGGTCGCACGGGAGGCCCGCTCTCAGCAGGACGCTGGCTTTGGTCGAGCCCGAGGCGAGGACGCGCTCGACCTGGGGGAGCTTGGTAAAGGCCGAAACCGCCGCGGCGCCCGCGCGGCCGCAGGCGAGAATGTCGAGGTCCCCGACCGTCTCGCGCCCGCGGCGCAAGGAGCCGGCCAAGTCGACCCGGGCGACGCCCTTGACCGCGGCCAGAGCCTCCACGAGTCCGGCGGCCAAGGCGCGCGCTTCCCAGGCCAGCATGCGGCGGCCCGCGGCCTCGACGAAATCGAGCCCCTTGAGAATCGACGCCTCCAGCTTCTCGCCGAAGCCCTTCAGCGCCCGAAGCCGGCCTTTGCCGGCTTCGGCGCGAAGTTTTTCAAGCGAGTCGATCTTGAGCGTATCGAAGAGTACCCGCGCCCTTTTAGGCCCAAGCCCCTGTACCTTCAACAATTCCAAAAGCCCTTTGGGCACTTTTCGTCGCAGCTCAATGAGATCGCGGAACGTGCCCTTGTCGTTGATCTCGGCCAAGTGCGCGGCTATTCCCTTGCCGATCCCCGGCACCTCCAGCAGCTGCTCGGCGGAAAGCCCGGAGACGGGCTCCGGCAATCCTCCCACGGTCTGGGCGGCGCGCTGGTAGGCGCGCACGCGGAAGGGGTTGGCCGATTCCAATTCGAGGAGCACGGCCATCTCCTGGAGAAGCTCGGCGGCCCGCGAGTTGGTCGGGCCGGTCACGGCTTGCGCCGCAGGGCCTCGGCCAGTCCGTCGGCCGCGACGAGCCGCTCCGAGCCGGTGGCGAGCTCTTTGAGCTTGACCTTGCCCGCGGCCGCCTCATCCGGGCCGATCACGGCCGCGTAGGCGGCGCCCTTGGAATCGGCGTACTTGAATTGGGCCCCCAACCCCTTGTGCCCCGGGTAGACGTCGGCCGAAAGCCCCGCGCGGCGCAGAGCCGCCGCGGCTTCCCAGGAACGCGCCCGCAATTCCTCGGCGAAGACCGTCACCACGACGTCCGGGCCGGCCGGCCGGGCCGCCGAGCGCTCCTCCAGCAGGAGCATCAGCCGCTCGAAGCCGATTGAGCCGCCGCAGGCCCCAACGGCCTTGCCCGCGAACTGTCCGGTCAGGCCGTCGTAGCGGCCGCCGCCGCCGATGGAGCCGGAGAGCCCGGCCGCGCGCAGCTCGAAGACCGGGCCGGTGTAATAGTCGAAGCCCCGCACCAAGCTCGGCGCGAGGCGGAAGCGCTCGGGCGCGCCGAACAAGCCGCGCAGGGCCCCCAGGATATGGTCGAGGCCGCGCGCCGCCTCGGGGCAGGCCTGGGCCAGGAGCCGCGGGTCGGGCTCGGTGGAAAGGACCGACTCGCGCAGGATCTTGGCCGGTCCGACGCCGACGGAGGTCTCCAGCTCGCCGAAAACGGCCTCGGGGGAGGTCTTGTCGAGCTTGTCGAGGGCGATGAACGCCGCCGAGCGCGTCGGCGCGGGAATTCCGGCGCGGTCGAGGAGGGCGGTGAGCAGGCGCCGGTCGTTGAAGAGGACGGTCGGGGGTTCCAGGCCCGCCGCGGTCAAGGCGGCGACCATGGCCTGCGCCACCTCGACCTCGCAGGACCAGTGTTCGCTGCCGAGTATGTCGGCATCGCACTGCACGAACTCGCGGTAGCGGCCCTTTTGGGCCCGCTCGGCGCGCCATACCGGACCGATCTGAAGGGCTTTGAACGGATGCGGCAGGATGCCCTGGTGGCGCGAGTAGAACCGGGCCAGGGGGAGGGTGAGGTCGAAGCGCAGGCCGAGGTCGGCCAGCTCGGCGGGACCCTGGGCCAGGTCGAGCTTGTCGCCCCGCTTTAAGATCTTGAAGATGAGCTTTTCGTTCTCGCCGCCGCCCTTGTTCTGCAAGACGTGAAGGTCCTCGACGCAGGAGGTCCCGATGGGCGCAAAGCCAAAGGAGGAATAAACCCTGGTGATGGTCTCGATGGCGCGCAGGCGCAGGGCCTGGGCCGGGGGCGGGAAGTCGCGAAAGCCGGAGGGCGGCGCCGGAGAGTTGGTCATCGGAAAACAAATTCTACTATAATTGGGCATGGCGCCCCCCGAGGAAGAGGCCGTTCGGCCCAGGGCCGTGCCTCCCGGCCCGGAGGAAATCAAGTGGCTCGAGCAGGGCATGCGCAACGTGGGTTTTTTCTCCCGCCTGGGACGCGAGCACCTCGGACAGGTGCTGCCCCACATGCTCATCTTGGAGTACGCCGCCGGGGCGAAGGTGTGCGTGGAGGGGGAAGTCGGGGATTCCCTCTACCTCATCCAAAAGGGCCGGGTGCGGATCTCCAAGAAGGGCTGGGAGAAGCCCGTGGCGACGCTCGAGGAGGGGGATTTCTTCGGCGAGATGTCGCTCTTGTTCGGCGAGTCCCGATCGGCCACGGCCACGGCCTTGGACCCCGCGGTGATCTTCTGCCTGAGCGCCGAGGACTTCCACCGCCTGGTCAAGAAGAGCTCGGACATGACGCGCACGCTCACGCGCCTGGCCGAGTCGCGCCGCAACGAATTGGCGCAGTCGTAGGCCGGCCGGTTAATTGCCGCGTGTACAGTTGTGCGGGATGGCGCGCTCCCTCTGATTCGGATCGTGACTCATTGGCGGGGGTCGCCGGATTCGCAGGCGCCCGGCATTTGTTATCATGCATTCTCCGTGGAGAACCGGGGCGGCTGAGACGGGCACCCGGGGTGTCAGGCATGTAGGACTTCGCCCGGGCGGAGTTCCCTCGCCCTACTTCGGCCCGTCCTTCTCCCGCTCGCGGCGTTCCAGGTCGCGCAGGCGCCGCTCGTAGTCCTTCTGCAGCGCCGCGCGGTCCTCGGCGAGCTTGTGGGACTTGTCCTCGTAGGACTGGGCGAGGTCGATCTTGATCTTGTTGAGCTCGGCCCGGAGGTCGCGCTCGAGCTGCTGGTGGCGTTCGTTGAACTCCTCTTCCTTATTCAGCAGGGTCGAGGCGAGGCGGCCTTTCTCCGCCTCGAGGGCGACGAACTTCTCGCGGTAGGACTCGTCGAGCTCGCGGCCGCGGCTCTCGGTCTGGGCGCGCAGGGAGTCGCGCTCGGCCTGAAGGGAGGCCTGGGCGGCCTGGACGCGCTGTTCGTGTTCGGCTTCAAGGGCGGCGCGCCGCTCCCCCATCTCCTTTTCAGCGGCCTGGGCGCGGGCTTGAACGGCGGCCTGGGCCTGGGAGAACTGGGCGCGTAGGACCGCGACCTCCCGCTCGACGAGGGCTTTCTTCTGCTCGTCGAAGGCGGTCTCCTTGGAGACCCATTCGCCCGTCAGGCGCCTCTCGAGCTCGAGATACTTGAGCTCGAGGGCTTCCTCGCGCGCTCGGATGGAGGCGTCGAGCTCGGCGCGCGACTTCATCAGGTGCTCGTCGGCGTTCCGGATGAGCTCGCCCTCCTTGGCCGCCAGTCCCGATTCGACCTCCTTCTGCCGGCCCCGCACGGACTCCTCCAGGGCCCGGTGGCGGGCGTCGTAGACGGTCTCGAGATCCCGGCGCCGGGATTCCAACTCCTGTTCCCGGGCGGACTCCCACTCGGCCCGCTCCCGCGTCAAGGCCTCGCGCTGGAACTTGAGCCATTGGGCTTCGCGGTCGGAGAGCGCGGCCTGGAGTTGGGCTTCCTTGCGGACCCAGGCTTCCTGGTAACGGGCTTCGAGGCCCGAGAGCTCGGAGATGCGGTCATCGATGGCCTTCTTCATCTCGGCCTCGCGCCGGCGCGTGCGCTCCTGGAAATCGGCCTCCTTGCCGCGCGCGTCGACCAGGAGCTGGACCCGAAGGGCCTCGACCTCCTGCTGGCGGGCGGTCCAGGACTCCTCGAGCGCGGCCGCCTTGCGCGCGGCCTCGGCCTCGACCTCGCCCGCCCGAGTCGAGTATTTCTCCTCGAGCTCCAGGCGCAGCGAGTTGAGGGTGGACTCTTTCTGGCGCAGGCCGGCCTCCAGGCGCTCGCGGTCGGCGTGGAGCAGGGCCTCGCGCTGGGCGACCCACTCCCGCTCCCGCTGCGCCCAAGCCTGCTGGAGGGCGGCCTGGTCGTTGGCGAATTTCTCCCGGAGGGAGCCCTCGACGGCCGCGGCGCGATCCTCCAGAAGCGCCTTCTCCCTGGCGAGGGTGGCCTCGAGGGCTTTCCGGAGGGAATCTTCCTTGGATGCCAGCTCGCCGCGCCACTGGGCTTCCTTGACGAAGGATTCGTTGCGCAGGGCCTTCTCCTTCTCGAGGAAAGCGGCGTGCAGGGAGGCCTCCATGGCCCGGGTTTTGGACTGAAGGACGTTTCGCTCGTCTTGGAGAGCGGCGCGAACCGACGCGGCCTCTTCGGCCAGCTTCTGGCGGGACTCTTCGGCCTCGCGCTCGCGCTGGGCCTTGGCCTGGGCGTCGAGGCTCTCGAGGCGCTCCTCCAAGTCGCGCTGGCGGCCCCGGTGCTCCGCCTCGAGTTGAGCGTTTTTTTCCTCGGCGGCCTTGCGGAAATCGTCCTGGAGCGCGCGCATCCTCTCGTCGTGCTGGGACCGCATGGCTTCGGCGTCCTGGAGGGCGCGCTCGGCTTCCTGTCGGCGAACGGCCTGGGCGGCCGCCTCCTGGGACTCGAGCCAGCGCGTCTGCTCGGCCGCCGCGCTCCGCCGGAGTTCGGACTCGCGTTCCTGAAGCGCCGTGGTGAGGTCTTCCTCCTTCTTGCGGTAGATTTCCTCGAGGGTCTTGCGCTCGCTCGCGAGCTCCGAACGGTGGCGCGCGGCGAGGGCGTCCCGCTCATTCTGGTTTTGGCGCGAGAGCTCCCGCTCACGCTCGGCCCATTGCGCGGTCAGGGAGTCCTGCAGGGCCCGGGCGCGTTCCTCGAGGGCCCCGGCCCGGGCGGTCTGCGTCGCCTCGAGCTCGGCGACCCGGGCCTGGCCCCGCGCCTCGAGATCCTCGCGCGCGCGGCGGTGGGACTCCTCCAAGCCCGCGGCCCGCTCCTGAAAGCGGGTCTCCATATCCTGGGAGGCCTTGAGGCGCCAGTCCTCGAGCTCCTGGCGGCGCAGGGCGAGCTCCTCCTCGCGCCCCCGCAGGCGCGTCTCGATCTCAACCCGCTCCCGCTCGAGTTTTTGGCGGCTCGCGACCATGGCGTCATGGTGGCGCTGCTGGAGGGCCTCCCATTGGGTCTTTTCCTTGGCCGTCCACGCGGCCATCATTTCTTGGGTCTTGCGGGCGAGCTCCTCCTCCTTGGTCCGGTACTGCGCGTGGAGTTCGGCGGCGGCGGCGAAGTGCTCCTCCTCGCGGCGCGCCTGCATGGCCTCCAGGTCGCGGGCCTGGTCCCGGAGATCGGATTCCCGGCGGGCGAGCTCCCGCTCGTGCGCCTCGCGCTGGAGGGCGAGCTCGGCGCGGTGCCGGGCCAGGCCTTCCTCGAGCTTGAGCTGGCTCTGCCGGCCGAGTTCCTTCTCCCGGCGGATAAGCTCGTCTTCCAGCGTCTGGTACTTGGCCAGGAGCTCGGCCTCTCTACGCTCGTAGTGGCCCATCAAGTCCTTGTGGCGCTCGATCACGCTGTCCTCGAGCTTGGCCTCCTTTTGGCGGAAATGGTCCTCGAGGAACCTCCGCTCGACCTCGAGGCGTTCTTGCAGGCGGCCCCATTCGGCCTCGTGCTTGTGCTGGTAGGCCTTTTCGAGATCCTCCAACCGGCGGGTCTGCTCCTCATCGAGCTTGGCCCGGCGGGATTCAATCTTGGCCTCCTGGGCCTTCTGCAGTTCCTCGGTTTGAGCGAGCTTGGCGTCGTGCTTCTCCCGAAGCTCCTTCTCCTCGCGGGCGAGGGCTTCCCGGTTGCGCTTGGCGAGGTCCTCCTCGAACTGCTCGTATTTGCGGCGAAATTCCGTCTCTTTGGCCCGGATCTGCTCGTCGATGAGGCGCTGCTGGGTCTCGAGGTCGCGCTCCCGGGAGCGCAGGACGTCGCCCTGGATGCGGACGCGCTCGAGGTAGGACTTCTTGGTCTCCTCAAGGGAGCGCTCCTGGTGCAGCAGGACATCCTGGAGCTCGCGTTCCGCGTTGCGGCGGGCCTCGGAGACCGCGTCGATGATCTCGCGGCGCAGGGCTCCGGTCTCGGCCTCCTTGGCCGCGAGCTCGCGCTTAAAGGCGTCGATTTGGGAGAGGAGCTGCTGGCGCTCCTCCCGCGCCCGGACATCTTCCTCTTGGGAGAGCTCCTTGCGCAGCTCTTCGCGCATCTCCTCCTCGCGGCGCTTGTGGTCTTTAAGGGTCGCTTCCCAGAGTTTGATCGTCTCCCTCCAACGCTCCAGGGCCTGGTCCTTCTGAAGGGTCTCCTCGGAGAGCTGCCGGTTCTGGGTGAGGGCGCGGTCCTTCTCCTCCCGCATCAGGGAGGCTTCTTCGGAGAGCTTGTGGACTTTCTCCAGCGCCCAGCGCAGGGCCAGGCGGGCGGTATCCAGGTCGTTGACCGCGGAGGCGTCGAAGAACTCGCGTTCCTTGTCCATGGTTTCTTTCCTAGGCCCCCCATTATGGAAGGGGCCTGTTAAGTTTTCTTTACGGGCAAAGATGGGGTCACATCCCGCCATCCGCCAAATTC
>CAYJXJ010000162.1:0-10772 GCA_964374095.1 uncultured Elusimicrobia bacterium
AGCTGAGATTTTAAGTCAAATCAGGCAGGCCAACCGACTTTTGACGCTGTGGGAACCGCGAGTTCATAGCAATTGCTGATCCCAAGCGAGCGGGCCCCGCCGCTGTGGTGGATGCTTTCCATGGCCCGCCAGGCGGTCATCGTTTCATCGTGGGTTCTAAACGGTGAATGAAGCACCAGGGCATCCACGTAATCCGTGCCGAGATTTTTCCGCGAAGCCAAAAATGATTGCGCCACCTGGGCGGCCAAGGGGGCGTTTCGATCGTAAGGCAACCGGGAGGGATCCTGGCCGTTCAACGAGGTGAACTTCGTTTGGAGAAACAACGCTTCGCGCGTGATGCCTTTCTTCGCGAGAGTATTTAGAGCTTGACCGACGCCCGCTTCGGAGTAATGTTTGGGCTGGCACGCGGTGTCGATGCCTCGGAAACCCGCCATCACGGCCTTTACAACCAGATCCGCGGTCCGGTCCGCTTTCCAAGCCGTGCCATAAATCAGCCCGGGCATAGCCGCGACGTTGACCTTCATGCTTCCAGATTCTAACAAAAGCCCCGGCTCGGGGACGCTTTAGGGGTTCAGCGCGGGCGCCAGGTCGATGACGGTGATCTCCGGCCGGCAAAGAAAGCGCACCCGCGGCGCCCTTTCGCCGGTCATGCCCAGGCCGCGGTTGACGTAAAGGGCCATTCCGCCGACCCGGTAGAGGCCCGACTCGAAGCGCTTGCCGAACTTGGACAGGGTCATCAGCGCCCCGTAGAAAGGCAGGCGCACCTGGCCGCCATGGGTGTGGCCGGCGAGGTAGAGGTCCATCCCGGCCCGTGCGGCCGCGTCCGCCAGGTCGGGATCGTGATGCAGGAAGAGATCGAGGGCCTTTTTCTTCGCGAGTTTCCGGGCTAGGAGCGGGAAGTAGCCCGAGTTCTCAAAGGAAAGCCCGCTGATCCGCAGGGGCGTTCCCCGGATTTCGATCTCGCGGGTATCGTTGCGCAGGACCGCAACCGGGAGATCGGCGAAGGCATCCTCCGGAAGAAGACCGCTGTCGAAGTTCCCCGTGACCAGGTAGACGGGCGCCGCCCGCGCCAAAGTCTCCAGGGCTTTGCGCGCCACGGGAAGCCCCGCCTCCTCGTTGATGTAGTCTCCCGTCAGGACGATGAGGTCCGGCCGCAGCCCCGAAATCATTTCCGAGGCCCTCCATTCGTTGAGCGGCTCCCGCTCGGAATGGAAATCGGAGAGATGCGCGATGCGGACCCGGCCCGATGCCGGACTGATCTTCTCGGAACGAATCTCGGTCGTGGTGATCTCCAGCCAGCCCGGCTCGATGCGCCAGCCGTAGAGGACGCAAAGCAGGCCGCCCACCGCCATCATATTCAAACCGCGGGTAAGGACCCTTTGGGCGGCGGCCCCGCCACAAGGCCAGAACGGCGGCGGGGAGGCCGTCAGCCGGTGAAGGAAACGGTGGGCCAGCCACCGGAGCTCGAGGGCGACCGTCAGCCCGATAGCGCAGAGAAACGAGAATAGGACCGCGATCTCGCCGGGCTTGATGTGGTCCCTTATCGCCATCGAAATCGTTGGATGATCATCTCAAACCGCGCCGCGAGCCATATTGGAATTGACTCCCGAGGGCGGGGCCTCTCGCGCGATTTCCAGAATCCCGGGGTCGGCGGACGGCAGGTTATCAAGCGAGTCGATGCGCTGGTAACGGAACCCTTGAATGCCACGAGCCACGCGCAGCAGGAAATGAGCTGAAGAGGTGTGAGCCGGAGGAAGGCCCAGCGGAACGCCCTGTGAATGGCGCGATCTCCGGGGGAGGGTGCGTTATCGAGCTTTTGTTCGACATTCATCGCAACGTTTCCTCGCGCGCCTCCATCGGTGGAGGTGCTCCGGCGGCCGGGACGAGCCGCTTCAATTTCGCCATTGCTCTCCTAGGAGCCGGAAAACCGCCGGCGCGTCTCGTGCAGGTGCTTGAGCCGGTCCTCGAGCCGGCGCGCCTCGTCTGGCCGGCCCAGGCGGCGCGCGAGTTCGATGGCGGACTCGAAGGCTTCCTCGGCTTCGCGAAAATCGGCCCGCGGGGCGCGCGAGTCATAGAACCGCTCGTAGAAGTCCTCGGCCTGGGCCGCGAGACGCTTGAGCCTCTCCGCGTCCGTCATGGCTCCGGACGCGGCCTCCCAGGGGAGCTTGCGGAGCAGCCAAGTCCAGCCCGGACGGCCGCTCCTGCGTTCGATGTGGAAATCCGCCAGCCACCGGGCCGCGGAGTCCTTGAGGTCGTAGACCGCCGTTGATATCGAAATCTCGAACAAGCTGCTTAGATCGTTGGCGAAGGACGCATCGGCCCCCTCGGCGGCCAAGGCCAGGGCCCCGCAGGAGCATCGCAATGCGGGCCGCAGAGTCTTGGCCTCGGGCTTTTCGGCCGGAGTCTTCCGGCACCATGGGCAGGGGCCCGGATCGCTGGAGGCCATGTCCGAAGAGTCTAGCGCGTCTGGGCCGAAGGGGCAATCCCCTGATAACCCAAGGGCCCTCGTCCGCCGGGGGGGATTGCTATAATATGGGGAATGCAGACCGCCGGGACCGCCTTCGCCCTGCTCGCCTGCCTCATGGGCGTGACCGAGGCGGCGCAAACGCGCGATCCATCCGCCGCGCCCCGCGAGTGGGCCCGGCAGCGCGAGTTTTGGCGCCGGCTCAAGACCGAGCCGGTTCCCGCTTTCTTCACGGGCCTCCCGGACAAGACGGTCGGGGGGACCTGCACGGCCTACGGCTGCTCCGATTGCGGGCTCTGCACCTCGCACGGCTGCCCGGACTGCCGGTCGGGGCATCGCGGCGGGACCTGCACGGCTTACGGCTGCTCGGACGGGGGCGAAGCGAACGCTTGGGGCTTGGTCTCCTGCGGCACCTGCTCGAGCTGGGGCTGCCCGCGCTGCGACAGCGGTCGTTCCGGGGGGACGTGCAATTCCTGGGGTTGTTCGGATGGCGGCGAGCCCAATTCCTGGGGCGTCTCGTCATGCGGGACTTGCTCGAGCTGGGGGTGTCCGCGCTGCGAGTCGGGCTACTCGGGCGGGACGTGCAATTCCTGGGGCCGCTCGGACGGCGGCGAGCCGAATTCCTGGGGAGTCTCCGCGTGCGGCACCTGCTCCTCCTACGGCTGTCCGAAATGCGACTCCGGTTATTTCGGGGGAACCTGCAATTCTTACGGCTGCTCTGACGGCGGCGTTCCGAACTCCTACGGAGTCGTCGCCTGCGGCACCTGCGCCCCTTCCGGGTGCCCTAAATGCGTAACCGGCGTCCCGAATAGGTAGTCCCGCAGTCCCGGGTTGGACCCGTCGAAGCGCCAAATCCAGGCGTCGAGGACGTAGTGGGTGGCCTGAGGCAGGGCCAAGAGCGGCACGAGGAGCCTGAGCCAGGGGCCCGGGTCCAGCGCCGGCAGGCTGCCGAAAGCGGCGCCGTGTTCGTGCCAGACGAAGAGATCCCAGAGCCCCTCCTCGGCGTAGGCCATGCCCACCAGCGGGAGCAAGAAGAGCAGCGCGAACGCCGGGCGGTGAAGCGGCTCCAGCCATGACTCCGTGCCCGGCCACTTGCGCCTGCCGTAGAGCCATACCAGCGCGAGGTAGGGGACGCCGTGGGCGACCACGTTGGTGACCGTGAAGGCGAGGTCGGAGTTGAGGAAGACGATGCCGATATACCAGGCCGCCGCCGTCGACAGCACGACGCCGATCTTGCCCCAGTTGACGCCGTGCCCCGCCCGGCCCACCTGGGCCTGGCGGAGCACGAAAGCCGTCAGCACCGCGCCATAGATCCATCCTGCGACTGCCGGCAACGCCGGCAGTCGCAAAAAATCCCCCGCCGTGAACCAGACGAATGTTCGTTCGCCGTTGCCGTGCCAGAATGCGAGGGGATAAAGCATGGTCGAATAGATTGCCACGGCGTCGAGCCGGTCGTCCCAGGGAGAGCGTCCCCCTCCCAAGTGCTGGTAGATCCTCAAGAATCCCCATTGCTGGCGCACGAAGTGAAAGACCGCCACGTAGGCGAGGGCGCGCCAGAAGGCCAGGGCGGAGTGGCTGTAGAGGAGCACGCCGGCGGCCAGGCAGACGAGCGGGACGTTGACGTAGAGGCCGCGACGCCGGGTGAACTCCGCGCGGTCGAAGTAGACGCGGTAGAGCGAGGAGTAGACGTGGGCCACGTCGATGGCCACGATGAAGACGAGCCACGCCCACAGCGGGATGTCGTCGGCCGAGGCGGGACGCCACAGAAGAGCGACGATTCCCGAGATGAGGGGCGGGCCGATGATGAGCGTCAGGTCGAAGGGGAGGGAGTGCAGCCACCGAGAACTTCCGTTCATGCCGGCTCGGATTCGGCATTATCACCGGCCGGCGCGGGTCCGCCCCAGCGGAGCGCGGCCGTCAGGGCCGCGGCATAGATCAGGGCCGCGGGCGCGGCCGCGAAGAACTTCAGGACGCCGCCGCGCGCCATGAGCGCGGGATACGCCAGTGTCCCCAGTCCGGCCGCGATGGCCAGGCAGGCGGCCAGCCGCTGGAACGCCCGGGTCCGATCGAAGGCCAGACGCAGGACGATCATCGGCAGGGCGAAAGCCGCGGCCGCGCCGATCAAGGCCATCCAGAAGTTCCAGCCGCCCGCCAGCAGAACGGCCAGCCCCGCCCCCAGGGCGACCAGCACGGACGTCCAGTCAAAGGCTTCTTCCCCCGCGGTCGGGGGGCTCATGGCGGTGTCGATCTTGCGGTCTTTGGTCTCCGGGATGAGCAGTCCGCCGATAACCGCCGTCGCCAGGCAGACGATGATCGGGTAGAGGAGCCCCGCGTAGATCGCGCCCTCGCCGAAAGCCTCGCGCGCCCCGGCGGAGCTCGTGACGGCCGTCGCGATCAGGGGCAGAAAGCCCCCAAACCAGCCGTTGCCCAGGTGGTAGGGCAAAGACATCGAGGTGTAGCGTATGTTCGTCGGAAAGAGCTCCACGAGGAAGGCCGCGATCGGTCCGTAAACCATGGCGACGTAAATCATCTGAACGGCCACCAACAGGGTCATGGCGGGAATGTTGAGCGGGGAGGAGAAGGCCTTGAGTCCCATGTAAATCGGCACGTAGGTTAGCGCCGCCAACACGCAGCCCGCCGGCATGATCCCCTTGCGGCCCCAGCGGTCGGAGAGATGTCCGAAGACGAGGAAGAACGGGGTTCCGATCGCCAGGGCCGCCGAGACGATCAGGTAGGAAATCTTCCAGTCGAGCTTGAGGGCCGACTGCAAAAACGTCAGAGCGTAAAACTGCCCGGTGTACCAGACCACGCCCTGTCCCGCGGTCGCGCCGAAGAGGGCGAGCAGGACGAAACGCAGGTTGGCCGGCTTTGTGAAGCTTTCCTTGAGAGGGTTGGAGGAGACATGCCCGCGGCTCTTGAGGCGCGTGAAGAGGGGGATTTCCTTCATGGTGACCCGGATGTAGAGGCTCACGGCCAGCAGGGCGAAGCTCAACAGGAACGGAATCCGCCAGCCCGCGATCCAGGCCCCCGCCCCGGTGCGGAAGGCCTCCTCGCCCATGAGTATGCGCGTGGCCCCGATCACGGCCATGCTGAGGAAGAAGCCCAGGGTCGCGGTGGTCTGGATGTAGCTCGTGTAGTAGCCGCGTCGGGAGTCGGGGACATGCTCGGCGACATAGGTCGCGGCACCTCCGTATTCGCCCCCGAGGGCCAGTCCCTGGAGAAGGCGCAGGGCCACGAGCGCGACCGTCGCGGACAACCCGACGCTCTCGTAGGTGGGAAGAAAGCCCACCAGGGCCGTCGAGAGGCCCATCGTGGCCATCGTTATCAGGAAGGTGTACTTGCGGCCGACCAAGTCCCCGATATGCCCGAAGACCAGGGCGCCCAAGGGGCGAACGCCGAAGCCCGCCCCGAAGGTGGCGAGGCTCGCCAGGAGCTGGGCGGTCTCGTTTCCCGGGGGAAAGAACTTGCCGCCGAAGAACACCGCCAGGCTCCCGTAGAGGTAGAAATCGTACCACTCGAAAAGGGTCCCCAGGCTCGAGGCGAAGATGACCCGCCGGATGGTCGCGCCGTCCCGCGCGCTTCCCGCGCTCATGCCGGAATTCTACCACGGCCGCGTCAGCGTGCCAAGGGGGGTTAACATAACTATTCGTACTTCCCGGAGAAGTGCGAACTCGGCTAGTCCCAACCAGCATTTTCCAAGGAGTCAATTTCACCCGCCGAGTCGGCCCTTTGACAAATCTCTAGAGTCCCTGCTGATCGCCTTCGGCTTCGGGTGGCACGACCGGCCCCGGAGCATCGGGATGAGCCCGGGGTGTCCACGAGAGTCTGGGTCTTGAAAAATCTGGCAACTTCGCTAAACTAGTTGGTAGTAAACGGCAACAACCGGAATTCAGGAGGCGGGTCTTCTTCAAGCGTAGAATAGCCGCATAAGGCAGTCCTCATCTGCGAACGCCGAGACCGGATGATGCGGGGGTCCTCCCCGTCGCGGGGCCGCTGAGAGCGCGGTCTGGTGTTGTCGTGTCCATAATTCTTTCCGTTGCTCTGAGTCCTGCCCAGGCCCTGATCGGCGACGTCAACCTCGACGACGAGGTCACCAAAGCCGACTCGGACCTCATTGCCAACTTTCGGGTCGGCAACGTCGCCTCGCTGCCAAGTCCTGACAACGCCGACGTGAACCAAGATGGCCGGGTTGACGTGGCGGACGGGCTCATCATACTCCAATTCGTCCGGGGCCTGCGCGAGAACCTCGGTGGTCCTCCCCTCCAGGTCACGGCGGTCAGTCCCAGCGACGGGCAGCGGGGCGTCCCCGCGACGGTCCTGGTGAACATCTACTTCTCGATCCCTATCGCGTCGGCCACGGCGACCGGAGAGGCCGTCCGGCTGGCCGACATCGTCACCGGCCTGACCGTCCCCCTGGACCTGGCCTTCTCGCAGGGAAATCTGGTGGCCACGCTCAAGCCGCGCGCGGCCTTGGAGAGTTCCCGGGACTACGAAGTCCAGGTCTCCAGCGGCCTGCGCGACAAGACGGGAAGCCGGCTCGCCGCGGTGTTCCGGAGCCGCTTCACCACGGCCGGGACCGGAACCCTTGAGAAGGTCGCGGGCGACAACCAGACCGCCCTAATATCAAGTCTTCTTCCAGCGCCCATCGTGGTCCGGGCGGTAAGTCCCTCCGCCGAGCCTCTAGCCGGCGTTCCGCTCACCTTCAGGGCCGAGATGGGCGACGGCAAGCTCTACCCCAGCGGGCTCAGGAGCCAGGAGATCGTCACCGACTCGGAGGGCAGGGCCTCGGTCCCCTGGGCCATGGGCGGGCAGGTCGCCACCCAGACGGTGGTGGTCTCGGGGGCGGGGCTTGCCAACAGCGTCACCTTCTCGGCCTTTTCCCGGCCGCGGAATGCCGTGCTTCTGCGAGTTGTATCGGGCTTCAACCAGAACTCGCCCCCCGCGCTACCTTGGCATTGCCGCTTGTGGCCAAATCCATGGACGAGGGAGGCAATGCGGTGGAAGGAACCTCGGTCACCTTCAGCGTAACCCAGGGGCAAGGCAGCTTCCTGGGCCAGCCCCAGTCGATGCGAGTGACCGACAGCTCGGGGATGGCGGAGACCTCCTTTACCCTGGGCCTGACGACCGGAACGGTCCTGGTCCAGGCGAGCTTCGACGGCATGCAGGGCCAGGCCCCGATCTTCAGCGTCCTCTCGCTGGAGGTTCGGCCCGGCACCCCGACCGCCATCGTAGGCACGGTGATCAACGAGCGCAACGAGCTGTTGCCGGGGATTCGGATCTACATTACCACTCCCGTCTACAAGAGGGTCCTGACGGATGAGAACGGGTTCTTCCGGCTTGAGCCCGTGCTCCCCATCGCGCAGATTTTGACGGTGGACGGCTTTCGCAGCGGCGTGATCCTGGGCAAGACTTATCCCCGGGTTTCCTATCCGATCACCGCGATCGAGGGGCAGGACAACTCGATCGGGATGCCGTCGATCCTGCCGGCCTTGGACCCGGAGTCCTTCATTGACGTCTCCGAGACGCAAGGCGGGACGCTGACCTTGAGGGCCAATCCGCTCTGGAAATTGTCGATCAATCCTGGGCAGGCCCGCTTCGCGGACGGGACCAGGACGGGCCGGATCTACGTGCAATTCGTTCCGCCGGACAAGACTCCGATGCCGATGTCGGAGGGCAAGATCAGCCGGTTCGAGGACACGGTGCAGCCACCCAACGCCATTTTCGATCCTCCGGCCCAGGTGAGCTTCCCAAACGTCGACAACCTTGCTCCGGGGACGGTCACGGACATCTTCACCTTGGACTACACGCGCGGGGTTTTCCTCAAGACGGGTCGAGGCCGGGTGTCGGAGAACCGGAGCGTGATCGACAGCCTGCCTGGGGAGGGAATTGGGCAGGGAGGGTGGCACCAGGCCGCGCCGCCGACACCTTCACCCACTACCAATATAGCAGGAAATGTTCAGGGCTGCGCCAGTCACTTCACGACATGCGGCCAGTCGGCGACAGTCGATCCCTCGACAGGACGCTTTTTTCTTCCGGGGGTACCCCTGAATTGTGATCCACCAGGTCAACCCGGTGGTGCGATAGGACCGGGATCCGGCGGACTCTTGCTCCCTGGGCCGGGTGGCGTGGGGGTTGGCGGCATCATGACCTGCGAAATCCCGCCAGACCCGAAGCCTCCTGGCGATTGCGATCCGCCAGTGTATGAGGCGCTAAAGGCGGCTGAGCGCGCAGCTTGCGGGACACGCGCTACGCCCGTCTTGAAAACATGCGAAGGTGTTACGGATTGTTCCGAACTGCGCACGAATGAAAATAAGTTCTTTGGATGCCTGGTTGCCGAGCAGGCGCTCAATAACACGTGCTTTGGCGGCGGAGACAGCGGCCATCGGACTGAATTCAGGAACCATTTGAAAGGACTCAGAAAATGTCGGAAAGCATTGATCGATAACAAGTGCCGATGAATTCTATGTCACGGGCAGAGCTCATGCAAGAAGTTGCGCGGGTATTTGCGGAAGTGCCTCGCCCGTCGGATGACAAGATAGTGGGTCACCATTGTGAGGATTGCGACGAGATCGAGCAATCGCTGAGGGGGACGCATTGGAGCGAGTGGGGGGGGGCCCGTGACTATGATGCGCTGGTATTTCCTTCTCCGGTCTTCCCTCTCCTGACCCCTGAGGCGTTTCACTATTACATGCCCGCTTTTCTGAAATTGCTCCTGGAGAAATTCGAGACCCCAGATGCGGAGGCCAGTAAGCACTATGGATATTTTCTCGACTGTTATTTCTATACCATATGCCCGGACCGGAAACGAGAATTCTGGAGACCGTATTGCTCCCGAATGGCGCCCTTCTCCCTGGAACAGCTGGAGGTCATCGCCGCGTGTTTGGCGTTCCTGAGACCCAGGCTCCCCGAGTCAGAGAGCGACTTCAAATTGGCTATAAGGCTTCTTGGCGAACGGCCGTGGACCAGGTCGGAAGGACCTGTGCTGTCGGACTTCTACCCATGAGTGCGCGGATCTGTCGTTCCAATTGCCGCCTGGGAATTTGGTTGGCCGCCTACTTGTTCGGTCTTGGGCCAAGCCGGGCTGAACTGATATTCCCAGTTCCCGCGCATGTCCCTGTTCCTGGAGGAGTGACTGGGATTGGGGATATCGTCTTCCTGAGGAGGCTGGCGTTCGACCCCGGCGTCGCGATTCTTACCCAGCCGAACGAGACTCTTCGATTCAAGGTGATCGGCGAATTCAATGACGGCAGCACGCTTGAAATGACGACTGATCCCAATTCTCTGTACGTCCTCGATGACGCGACCGGGGCGGTGGTCATGGCCGGCCAGGCGCTCCTGGAAGCGAGATCACCAGGAATCCCGGCAGTCACGGTCGAAAACGCCATTGTCAAGGGTTTTTCCGCAACCATGCCGGTTTTCGTTGATTTCGAGCTTAGGCTGGGGAGTATGACGATCATATCGAGTGCGACGACATTGACCGGCTTCGGAGATGCGATTCAGCTGCGGATTAACGGAGAATACTTCCATCTCGGCAGTACAGAGACATTCAAGTGCGAGATCACCTTCAATAGTTCGACGCGGTTTGAATCGGAGGATCCCGCGATTGCGGCTGTGTCAGAGACCGGCCGCGTCGTGGCTCGGGGAGGCGGCGCAACTGCCATCGCGGTCTCAAATGGAACACATTCTATTCGGGTGCCCATCAATGTGGCGTCCGGCGCGCCATTAGTCTCATTGGGAATCTCTACGGAGAATATCACCCTGCCGTTACGATCCGCAAATGCTCGGTTACAACTGACCGTTGAGGGCGTCCGCGGCGATCGAACAGAATTGGATTTGACGTCAGGGGATGCCGGGACGACCTACTCATCTAGCCTTCCCGCAGTGGCAGCCGTTTCTGCGGGGGGGCTCGTCAGCGGCGTGGGTGAAGGCGTAACGCGCATCACCGCCACCAACTCCGGCCTTTCCGCCTCCATCGACATCCGCGTGAGCCTCTCGACCCTGGAGAGCATCGCCCTTGGCCCGCCTGGAGCCCCGATCTCGCTGAACTCCGCGACCCCGGTCGCCACGCTCCAGCTCTCAGCGCAAGGCGCCTACTCAGACGGCACTTTCGAGAACTTGACCTCTTCAGTTGCTGGAACCTCCTACCAGTCCTCGAACCCGGGCATCGCCACGGTCGGTCCCTCCGGTCTCGTCGTCTTCACCCAGCCCGGCCTCGTGACCATCACCGCGGCCAACTCCGGCAAGTCCGCCTCCGCGGCCTTCGAGGTTTTTCGCTTCGATCCCTTCCCCCTGGGGCAGCTCCTCGTGC
>CAYJXJ010000163.1:0-10630 GCA_964374095.1 uncultured Elusimicrobia bacterium
AGGCGGGAAGGCTCGTCAAGCAGGTCTTCGATCTTGAAAACCTGCGCGTGCTTTCCTGGGACGGGTTGGTCAAACTGACGTGGCTCACGATGTGGGCGTATGGACTGGTGTGCCAGGCCCTCAAGTTTTCCCAAGATCGCGACAACCCCGTTTTTCGCGGCCTCTCCGCGCTGCGAAAGACCCCGCGGCAATAGCACCCCCCCGAGCCGGATGGCGGAATGGGCCCAAGGGAATGGGCCCGCCAGGAATCGAACCTGGATCCCGTGGTTCGAAGCCACGTACTCTATCCGTTGAGCTACGGGCCCAAGCCGTCCCGGAAGGCAAAGCCTTCCGGGACTTCCGTTATCTTACCAAAGCCTCGGGTCACGGTTCTCAGATATCCGTCCCTCTCCGTTGCCGCTTCTTAATAATTCCGTAAACCCCCGCTGCTATTTTTAGGGGTGGAACCTGCGCTTCCATTTCCTGGAGGCGCAGGCCGACATCATGCCTCCGGCCTTGCTGGCGCCAACCTGGTCCGTCCCTGTCGTCGCGTTGATGTTGGCGGTGCCGGCGCGCCCCGGGCGGAGCGAGGATAAGACTGCCCCCGCGCCGACGACCCCCGCGGCCCCCGACCCGGCCCTCGGACGCCAAGCCCTCTCCATCCTCAAGACCGAAAGCACCGGCGCCGACCCGGAAGCCCGCCTGGAAGCGGCGCGGGCTTGGGGGGAACTCGGCAACCCCGCCGCCGCGGGGGTCCTGCGCCGGATGCTGCGCGACGGCAACCTCTACGTGAGACTGGAGGCGGCCTACAGCATCGCCCTGCTCGGCGATCCGGCGGGATTGAAGGCGATCACGTCGACGGTGAACACCTCCACGGCGCCCGTCAAAACCGCCGGCCCCGCCGACGAGATCAAATCGGTCGCCGAGGACAAGGTCCGGGCCGCCGCCGTCGCCAAGCTCGGCCGCCTCCCGGACGTGCGCGCCGTCGAGATCCTGGAAAAGGCGATCGAAGACCGTTCCGCCGCGGTGCGCGACGCGGCCGCCGTCGCTCTCTGCCGGCAGGGCTTTCCGGAGTTCGCCGAGGGCTTCCTGCTCGCCCTGCGCAGTCCCGACGATGGGATCCGCGCCGAGGCCGCGAGGTCGCTGGCCGAAAGCGGGCTGGCGGTCGGGCTCGATGAGCTTCGGGAGGCCGCCGCCGACGCCGCCCCCGGGGTCCGCGCCCAGGCCCTGCGGGCGTTGGGCAATTTCTCCGACCCCTTCGTCCTGGAAGTCCTGGCCCGCGGCAGGCGCGATGTCAACCGCACCATCCGGGTCATCGCCGTCGATTCCATCGGCAGGATCGCCGGGACGAGGGCCAGCCAGCTGCTGCGCGAGGCCGCCGCGGACAAGGAGCATCCGAGCCTGGCCCTTAAAGCCGCCGCTCACCTGGGCCGCCGGGGGGAAGAGGTCGACCTGGCATTGGCCGAGGGCGCCCTGAAAACCGGGGATCGCGATTTGGAGTTGGAGGCGGTGGAAATCCTCAAATCCGCCAAAGCCGATCGAGTCGCGGAACTCCTCAAAGCCGCCATGCACCCCGCGCGCGATCCCCGGGTTCGCGTCCGCGCGGCCGCCGCCCTGGTCAGGCGCATGGCGGCGCCGGGGGCGCGTCCATGACCGAAGGGAATGGTTTGACTCCTCATCATACGGGAGGAAAACCATGACCGCCCGAAGATGGGGGCTGGCCGCGGCGGTGTTCGCCGCCGCCGCCCTCCTCGCCATGTGCCTGACGCGCGAGAGCTCCGCGATCCGCGCGCAAGGAGTCTCCGGGGAAGACCGCAAGCGATTCGGCCTCAACCATTTCGGTCCGCGTCCGCGCCGCGGCCCTGCCGCCCGGGCGACGAGGGCCTTCGCCGCCTTCAACGCCGCGCAGGGAGGGCGCTGGAAAATTCGTTTCAGCCCTCGCACGGGAGCCCCCGAGGCTCTGAGCGAAGGCGCCGCCGCGGCCTCCGGCGCCGCGCCGCCCGAGGCGGCCGCGTCGTTTCTTCGCGAGACCGCGGAGATGACCCAAGTCGAACCCTCCGATCTTCGAGAGGAGCGCCGCTCGCGCGGATCGGGCATGAGCCACATCCTGTACCGCCAGACCTACCAGGGGCTGCCGGTGGAATTCGCGAAAGTGAAGGTCCACCTCCAGGACGACGGCCGGGTCATCGGCTTCAATTCATCCTATGAACCGGGCCTCGCCCTCGGCGTCGCCCCGTCGCTGACGAGCCCCCAGGCTTTCGAGTCGGTACGCCGGGAGGTGGGCCTCTCGGTTTCGGCGCCCGGGGAACTCGTCATTCTGCCCGACGAGCTCTCGGGACGCGCGCGCCTGGCGTGGAAGTTCACCCTGCGGAGGAAATGGAACCTCTGGCGCTACTTCGTCGACGCCCACACGGGCCAGGTCCTCCTCCGCTACGACGATTTCCGCCACCAGGTCCCCTGCCTGACCTCCGGGACGGTCATGGCCCTCGTGCCGACGATCCATCCGCACGTGACCGCCCCCTCGCTCCAGCCCCTGCGCCATCAGCGCGTCTACGTCAAGGACGGGTCCAACGCCGCGGTGACCGACGCCAACGGGACCTTCTGCAGCGACGCCAAGGGCAAGATCGCGACCTCCCTCCAGGGCCCCTATGTGCACGTGTCCAACTTCCGCGGACCCAGCGCCCACTATGACAACGGCGGCGGGGTCTGGAGCACGGTCGCCACCCCGGTGAGCTCGCCGCACCCCTACCCCAATGACGCCCGCCTGACCCAGACCGTCTCGCTCGACGTCGTCGCCCCCTTGGCGGTCAAGGTCTTGCCCGTATTCACGACGCTCAATGTCGGGACCTGGACCCTCTTTGAGGGGGTGGGGCAGCCCGACGACAACGACCAGGTCCAGATCCTCGACTCCACCGGAAACGTCGTCGGGACCTATATCGGCAACTTGGGGGCCTTTCGTCCCGCCGCCGTGCATGGAAGGCGCTACTCCATCCGCCTGATCTCAAACAAAGCCGGCGTCACCCACGGCTATGATGTCTCGGTCTCGAGCTATCTCACGCTGACCGATCCCGGCGAGTGGAACGTCAACGGCTCCAGCGTCACGTGGATCGCGTCGTCCCACACCCAGGTCGGCCTGGGCGGCGAGATGACCCTGTTCTACCACCTCAACAAGATGCACGACTATCTGATGTCGGATGTCAATAAATCGAGCCATGCCTACATCGACCGGCCGGTCGCCGCCATGGCCTACGTGGGCCCCGACCACCTGGGCGCCTACTATGATCCCGAGTTCGACAATCTCGCCTTCGGCGACATCGAAAGCCTCAGCCCCAAGATCGGGGCCACCGATGACGGGACGGTCTCGCGCCACGAGTACATGCACTTCGTCGCCGAGAAGATCTTCCCGATCCAGAACTTCGGACAGGCCGGAGCCGTCTCCGAGGCCATGGCGGACTACTTCGCGGCCAGCTCGCTCAATTACACGGCCATCGGGAAGTTCTTCAACGCGACCTTGGGCGTCAATTCCCCGCTCCGGGAGCTCGATTGCCCCGCATTTCCCAATCCCGCCTGCAAGAAGCTCACCGCCACCAACTGGGCCGGCCAGATCCACGATGATTCGATTTACCTGAGCCAATCCCTGTGGGACATACGAAAGAAAGTCGCCTCCAACTTGCTCCCCGCCGCTCCCGCCCAGGCCCAGAGCTGCGCCGACGGGCTGGTGTTCCAAACCCTCCTCTTTTTCCCCGAGAGCTTCTCCGAGGTCTACGACGCGATCCGGCGGGTGGACCAGGTCGGAAGCGTGGCCGCGTGCCCCGGCGCCAACTCGGTGGCCTCGATCATCTCCACCGCTTTCTCGGATCACGGGCTCCCCATCCCCAAAGGCGATTCCTTCGAGTACAACGACGGCTTCCTGACCGCGGTCGATATCACGACGGTCAACCCCGTCACCGCCACCATCTACCCCCAGGCCGACGTGGATTTCTACACTTTCACGGCCGGGGGGGGAAACATCGCCGTTCGTCTGGAACTCCCCGAGAGCGGTCCTTTCTACAAGGCCTACGCCTTCTACCTCTATGACCGCCAGCATACCCTGCTGGCCCAGGGCATTCCGGTCCTCGACGGCCTCAACACCATCGATGGGGTCGTCTGCGAAGCCTTTGACTGCAACACGACCCAACGCTTCGTCGATGTGGTCTTCACCACCGCCAATGCCCAGCAGTACTTTCTCCAGGTCATCGGTCCCCCGGCCAACGGATTCTCCAACTCCGGAGTCAACTCGACCCTACCCTACACCCTGACCGTGAACTACCCCCGCCGCGGGGCCGTGGACACGACCGTCGTCTCCGCCGCGCTCGACCGCGACTTATTCTCCTTCAAGGTCCACGTGACGAGCTTCCCGCGGGTGCAGCCCTACCACTTCGCCTACGCCCAGCTCCGGGATCACGCCGAAACGGTAATCCCCAATACCCGCGCCGTCCCCGGCTCGGCGGCCTCCACCTTCCTGAGCTGGATCTCCTCGCACAGCGCCCTGAGCCGGATCACCGGCACGGCAAGGCTGATCGAGGGCTTTGGGAAGCGCTTTCCCGCGGTGGGCACGGTTCACCTTGAGGTTTTCGGCTACTCGGTGTGGGGCAGCACCATCAGTCTCGGGCTCTCCCAGCCCATCAACCTGGCGACCAACGACTCCAAACTGACCGTGTTCAACGGCGTCTTCAATCCCCTGAAAGGCCAGAAGACGACGATCAAGTACGAACTCCCGCGGGCCGGCCGGGTCGTCTTAAAGCTCTACTCGATGAGCGGCTCCCTGATCGCCACCCTCTATGAGGGAGAGGCGCCCGCCGGGAAGGGGACCTTGGATTGGGCGGGCTCCAATGTGGCGGGCAAGACCGTGGCCAGCGGGGTCTACGTCCTCCACATGGAGAGTTTGGGATTGTCCAAGACTCAGAAGATCGTGGTGGTTAAGTGAAAAAGAAGGGGACGGATATCTGGGGACTGCGGCTTCGCGTGCTCATTCTGGCAGCGGCGGCGGCGGCGCCGCCGCCGCTGCGGAGTCAACAGAAGGAAAGTCCGGCCGTGACCGCGCCCGCCTCGCTCTTGATCCCGATGGGATCGCGCGCGCTCGGCATGGGCGGGGCCTTCACCGCGGTGGCCTCCGACCCATCGGCCCTGCACTACAATCCCGCGGGGCTCGCCCGCCTCAACGCCCACGAGGTGAGCGCCGCCTTCCTTTCGGGGCAAGCCGACAACAGCCTCCAGTACGTCGCCTACGGCGGCCCCCTGCCATGGCCGGGCATCTCGGGAAGCGGCTTCTCCAGCGCGGGGGGCAGCTTCCTCAACTCCCGGAGCGGGACCATCGAGATCGCCGAGACGGCGGCCGACGGGACCCTCAAGAGAACCGACCGCATCAGCGCCGGGTATGACATCATCGCCACCCTCGGCTACGCCGAGCGGGTGGGCAACACCCCTTTCGACATGCCCGGGCGGGCGATCGACGTCAATCATTACGCCGGGATCGCGGGGAAGGCGATCCATTCGTCTCTTGTCGAGAAGTACACCGCCACCGCCGTCGCCGGAGACGCGGGCTACCTTGTGCACTCCCCGGAGCTCGGCGTGAGCCTCGGGTTGGCGGCCTCCAACCTGGGAACCCGCCTGCGCTACATCGACCAGAGCGACCCCCTGCCGGTCGTCATCCGCCTGGGAAGCGCCTACCAGATGGGGGCGCGCACCACGCACGACCTCACCCTGGCGGGCGACGGCGAATTCCTGTTCTACGAGCGGCGGTGGCACGCCAACGTGGGGCTGGAATATTTTTGGAATCGAAGCTACGGCTTCCGGTTGGGGTATCAATTCAAGCGCGCCTCCCTGGGAGTCACCGCGGGCGTGGGCCTCCGCTGGCGCCAGCGCCTCCTCTTCGACTACGGCTGGGGCCTGGGCAGCGGCCTCTCCGACATCCACCGGCTCACGGTGAGCTACCGGTTCGGCGGCGTGGTCCCATCGGCGCGGGCGCAGTCCTCCCGCCCGTTCATGGAGGTCTCTCCCGAAAAGCCCCGGATCGTCGCCGAGGAGGACCGGCCCGCCATCGAGGAGGCCGCGCCGCCGCCGCCGGCCCGCCCCCGGCCCCGCGCCCGCGAGGAGAGACCCTCCGGCGTCCCCGGCTGGATCTACTGAGGGTGTCGGGCTCTCGGGTACTTCGGTTATGGGGCGGCGGGCTGATCCTTTCAGCCGCAGCTTTAAGCCTCTGGCTGCGCTCCGCGCCGGTCCGGTGGGAAAACGCCGCGCCGGCGAACTGCATTCCCCGGGGTTGCTACTGCGAGGCCGACCGGGGCTCCCCCGTCCGCCAGCCCGCCAATACCTGGTCCTGCTGGGGCTTTGTGCTCGTCGGCTGCTGGATCATCGCATGCCCGCTTCGCCCCGGGACGCGCAATCCCTTCCTCTCCGAACCGGGATACGCCGCGGCTTACGGCGCCGTCGTTTGGCTGCTGGGCGTGACCAGCGCGTGGTTTCACGCCTCGCTGACGTTTCCGGGGGAATGGGCGGACGGGGTGTCCATGCACGCGCTGGCGAGCTTCATGATCGCGCACAACCTCAGGTCGGGAGGACTCATCGGCAGCGGGGGATTCTACGCGGCCTTGGCCGTCCTCATCATCGGCAACGGACTTTTCCTCGCGCTCTCCAAGGTCCTGCGGCTTGAGCTGTTCGGGTTCCTATTGGCGGCCATCGTCGCAACGGATGTCTGGGCGCGTCGGCGCGGAGCGGCGGTGGGCGATAGTCCCCGCTGGCTGCTCGCGGCGGTCGGGACCTTCCTCGCGGCCTACGGCATTTGGCTGCTCGACTTTCACCGCCTGCTCTGCTCCCCGAGCAGCCTTCTGCAAGGGCATGCGGCCTGGCATGCCCTCTGCTCACTGGCCGCGGGAATGCTCTTCTGGCATTACCGGACGAGCGGTCTCAGGCCGTAGCTTACTTCGGTTATTCGGCGCCCGACGTCCGCGAGTAAACCCCCTTCCCAGTAACGATCGGCGCACCCCGCCCAGGTGGCCGGGGTTCCGGCAATGGCGGCGCGCGGAAATTGCTTTTCTTTGCTAGGATAGTGGTCCTGACGCCGGGCCCCTCGCGTCATCAGCGTCAGGCGCCCGCCCGGCGCGGCCGCAGGGGCAGTCATGAGACGGACACAGAACAAGTTGAGGCGGTTCCCATGAAGATCGGCATACTCCACGGCTGGCTCCTCGACGGATCCGGCAGCAACATCTACGTCTATTCCCTGTCCAAGGCCCTCTCCGAGCGCGGCCATGAGGCCCACCTCATCTGCCAGGAGACCCACCCGGAGCGCTATCCCGCCGTCTCGGTCGCCTACCGGCATGACCGCCAACAGCGGCCGACCAAGATCGTCGACCGCGGCGGGAAGCCGGGCTTCTTCCTGCATACCCCTTACATCGACCATGGATTCATGCCCGCCTACAACGCCGACACGGCCTATGCGGGCTTCACCGAGGTCTGCGCCTTCCGGGACATCGTGGGCGATCCGCGCCTCGAGCGCTACTTGGAGGACTTCGCCGCCGGGGTGGAAGCCATCTGCCGCCTTCACGGCCTGGAGTTGATCCATGCCAACCATGTCTACCCCATGCCGGAGGTGGCGCGGCGCGTCAAGCGGCGCCTCGGCGTCCCCTACCTGGTCTATCCCCACGGCAGCGCCATCGAGTACGCGGTCAAGGAGGCGCCTCAGTACAAGGTCTGCGCCGAGCAGGGCATCGACGAGGCGGACGCCCTCATCGTGGGCAACCAAATCGTCAGCGAACGCCTCTGGAAGCTCTATCCCGGGAAGGCCGCGGCCTGGAAGAAAAAGCACGGCATCGTTTCCGTCGGCGTCGATTGCGAGCTCTTCGAGCCGGTGGCCCCCGGGGCTCGCGCCGCGGAGGCGGCTAGGCTCCTGGCCCAGGACCGGCCCGGCGGCGGCAAGACCGCGGCCATGACCGCGGCACTCCTGGCCCGTGACATGGGAAGCGACGCCGCACTCCTGTCCGCGGTGCGGGAGGCCCGCGTGGGCTACGAGCACAAGGCGCCGGATGCGGACCTCGCCGCGCGCCTGCGGGGCGTGGATTGGGGCCGGGCCAAGATCATGGTTTTCGCCGGGAAGATCATCGCCCCGAAGGGGCTCCAGGACCTTTTCTGCGCGCTTCCCCTGATCCTCGAAAGGCATCCCGAGACGATCCTCTTCGTCGCGGGAGAGGGCCCTTACCGCGAGACCCTCGAGGTGATGCTCCACGCCCTGAGCGCGGGCGAGCGCCCCCTGCTGGAGCGGATCGTTCGCATGGGCTGGGACCTCGACCGCGGGCCCGCCCGTCCCCTGGAAAAGATCCAAGCCTTCCTGGGCAAGACGGGATGGGACCGTCTCCTCGCGGGCGGAAAGCGGACCCGGCCGTCGGAACACGTCGTCTTCACGGGCTATCTCAAGCATTCGATATTCCGCCATCTCCTGCCGTGCGCCGACCTCGCGGTCTTCCCTTCGGAGGTGGCCGAGGCCTATCCCCTGGTCCTCCTGGAGTCCATCAGCGCGGGGGTGCTGCCCGCGGCGTCCTATTTCGAGGGCCTGGGCGAGGGCCTCGACACCATCGGGGCCCAACTCGGGGGGGACATCGGCCCGCTGATGCGCTTCGACATGCAAACGGACCGGCGCGTCGCCTCCATGGCGGACAATATCGGGGAGCTCCTCTCCCGCAAGCCGGTATGGCGGGAGAAGTGCCGGAGCTTGGCCTCGGAAGTCTACTCCTGGGCGGCGGTCGCCGCGGAGATGGAGACGGTCTACTCCCGTCTGGCCAAAAGCGCGAAGAGCGTCTGATGGAACCTACGGCCGACCCGCTCCCGGGGCGGGGACCCTGAGATGCGGACCGCCGCCCTGCTGGCGCAGGCCGTCCTTCTGGGGCTCGAGGCCCTCCTCCTCGCCAAACTCTCCGGACGGCCCGCCCTCTTCATCGCCGCCCACGCCGCCCTCTCGGGGCTCTATTGCCTGGCCTTCAGCCGGGCGGTGGCGCCCGGCTGTCCCGCCGCGCCCGCGGCGCTCCTTGCCTTCATCTTGTCGCTCTACCTGCCCTTCTGCGGCATGGCCTGCGGCCTGCTGCTCACCATGTTGATCTGGTGGATGCCGCGCCCGACCGGAAGCTTGATGGAGGAGTTTAAGGAGCACAGCAGCCTCCCCGTGTACCACGGCCCGGCCCTGCTCCCGGCCAGCGCGGAGCGTCTCATCGAGGTCTCCCGCGGCGTCGAGCCGCTGGTCGACATGGTCCTGTCCTCCGATCTGAAATTGAAGCGCGCGGGGCTCGAGGCCATCGCCAAGCGCGGCAACCCCCGGCTCATCCCCCATCTCCTTTCCGCCCTCCAGGATCCCCGTCCCGAGATCTACCAATTCGCCATGAGCCTGGTGCTCAAGCTCCAGGAACGCTTCGGCGCCGAGATCGCCAAGGCCCAGGAGGCCCTGAGCCGGACGCCGGGCCTCGAGGCCCGGCGCCAGCTCGCGCAGGCTTATGAACAGTACCTGCGCAGCGGGCTCGCGGACGTCGCGGTCCGGACCCTCTACCGGGGGCGTCTCGAGGAAGAGTACCGCGAGATACTCAAGCTCGCGCCCCGCGAGGCGACGGTGCACGCCGCTTGGGGGAGGCTCTCCCTGGAGGCCCGGCGCTGGCCCCAGGCCAAGGAGTCCTTCGAGGAGGCCCGCCGGATCAGCCCCAACGACTTGAAAGCCCGCTTAGGGCTCGCGGAGGTCCTCTATGCCATGGGGGATTACAAGGCCATGGGGCTGGAACTCCGCGGCATGGTGTCGGACATGGCCTTCGGCGAGGAAGAAAACGTCGAGCCCGTCCGCCTGGCCCAATGGTGGCTGTCGGGCGAGGAGGGGGCCGCCGCGTGAGAACCCTCTCCGAATCCAAATCCGAGCCGGTGGACGTGGCGCTCCTCCTCGAGGGCACCTATCCCTACGTTTCGGGAGGGGTCTCCAGCTGGGTGCACGCCATCATCTCGGGCATGCCGGACCTGACCTTCGCCCTGGTCTTCATGGGCGCCAACTACGGCAAGAAGGAACCCAAATTTCCCCTCCCGCCCAACGTCCGCAGCCTCGTGGAATGGGGGGTCTACGACTACCTGCCCCAATCCCTGCCGCCGCTCCCGGGGCTGAGCCGGGGCGCGCCCCGGGAGGCCTTGGCGGCCGTGCGCCGGTTATGCCTCGAGCTCCAGGAAGGCCGGACCGATTCCTTCGACGCGGTCTTCGAGGTCCTGAGCCGTCGGAGCCTGTCCATGGGGGATCTGGCCTATGGCCCGAAAGCCTGGTGGCTCCTCCAGGAAGTCTACCAGGAGCGGGCCCGGGAAATTTCCTTTCTGGATTTCTTCTGGACCTGGAGGTACGCCCTCCTGCCGGTCCTCAACCTCTTCTACGCCGCCGTCCCCCGGGCGCGGCTCTATCATGCCATCTGCACCGGTTGGGCGGGCATTCTGGGCGTGATCGCCAAGAAGAGATTCTCCGCGCCCCTCATTTTGACCGAGCACGGCATCTACGTCAACGAGCGGCGCATCGAGATCAGCCAGTCGGAGTGGATCTACACCCAGGAGGAGGACAGCCTGACGGTCCAGATCGGAAGAGCGTCGGGGAGGGAAAGAGTGGGGAGGG
>CAYJXJ010000164.1:0-6573 GCA_964374095.1 uncultured Elusimicrobia bacterium
CAACGGCTTAGCCGTGTCCCAGTTCTTGCGCGGCTTGTCCCACTTGGCCTCGCGCCGCCCGACCGGCGGCTTCATCAGCAGGACGCCGAGCCCAACCGCGCCGGCGAACATCCCGGAGAAGCCGTACCAGTCGTAGCGGATCTCCCGCATTCGGGGCGCGGCCCACCGGCCCAACCGGCGGTTCTCCTTCATAAGGAGGCTGAACGTCCGCCAGGGCATGAAGGCCAGGAAGAGGAAGATGGCCGCCGCGATCACCGCGGCGGCGCTCTTCTTCCAGCCTTTTCCGAGGCCGATCAGCCCGGCGCAGAAGACGGCCATGCAGACGAGGAACTGGGGTTGGGTCACTGGTCCATGCCTCCTGTCGTTCGAGGAGCGCCGCCCGCAGGGCGGTCTCCGGCCGCAGGGTCTCCTTCCGGGGACGGGGAAGGAGACGGTAGAGGAAGGGGGTGGGGGCGGGCGTCGCTTGCCGGCGGCGCAGCGGACTGACCCCGCCGCGTCAGCGGCGGGGTGAGCGTCCCGACGCGAACGCGTTGGGACGGCGGAGCGAACGGCCCGGCGGCGGGCCCGCCCCCTGCCGAAACGTCCTGGCGGGCTGGCGGGCCGGCCGGCGGGACGCGCTGGGAAGCGGCGCCCGCATAGGGGACGGCAGCGGGCCGCAGGACCACCGAACGACCCGGCTCGTAACCCACGAAACGGCAGCGGCCCCTCCCCTGCCGGAATTCCCCGAGTTCCGCGACCAGGACGAAACCCGCCCTGAAGTGCTGGGCCAGCTCCAGAATGAATCTCTTGCCCCCGGGCCAAGCCGTCAGATAGAGGAGGAGGCCGTTCTCCGGGAGGATCAGGCGCATGGTGCGCCAGCGCTCCCCGTACTCCTCCTTGGACTTCTGGCCGCGCTCGATCTCCACGCCCTTGGGCTCGGAATCGTCCGCGATCCAAAGGTCCGGGACGATCCGGGAGTCCGTGGCGGGCCGGCCGCCGCGGCCCTTCCACTCCACGCGCTCGCGCGCGGTCAGGACCTCGAGGCCGAGCAATTCCGCGAGCATCAGACCCACGGCGTTGGCGGTCAATTCGTGGGTCGCGAGCGCGTCCGAAATGCGGTGCCGGAAGCCCGGCAGCCGCGCCAGGCCGGCCTGTTTCAGGGCCTCGTGGCCCCGCTCCGTCAGGGTGAAAAGGGCCGCCTGATGCGGCAACTGATGGGCCTTCAAGAAGCCGTGCCTGGCCAGCTTGACGACCCGCCGGGACCGGCCTCGCCAGTGGTCCCGTTTCACGGTCTCGTTGAAGAAAAGCCGAATCGAAGTCGCCTGATCGGAACCACGCGGGAGAGCCAGTCCATTGAGCTGTCCCAGGCCCAAGACGCCGTACACCTCCAGGGCCGAA
Organism: uncultured Elusimicrobia bacterium; assembly: GCA_964374095.1. Lineage (GTDB taxonomy): Bacteria > Elusimicrobiota > Elusimicrobia > UBA1565 > UBA9628 > CAYJXJ01. The sequence goes on from CAYJXJ010000164.1 coordinate 1,378, forward strand.
AGCCACTTCCAGTCCGTAGGCTGGAGCCGCACCCGCTCCGCGGAGTTCCGCAGTTCGTTCTTCATCTTCAGGAGTTGATTTCGTCTGAGATTCCGGCCTGCCAGAACCCATTTCCAGAGACACGCATCAGGTTGGAATCCTCCTGTCCGTTGTTGTTGTTCCACCAAACCAACCACCCACCTCTGCTGCCCCCATGCCCACCACCTTCCCGACCACGGTCCCATCCCAAACCACAATCCTCACTGTGGTTGTGGGAGCGTGGTCGGGAAGCGAAATCGGCGCAGCCGATGGAGAGGTGGGCAGAATTGGGCAGCAGAATCCGCCGCTTTTCAGCTCCCGCTACCCCTGCAACCCCCTCTGCAACCCGTTGCATAGGGGGTTGCATACCCGGTTGCAGACCCGCCTCGTTCGTTTTCACCCGATCTACTCCTGGGAGCTGAACGACTTCAGCAGGCACTGGAGCGCCTCGGAAACCACGCGCTCACGGGTCACGTCCTCGCCCGTTCGGCGCGCCATGCGGACCTGGGAGTGGGACAGATTTCCGTAGTCCGCCATGGTCAAGTTCAGCGTGATCTGAATGCTCTTCCCCTGCCTTCCTCGCCCCTCCTTAGGGCTGGCTTCCTGCGCCTCTTGGGTCTCCATCCGCGCCTCCTTTTCGCCTGGTCTTCGGGTAACGGGCAGGTGGGGATTGCTAGACGCTGGCTCCCCGAGTTTTCACCGACTGGCTACCGATCTGCCCGCAAAGTGCCCCGGCACTAGATCATTCGTTTGGGGAGCCCGAATCCGGGACACTTCCGGCCATTCCACGCGCCTTCATGAGGTCCTTCCACCACTTGCGGCTCTTTATTCCTCTGCGGCGCCGGTCGGTCAGAACAATCTGGATCGCCTCCTCGATCAGCGACTCCTTGAGGAGTATCTCCAGGGAATCGGCGTTCCCCTGGCTCGCGGGAGCCTCTCTGGCCTCGGCGTCATCGGCCTCGATGCGGACGCCGTCTCTCTGCGCGCCGCCGGGCTTGGGCGACCCGCCCGGCTGGGTGGGACCGGAGCCGAGAGCGTCCTGCTCCCGGTGCAGCCTGCGGAACCGGTCCACGGCCACGTGCTTGAGGGTCCGGAAGAAGTTGGCGGGCTGGGTTTTTCCGGCGGCGAGCCTCGCGAAGGCCTCGGAAACGGCGTCTTCCGCGTCCTCCTCACGGTCCAGGAAGGCCTTGGCGAAAGCCAAGGCTTCCTCGCGGGTGGCCAGGAAGAACTCCGCGAGCTCCTTCTGCCGTCTGTCCTCTTCGAGGACCTCTCGAAGAAGGCGTTCCGCGATCTCCTGGGCATGGGTCTCCCAGTGGTTGAGACCTCGGCCGAGCCGCCTCTCCTTTTCCTGGACGAGGCGCCCCAGCGCGGCCTGAGCGGCCGTCTCAAGGTCTTGCGGCGGCGGGTCTAGGCGGCGGGCTGCGTCATGAACGAGTTGTGCTTCCCACTGATACCCAACGTTGCTGTCCTGAACGATGTTCGGTGCCATGAATGATCTCCTTTGTGATCACCCTCGGCCTCCGGTTCTCGGTCAGCGAGCAGGTGCTATCTTGCGCCCCGTGGGGCGTCCGACGATGCGTCGTTGTTAAGCTGCGACTGGCTGTCTTGCCCTGATCCCACCTCCTTCGCGCCGGCCTTCCTGCGCCGGCTGCGCGCTCAGGTCCATGCCTTCTTGCTGCATCGAGACGAGGACCGGCCGGCCGTCGCCGAAGTGCACTTCCCCCAGGACTCCGTTCTCAAGCGCCTGGCAGAACCGCATGAAGCGCTGCCATTGCTCATCGAACGCGCCCGGGAGGAGGCACCGCGGCGGCTCGACTCCCCGGCCGAAGACGAAGGTGTACTGGACCTCCTTGAAGGAGACGACGGCCCCGTCCTGGACGGTCAGGCCCCTCATCTTGCTGTACGGAAACTGATCCCGGACGACGTGGAACAGTTGAGTCCACGTCGCTTCCTTTCCCCTGAAGTCTATCCCTGACATCGCTTCACCTCTAGCACGGCTCGGCGTTCCGCTGAAGAGGCCGATCTTTGCAGCCGTTCACGCGGCAGACAATAAAAAAACGGGAAACGAGCGACGGCTCTCGTTCCCCGTGGACCCAACCCGTTTACGGCGGGTTCGTGGATACCCCCGCGCCAATTCGCGGAGCTACACGGCGTCTGCCAGAGGGCGCCGGGAACATCCCGGCTCCCAACCCTGAGTGGGCAATTTCGCCGCCACGCGCAGCCCCCGACGAGGCCGGCACGATTGCCCCGGGATCCCCCCATCGAATCGTTGCGTTCGGAAAGACCTATTTGCGTTCGCAACGCTCGAAATGCTAAGATAATCGCCTTCATGCCAAACCTCTCCATCCTTGTAGTGGAAGACGAACCCCTGGCGCGGAAGGTCCTGGCGGATCGCCTGAACGGCCACCAGGTCGATTTCGCCGCGGACATGGCGACCGCGCACGAGAAGCTCCAAGCGGGTGCCCATGATATCTGCTTCATCGACCTCAAGCTCGCCCAAACCGACGATTGCTCCGGCCTGAAGCTGATTCCCCTGGCGGCGGCCAAGCGGATCTACACCGTGGTCATGTCCGGCCACGACTCGGACAAGCACGTCAACCAGGCCTACTCCCTAGGCTGCGATGACTTCTACGCGAAGGGCAACGAGCAGGCGAACGTAACCGACGTTCTCGCGCGATTCCTCCGCGATAGGCAGAAATCGAAGAAGGACAGCCTCTTCGAGGAGCGGTTCGTCACCAAGGATGCTGAAACGCGGTCGGCGGTCGAGGATGCGCTCAAGTACGCCGCCTCCGACCTGCCCGTCCTCATCCTGGGGCCCTCCGGCACCGGCAAGACGAGCCTCGCCCGCATCATTCACGACTATTCGAGCCGCTCCGGGGAGTTCGTCGCCATCAACTGCTCGGCCTACACCGAGGACCTGCTTGAAGCGGAGCTCTTCGGCTACCGCAAGGGCGCCTTCACCGGGGCGGCCGAGACCCGCAAGGGCAAGCTGCTGCTGGCCGACCAGGGCACGCTGTTCCTGGATGAGATAGGCTCCATGAGCCTCAAGATGCAGACCAAGCTCCTCAAGGCCATCGAGGAGAAGACGTTCTATCCCCTCGGCTCCGAGAAGCCGGAGACCTCCCGGTTCCGCATCGTCAGCGCGACTCTCGAGGATCTCCAGGGCCTCATCAAGGCCGGGAAGCTGCGCTTCGACTTCTACCAGCGCATCCACGGCCTGACCATTCAGCTCAAGCCTCTGGCGCTGAGAAAGGACGACCTCTTCGCCCTCATGTCTTTCTTCATGCGCGGGAGCCGAAGGCTCTCTTTCTCGCCGGAGGCCAGGGACCAGATCGAACGGCATGACTGGCCCGGAAACGTCCGCGAGCTCAAGAAGTTCGTGGACCTCCTGGTGGCCGGCCAGGAGGGCCGCGTCACGCCCGAGACGGTCCTCAAGCTCATCAAGACCCTATCCGTTGAAGAGGGCGGCGGCTTCGTGACGGAGGAGCAGTACCGCTTCGCGCTCCGGCACGGGCTCAACGAGGCCATGGACCGCTTCGTGGACGCGATCATCGGCCGGAGCCTGGAGGAGAGCGGCGGCAAAAAGACCAAGGTCCTCGCCGAACTCAAGATCGCGACGCGCCTGCTCTACGTTTCCCTGAAGAGGATGGCCGGCCGCGCCAAGGAGGCATCCGAAGCATGAACGCCGCAGGCCCCCAAAACTCCTTGGACGACCTGATCCACGACGTGAACTCCAAGTGCTCCAGCCTCAAGAACGCCGCCGCGCTGCTGAGGAAGGCCTCCGAGAGCGAAAAGCGCGAACTTTTGACGCTCATGGCCCAGGAAGCCCGGACCCTCGCGGAATCCCTCGCCAACGGCGAGGGCGCGCCAGCCACCGGAGCGAGCTGAGGGGCAGATGTCATTACGAACGATGGTCGTCGCCAAACCCAGCGTGCACGGACAGATGAGGCTCGCGCACTTGTACGAGATGCCCGAGCGCGATGTCGAGGCTCGCGTCCGCGAGTTGGAGGCGAACGGCCTCTTTCAGCGTTTGGTGGAGTCAGGGGTGGTGTCGGTGGAGCCCTACCCGCACGCGCGCTTCGCCGCGCGCCGGCTGGAGGGCCATGGGCTCGGGACAACGGCCACGGAGGGGCTCCCCCAGCTCCTCGATGATGACGGCGACCTGGCCCCCGTGATCGAGCGCGTGGGCCGCGAGCGGTTCGAGGAGTATTTCCTGCGGGACGAGGCGCTTTCTGACGCGGACCGGGCCCGGCTGTGCGGCATCACGCCCGGCGAGGCCCGAAGGCTCCGGGAGCTTGTGGACCAACTCCACGTCCGGGGCGAGTTCGAGAGCCCGGCCGAGCATCCCCTGCCTGCAAAGCCCTTCAGCGCCGTGGCGGGGATTGATGTCGAAGGCGGACGGCCGGTGCTCGGATTCTTCCACCGGGAAATCTGGAAGGGCCGCTACCGAATTGACGAGGGCAGGCGCGAGGAGTTGCTAGGGTCGCTGCCCCCGGGCGAGGCCCGGCGAGTGGAGCGGCTCCTGCGCCAGCTCGAATGGATTGATCAACGCAAGTCCACCCTCTACCGCGTCCTGGAGGCGCTGCTTGAAGCGCAGGCGGAGTTCCTCGTGACGCAAGACCTGGACCGCCGCCGGCCGCTGACCCAGCGGGCTCTGGCGTCCAAGCTCGACGTCCGGCCCAGCATCCTCAACAGGCTCATCTCGAACAAGTCATGCCGGCTTCCCTGGGGTCGTGAGACCCCCCTCAAGACCCTGGTCCCCAGCAGCAAGACGCTCATGCGCGACCGGCTCTACCAGATCGCTACGGAGCGCCCGGAATTGCGCGACGAGGACCTGCGGCATGAAATGAAGCGCCTTTACGGAGCGCGGCTGTCCCGCCGGTCGGTGGCGGAGTACCGCAAAGAACTCGGTCTCGGCGGCCGCGGCCGCCGAGGCGGACAAGAGAAAACACAATGAACCCAATAGTGGCCGTTTTCAGCGTGATCGCGCTGTCCTCTATCCTCGGGCCCGACAGGGCGTCCGCCACGGTGGTCGTGCCGGTCCCCGCGGGCGGCGCTTTTTACGCCATGCCATTGCCCGCTTGGGGCGGGGTGGTCCGGAATCTCTATCCCGCCGTCCAGTTTCAGGCGCTGTCGAACCCCCGGCTTCTTCCGCTTCAGAGTGTTCTGGGGCAGGTG
>CAYJXJ010000164.1:6583-10587 GCA_964374095.1 uncultured Elusimicrobia bacterium
AGCGCGAGCATCCGCGCATTATAATTCCCGTTCAACCGGAGGATCGTCTTGCCGGGCTCAGGAGCCTGGAATTCGTGAGATTCATGCCCAAAACCTATCGGGAGAGGCCGGAGGCCTTCGCCCGGCTGGATTCCGACAGGCAGATAGCCAGTCTCAACAGGGGAGTCCGGGCCGCAAGCCGGGCGCTGGACAGCGAGGCAGCCGAACTGACGGTGAAAGTCACCGCCGGCGGGGCCACCGCCGCGGACGTGGATCGGCTGGCGGCGATCCTCGGCAATGACTTCTATCTGTCGCCAGGAGTACGGCAGGCCGTCCAGGAAAACCTCTCCCAGATAGTCGGGGCCAAGACCCCGGAGGGTCCCAAGCATCCAGCCTTAAAGCAGATCAGGGAGATTCTCGCCCAGTCGCCGAGCCGCCAGGGCGGGATGTTCGACAACAATACCCGGTCCCCCTTTTCGCAGGAGCACGAACCCCCAGCCGTTTCAGTCCCAACGTCATTTTCCCCCTTGCACAGGCCTAGCGGGCTGATGCCAGGCCGTTCGAGAAAGGATGAAGGAGAGAACCGACCAATGAAGACAGGCTCCAATAAGACAAAGGCGAAGCGCAAGACTGCGCCCGCAGGAAACGGACGGGGTATCAAAGCCCGTATCATCAAGGCCCTGGGCCTTCAGCCGCTTCCGGGAGAGGGCGGCTACTATCGGGAGACTTACAGGTCAGGCACCCAGGTGCCCATACCGTCGAAGAACGGCGAGCAGCCAGTGACCCGCCACCTCGGCACGGCCATCTACTACTTCGTCACGCCGCGTGAGTTCTCGGCGCTACACAAGCTCAAGAGCGACGAGGTCTTCCACTTCTACGGCGGCGATCCGGTGGAGATGCTCCAAATCTCCGAGACCGGCGAGGTCAAGACAATCATCCTGGGTTCAGACGTGCTCGCGGGCCATCAACCCCAGGTCACCGTTCCGGCCGGCACCTGGCAAGGAACCAGGCTGCTCAAGGGCGGCAAATACGCCCTTATGGGAACAACCGTCTACCCGGCGTTTGAGTTCGCCGACTTCGAGCTGGGCAAGAGGGGCGACATGATCGCGCGCTTCCCGGAGCTTGCGGCGCAGATCAAGAGATTCACCCGGGAGTGAAAACAGTCATGACCAAGGTGAAGCCCTCCTTTGTCGTGCAGTACATCGAGCGAGCATTCCTGACTCCTCAGGTCATGAATGATGTGACCGGAACTTACGTTGGGTTCGTTAGGGGGCTTGAAGGGCTAATCAGCGAGATCGATCCTGTCTTGCTGCCAGCGGATCCCCAGGAGGCCGCCGAACTTACTGCATCCCGAGCCGCCATGATGTCCCAGGTGCGCATTTGGGAAAACACCGGCACGGGCAATGGGAATCTCAAGGCACTGCCCGGTCACAAGGAGTCCGTTGTTGCGGCTGTTAAGAGAATACTTGTGAAGTGTCCCGATGAGAGGATACCACCGTCAGACAAACGGCTTGAATTCCTGAAGGACGCTGACTTTCGGCAGCAGTGTCTTAAAGATCTTGAGGCAATCGAGTTTCAGTTGCGGCATCAGCTTTGGAAGCCCGCGACAGTTCTCGCGGGCGCCCTAATCGAGGCCTTGCTTTGCGATTCTTTGCGAACCCCGCCGGTATTGAAGAAGATCGGGATTGTCGAGGCGCGACTCTTCTCCAGCAGGTTGGATGACATGATTAAATGGTCCTTTAAGGTGGGCCTGATAAAGGATGAAACGAAGAGGCTGTGTAAGCTGAGTGAGGAGTATAGGAATCTAATCCATCCCGGAAAGGAATTCAGAAAGAAAATGCAGTGCAACAATGGCACCGCTTATGCCGCCTTTGCTGGCTTGCATCTTGTGATCAACGATTTGGCGGCAAGTAATCCATGAGAGCATCTGACCTAGTGCTTGAAGCGGGCCGCAGCCACCCATGAAATTCGCCAACAAGGTCTTCCTCTTCACTTTCCTCATCGCCGGTCTCCTAGGATTCGGAGTAACCTGGGCCTCCCGCAGTTACGTGAAGAGGCAGGCAAAGGACACCTACGTCTCGAAGTATTCCCTGCTATCGGAGTCCCTGGGTCACGCCCTTCATCAGCTTGAGTCCAACGTGGAAGCGCTCATGTACAGCGCCGGGAAGGTGGTCGTCCTGGAAGACGACCGCATGGGACTGCTTCCGACAGAGCGCCTAAAACACCTCCGCGACGAGTTGAGCGTCACCCATATCTTCGTCATCGACGCGAAAGGGAACTTCGTCCGCTCCACCAATGAGGATCCAAAGCTGATCCCCAACCTCTATTCCTTCTGCTCGAAGTACAGCGACCTGATAGTCGGCGGCGTCCGCTCCATGGGAACGCCGATCATCCCCCCCACACCCGAGCCCAAGCCATATAAGTTCCTGACCCTTCCGAACACCAAGCGGACCAGGATGATCGAAGTTGGCCTGCGCGTGGACTTCATCGGAGGGACCCTGTCCCAGGCGCTCAAAGCGGACCCCAACGTCGTCAACCTCAACCTGTACGCCCCTGACGGCACATCGTTGGGCAGGTTCAGCAAGAACGACTTTGACATTTCTCCCGGCAAGGTCGGTCTGCCGGAGCACATACCCGGTATCATCGAAACCAAGGACGGCTATCAATTCTTCACGAAGGTCCCCTCAACCCAGCCCCGCTGCTGCCAGTGCGAAGTCGCGGGAATCTCGAAGGACGGCGAATACTACTACGTGCTGGAGTCCCGAATCTCGAAGACGGAGTTGAACGCCGCGCTGGCATCCATTGAGAAATTCTTCCTCCTCATTGCCGCGTTCTCCTTTCTCGTCGCATTCATCGCGGCGAGGGTCGTCTCGCGGACTTTGGTGCGGCGGCTGGAAGGGGTCATTTCCGGTATTCGCGAGGCGAAGGACTCCAAGTCGCTCGGGACCCAGTTGGAAGTCGCCGGCAAGGACGAGATCGCCCACTTAGCCGCCGAGTTCAACGGGCTTCTCGGCGCGCTGAGCGAGGCTCAGACGGAGATCGTGAATTCAAAGCGAGAGGCGGCGAGAGGCGAACTGGCCCGTCAGGTCTCGCACGACATTCGCTCGCCGTTGGCCGCGCTTGACTCGGTCTCGACCAGCGTTGCCCAGCTCCCGGAGGAACAGCGGCTCATCATCCGGAGCGCGGTGGGCCGAATACGCGACATCGCCAACCAGCTTCTCGGCACCTACCGGCGCGAGGCGCCGGCAGACGCCCGGAAGGAGCCGTCGCGGGAGCCCGCGGCCACCCCGCCGACGGACTGCTACTTGCTCTCCAGCCTGATCGACCCGATCATCACCGAGAAGCGCCTTCAATTCCGCTCCCACCTGGGGATCGAGATCGAGGCGAGACTCGACTCGGCATCCTACGGCCATTTCGCCAAAGTGGAGCCGACGGAGTTCAAGCGGGTGCTGTCCAACCTGATCGACAACAGTGTAGAAGCCCTTCCTGGGAAGGGTACGGTGACGGTGTCTCTCGCCCGCATGGATGACCTTGTTGAACTGAAGGTGCACGACACCGGCAAGGGAATCCCTCCGGAGGTTCGCGAAAGGCTCGGCCAGAGAGGCGAAACGCACGGCAAACCGGGCGGCTCCGGCCTGGGCCTTTACCATGCCAAGAACTGTGCCGAGGCTTGGGGAGGGTCGCTTGAGATTGCCTCCGATGTCGGGAAGTGCACGGCTGTAGTGGTCAGGCTGCCGGCCGCGCCGCCGCCGGCATGGTTCGTGTCCCAGTTGGAGTTGGCCCCGGACAGTCCCGTCATTGTGATGGACGACGATACGACCGTCCATCAGATTTGGCAGGGACGCTTTGATTCGCTCGCCGTCCGCAAGGCCGGGGTGGAGCCCATGCACTTTTCCCGAGCCGAGGAATTGCGGCTATGGGTGAACTCCAACCGGGAAATGGCCGCTGGTGCCGTCTACCTACTCGACTACGAGTTGCGCGGGTCGGACGAGACTGGATTGACGCTCGTTGAGGAATTGACCCTC
>CAYJXJ010000165.1:0-10560 GCA_964374095.1 uncultured Elusimicrobia bacterium
CCTTCCAGCCCGCGGGCGCCTGCCAGTGGAGGTCGGCGGCGGCCATGGGGGCGGATGCGGGGGGCGCCATGCCGGCGCCTCCCCCGCCAATGGACGGGTGGCCGGACGGGAGCTTCGCGGGCGCCGACGGCGCCGGAGCGGCTTCCTTGGCGACGCGATAGACTTGGATCTCGTCTTTGCCGCAGGCGCATAGCGCGGCGGCCAGGATGCAGATCACCGAAGCTCTTGGGATAAACGGCCCTGTCATGCTTGCATTCCTCTCCCAGCCGCCGAGCCAGCTGTACGCGCGTACAGTTCAAAGGCCGAGGATAACAGTCAGCGCTTCCACTTTAGCAATTATTGGCCGCCGGACTCACGACCGCTGTCCCTGCGACGAAGAATTTGATACTTTCTCATTGGCGATTCTCTCCTTTGTGCGTCCGGTTTTCCCAACTCGATGCTGCCAAGCTGGGAGAATCGCCTCAACTCTTTTCAACTATGCTCGGCACATCCTCCCTTGGAGTCGTGGTCCTGGTCCTGCTCGCGACCTCCCCCGCGGCCGCGCTGACGCCCCAAAGCGAACAGCTCATCGTCGAGGGCCTGGACCGGATGTATTCCCTCGAGCTCGCGGGGGCGGCGACGCGCTTCCAGGAAGTCGCGGACTCCGAACCCGCGGACCCGGCGGGGCCGCTCTTCCTGGCCGGGCTCTCCTGGGTCCAGTACGCGCAGACCTTCGACGTGGTCAAGGGCGGCGGCGAGCTGGAGAAGGAATTCCTCAAGCACACCGCGGAAACCATCCGGCGCGGCGCGGCCCGACTGCGCGCCAACCCCGCCGACGCCGAAGCCCTGATGTGGCTCGGGGCGGCCTGGGGCTACCGCGGGCGCTGGAAAGTATTGGAGCAGTCCTGGCTGAGCGCGGCTCGGCTGGGGCTCAAGGGCTACCGCTACCTCCAGAAGGCGGTCGCGGCCGATCCCGCCCTGCACGACGCCTACCTGGGGCTTGGAATCTACGAGTACTACGCCGACACCATGCCGTCCGTGATCCGCGTCCTCAAGGCGCTCGTCGTGTCGGGCGACAAGGAGCGCGGCCTGCGCTACATCCGCACGACCCTCGAAAAGGGCAAGTTCTCCAAGACCGAGGCCAAGCTCTTCCTCGTGAGCATTTTCATGGGAGTGGAACGGAACTACCCCGCGGCGCTGGAGTTGTGCCGCGAATTGCGCCGGGAGCGGCCCGAGAATCCGTATTTCGGAATCATGGAAATGTCGGCGCTCATGCACCTCAAACGCTGGGAGGAAGCGGCGCACTCCGGAGACAAGCTCCTTGTCGACCTCGCGCACCGGCCCACGGCGGCCCTCCAGATGGACCTGTTCTATCTCTACGCCGGGGAGGCCTACCAGGGCCTCGGCGATCACCCGCGCGCGGCGCGGTATTTCACCTGGGGCGTGGCCGTGGCCCCCAGCGACCGCAAGGCGACGGTGACCTACCTCCTGCTCCGGCGCGGGCAGTCGCTCGATCTCATGGGCAAGCGCGACGAGGCGCTCGACCACTATCGGGAGGTCGCCGGGCGCGAGGACTATTTCGATTCGGCCCTGAAAGCCCGCGCGGGCTTAAAGAAGCCCGTCACCCAAGAGTACCTGCTCAAACAGCTCGACGAGTAGCGGCCAACGGGCGCGCCAAGAGGCCCAACAGGCGACCCGCGATGCCCTGCGCGGGTTGTCGGCAAGCCCCGGCATCAACGTTGGCCTTGACAGCCTGGGGATAGCCTGGGTATCCTCAAAGTACCATGGATATCCCAGGCCTCAAACCGACCACCCCCGCCTCGGCCCTCAGGCCCGCCGCTCCGCCGGCGGCCCCACCCGTTGCCGCCCCGGCCCCGGCAGCGCTATCTCCCGAGTCGCGGGAGCTCGATGCGATCTACCAGAAGTTCCTTGCCGCCCGCGGCGCAACGGAGGCCGGCGCCCTCACCAACCAGATCGTCAGGACCATCCTGGAGTTTGCCGTCAAGGAAGGGGCCAGCGACGTCCACTTCGACCCGCTCGAGAAGACTTTTCAGGTTCGGTTCCGCGTCGATGGAGAGCTCAAGGACAGGCTGGTCCTCAACAAGACGGACTTCTCCATCACCGCGCAGATTCGGGTCATGGCGGGCTTCGCCCCGCAGGCGGCGACCGCCTACTCCCCGGAGGACGGTGGCTTCGAGATGCCCCTCGCCGGCCGCCAAGTGCGCTTCCGAGCTTCGGCGTTCCCCTCGATCCACGGAGACAAGCTGGTGCTGAGAATACTCGACATGGGACAAAACACCCTCAGCCTGGACGCGCTGGGCTTTTCAGCCGATGTCCTGGCCAGGCTCAAATCCGCGATCCAGAACCCCAGCGGCATCTTCTTTGTCTGCGGGATCACCGGCGGCGGCAAGACCACGACTCTCTGCAGCATACTCAAGACCCTCGTCAAGCCCGAAGTCAACATCATGACCCTGGAAGATCCGGTGGAGTACGAGCTCCCGCGGGTCGTCCAGTCCAAGATCAACCCCAAGGCGGGCTTTAACTTCGCCGACGGCCTGCGGTCCATCCTGAGACAGGACCCCAACATCATCATGGTCGGGGAGGTCCGCGACGTCGAGACCGCCGAGATCGCCATGCGCGCCGCGCTGACCGGACACCTCATTTTTTCGACCATCCACACCATCAGCGCTCCCGGCGTCATCTCCCGCCTCATCGACATGGGCATCGAGCCCTACCTCCTATCCAACGCCTTGATCGGAGCCCTGGCCCAACGGCTGGTGCGCCGCGCCTGCCCCAAGTGCGCCGTGGCCGGCCCGCTGGACCCCGTGAAAGCCGAGCAGCTCCTCAAAACCCAGGAGCCCGACACCGCCAACCTCCTGCGCTTGATACTCAACGCCCCCGGAGGAAAGTTCGTGCGCCCGAAAGGCTGTCCCGAGTGCCATATGACGGGCTTCAAAGGCCGCATCGGCATATTCGAGCTGCTCCTCATGGACAAGGAGATCCGGACCGTCATCTCAAGCAAGGCCGCCCTCGCGGACCTTCGGCGGCTGGCCATGGAATCAGGAATGAAGACGATGCTCATGGATGGAGTCGCCAAGGTCTGGGCCGGGATCACGACCCTCGAGGAAGTCGCCAAGGCCGCCCGGGAGATGTGACCGCGGGCCGGGATTAGGTCCCCACCGAACCCTTGGCCGTCGAAGGTCACCCGGATGGACCACCGGGAGGGCTTCGCCGCGAATCTCGCGACCGCCGCGCGTGATTCTAGAAGCGCCCCTTGACCGAGAGGGTCTGGACATTGCCCAGGCTCCCGAAGGGCGAGAAGGCGTAGTCGAGAGACAACCGGTCCCAGTGCAGCCCGAAGCCTCCGCTGAGGCTGCGCGACCAGGCCGGGGCCCGGGAGCCCTCGTTGAGAAGGCCCGCGCGCAGCGAGACCAGGGGATGGACGCGGTACTCGGTCCCGAAGCTTAAGACCGTGCGGCCGGCCTTGGGACGGCGCTGAGCCTCGGCCGCGAAGGTCAACCCCCGCGTCGGCTCCACCGCCGCCCCGAAGGCGAAGGTCAGCGGCAGGGGCCAGGCCTGGGTTCCCAGGCGCAGGTCCGAGCCCAGGTTGCGCGCTGAAGCGCCCAGGCGCGGGCTCCACAACCCGGTCCAGGCCAGCGCAAGCCCGGCGTCGGCCGCGAAGGCCCCCCCCGAGGCGTCGGCCACCCGGCTCTGGACCCGCTTGATCGCGAGACCGGCCGAGAGGGGGCCGGCCACGGGGCGCGCGTAGCCGAGGCTGAGGGCCCAGTCCGATGTGGAAAAGTTCCCGGTCCGCGTCCGGTCCACGGAGCGGCCCTCCTGCGTGGCACCCCCCAGCCTGGAGAATCCCACGGCCAGTACTCCGCGCGAGCCCTCGCTCGGGTATACGGCCTCTCCGGTGACGCGGCCCGCGGGACCCGAGAAGCTGCGGCGGCGCCAGCCGCTCCAGTTGCCCAACGGCACGGCCAAGCTCAGGGAATCGTAATGGTCGCCCAAGTAGAGCGCGTGCGTGGCGGCCGCCTCGGGACGATCGAGCCGCGCCAGCCCGGCCGGGTTCCAGGACAGGGCATTGGCGTCCGCGGCCAGGGCGGTGTAGGCCCCGCCCAGGGCCTGAGCCCTGGCCCCGGAACCGATGCGCAGGAAGCTCGCGGCCTCCTGGCCCCGGGCCGGCCCCGCGATCGAGACCATCAGGGCCGCGAGGAGGGATCTGGTCATTTGATCACCGAGCACTTCCCCGACTTCGTCACGCTCCCGGCCCCGGCCTGGTGCGCGACCACCACGTAGCGGTAGGTCCCGCCGGGGACTCCGGCGACGTCCCAGCGGATCTCATAGGCCTGCTCGATCCCCTGCCCGTCGTCGACGGCCAGAGGAGGCCCCGCCGTCTCGGCGCGGAAGGCCAATTCCCCGGCCGCGTCATAGACCCTGAGCTCGACGCGGTCCGCCCAGCCCGCCTCGATGTGGAAGGTGGGGCTCTGCCCCCGCGCCGGGTTGGGGAAGGCGTAGACCTCGCCGAAGGCGAGGTGGGTCTTTAGAGGAAGCTCCTCGAACAAGCCGAAAATCGTGAAATGATCCGTCTCGAATGAGAGCGCGTTCAACGCCGGGGGAGAGGCGGCGGCCGCGGCGACGGTCGGGCCGACGGCCTTGGCCGCCGCCAAAACGGGCAGCCACTTCTTGTCTTGGTCGAAGTAATAAGCCTTGAGCGCGGCGACCGGAATCTTCGTGCCGTCCACCAGGCCGTCTTGGTCCGCGTCAGGAGCGGGCAGGGTCACGACCAGAGGCTTGGCGAATTTCTTGAGGCCGCTCTGGAACTTCAACTCGACGAATACGTTGGCGGGTTTGAGCAGGGCGTTTCCGGAAGCCGGGGGCGGGACGTTCTTGGATGACAGGGGAAAGACCTCGATGGTGTCCGCCGCGGGCAGCGCCCCGGCCGGTATCTGCACCTGCGTGCCGTCGCCGGTCATGATGGTCTCGGAAACGCCGGCGGCCACCTTGGCGGTGAGCTTGTGCTCGTTGTTGGGATCCACGTCCGGATTGCCGTCTTCCACGATGTCGGCGTTGGCGTCGCCGATTAGGACGCTGATCTGGCCGGGGTCGAGGTCGAGGAAGCCCTGCGCGTCGGTCGCGACCGCCCGCACGGCGTAAGTCCCCGTCGAAACCCGCGGGTCGCTGACGTTCCAGTACACGACGTAGGGCTTCTTGGAGTCGGGCTTGGCGATGTCGGTCCACGGGCCCTTGTCGTCGTAGCGAAACTGGAAGAGCACGGATTGGACCGGGCAGGTCACCTCGGCCATGACCGTGACCGCGTTGCCCCAGAGCTTCTTGCCGTCCTTGGGGATCTTGATGCGCGCCGTGCAGGCCGCGGTGGAGGGAGTCGTGAAGGATACGGTGGTCTTGGGCCCCTCCTGGCCGGCGAGGTCCACGATCGAGACCTGGTAGGCGTAGCCCGTGCCCAGCGACAGGCCGCTGAGGGCATGGCTGTTGGTCGAGACCGTTGCCATGAGTTGTCCCTTCGCGTCATAGACGCGATATCCCGCCAGGTCCGCCAGGAAAGCTGGGTCCCAGGTCAGGGTCGCTGAGGTCCCCGCGCCGCCCACCCCCGCCAAGAGCCCGGTCACCGGCCCGGGCGGCAGGTCCACGCTGAATTTGACGCAGGAGGCGGGAACTTCTTGGTTGCCGGCCTGATCCGTGGCGCGCGAGCAGGACTGGTAGCCGTGAAAATCTTTCAGCCCGGATAGGGCCAGGCTGAAGGTCGCGGTGCCCTGGGCCAGGTGCCACGGTGCCGCGGTCTCGGCCAGGTCCCGCAGGCTGACCTCGACCTTGGCCACGCCGCTCATGTTGTCCTGGGCCGTGCCCGAGACCGTCGCGGTCGTCACGTGGAGTACGGAACCGTCGGCGGGGAGGAGTATTTTCGAGACCGGGGCCGCGGTGTCTACGGGCGCAGGCGTGGGCGCGGCCTGCCAGGGATAGACCCCGGTGTGGGCCGGGTCGCGCCTAAATAGCGGCCACTCGCGCGCGTAGGCGGGCGCCTGGGAGCCCAGGTCGCGGACCGCCCAGAAGCGGTCGCCGGACATGGCGCCCGTGCTGTCTCCGAAGCGGTCCTGGAAGAAAATCTCGAGCTTCCCGTCCCCGTCCACGTCGCCCACCGACGGGGAGGAGGCCACCCCGGCTCCCGCGCCCAGGCCCGCGAGCCTGCGGCCGTCCGCCCCGCGCACCAGGTGGAGCACTCCCACGGCGGCCGTGACATAGACGTCCAGGCCCTTGCCGGAGGCGCTGCGGGCCAGGGCCGGCGAGCCCAGGACCGGGCTGCCCAAGGCCGCGGACCAGCGCAGGGCGCCCCCGGCTCCCAGGCCGTAGAGGCGGCCGTCCGCCGAGCCAAAGACCACCTCCGGCTTTCCGTCGCCGTCGAGATCGCCCACCGCGGCCGAGGAAACGATCTCCCCGCCGGTCTTGAAGCTCCAGAGGAGCGCGCCGGTCCGGCCGTGAAAGGCGCGAAAGACCCCGTCCGGAGCGCCGATCAGGACCTCGCGGACGCCGTCTGCGTCCATGTCCGCCAAGGCGGCCGAGGCGCGCACGTGCCCGCCCAAGGCCGCCTGCCAGCGCAGGGTGCCGGCGGCGGCGTCGAGCGCGAAGAGGTTGGGACTGCCCGGAGCCGCGGTATCGCAGGCAAAGACCACCTCCTTGGATCCGTCGCCGTCCAAGTCCGCGACCGCGGGCGAGGACCATATCCAGCTGGGAGCCGTGAAGGACCAGAGCAGAGTGCCGTCCTTTCCGTCCAGGGCGCGCAAGCGTTTGTCGAAGCTCCCGCCGAAGACTCGGGCGGGCCCGCCCGTCTTGAGGACGTCGGCGGCCGGGGTCCCCAGATGGTGGCTCTGGAGGATGTGCCGCCACACCCAGCGGCCGAAGCGGTCCCAGGCCTGCATCTGGTTGCCCGAGGTGGTGCCGCCCAGCATCTCGGGCAGGCCGTCGCCGTCGAGATCGAAGAGGTTCACCGAGGAATGGGCCTCGTCGTTCTCGGTGTTCTTCCAGAAGACCACGCCCCCGGTCGAGCTGAAGAGAAACCAGCGACCCGAAGGGCCCGGGCCGCCCAGGGGCCAGTACTCCTCGTTTCCGGTCGCGACCTCAAGCCCCGCGACATCCGGGCGGATCTCGCCGATCGCCGGGGATGGCCCGGGAACCATCCGGTAATACCCCCCGTAAACCTTTCCGAAGGCATGGCTCCACAGGGGCGCCAGCCGCTTGGACACCGCGAACTCGTTGGGGACCGAGGCGGACCCGGGTATCGAGCCGGTCGGCGGGCCGTTTCCCTCCGCGTCCGAGGCGTCGATGAAGTAGGCCACGCGCCCCTGGCGCAGGGACATCAGAAAATCCGCGGGGATCTCGCCCCGGTACAAGGAGCCCGCGACGCGGGGCATGGGAATCGTGTAGAAGGCGCGACGCCCCGGCTCCCAGTAGGTCAAGGTCACGACCGCCACCCCCCCTTCGTCGCTCACCTGGGCCTCGACGGCGACCGGCTTGTCCTCGGGAAAGGGCCCGGCCAGGGGCGCGTGGGCGATGACCGGAGGCTTGGCGTCCAGGGTCGCCGCGTCCTCAAGGACCGTGATGGAGGCGCTGGAAGCGTTGGCCGCGTAGACGCGGTCCGCGGCTTCCTCCACCTGCAGGTCCACCGGAAAACCCCCGGAGCGCAGGGTGGCCACGGTCGCCAAGGTCCTGCCGTCGATAACGGTAACGGTGCCGTCGAGCGAGTTGGCCACGTAGACCCGGGCCCCGCGCTTCTTGACCGCCACGGCCCGAGGGCCGGCTCCCACCGGAACCGATGCCACAACCTCGTCGCTGGAGCCGTCAATCACGGTCAGGCTGTTGGAGCCGTAGTTGGCGACGTAGATCCGGTTGAGGTTGGGGTTGACGGCCACGGCGCGGGGAAACAACCCCGCCGCGAGGCGCTTGAGGCTCTTGCCCGAGGCGAGGTCCACGGCCTGGACCTGGTGCGTGGCGTAGAGCACCACATAGGCCTTGCCCGTGGCCGCGTTGACGGCCGCGGCGCGCGGGGACTCGGCGTGGGGGCCCAGCGGGATCGTTTGCAGGTGGAACTCGCTGTGCGCGTCGAATACGGTCAGGCCGGCCTGGGAGAATGCCTCGGGCAGATGGCTTTGGAGCGCGAGCAACTGCCCGGCCTCGGGGTAGGCGAGGATCGCGGCCACGTTGTGACGGTTGTCGGCCACGGACTGGACATCGCGGCCGTCGAGGTGGAGCTTGCGGATGTGGCCGTAGGCCGGGGGCCCGGCGCGCAAAAAGGCCTTCTCCAGGGCCGGGAAATAGGCCAGCCCGCTCGGGCCGGAAGCTTCCGGGATCGCGCGCTGGAGCTTCAAGGTCTGCCGGTCCCAGAAGCCCACGGCCCCGGTCAAACCGCAGGCCGCCAGGACCAGGCTGGAATTAGGCGCGAGGGCCAGGGCTTGGGGTTCGTAACGCTTCAGATCCACGAGCGCCGCGGTGCCGGCCTTGAGGTCGATGATGGAGACATCGTTGGACCCCTGGTTGGCGGCCATCAGCAGTCCCTGCTCGGGGTCGACGGCCAGAGCGGATGGGTATTGGCCAGCGGCATAGGTCTTGACCGACTTGAGCGAGGAGACGTCGATGCCATGAACCCGGTTCATATACCGGTCGGCTCCATAGAGCCGGCCGGCCGCTGGGTCCAGGTCCAGGTCCCACAGGCCGCCCGGACTGGCCGCGGTCGCGACTTGGACCAAACCCACGGAAGCGCCCCGGAACTTCCAGAGGCGGGTCGGATCGGCGAGGTAGAGGGTCTCGCCGGCGGGGTCCAGGGCCAGCCCGCTGATCCCCTGCGCGCCCAGCCCGACTTTCTGGAGCACGGTGAAGCTCGTCTTGTCTATCACCCAGAGCTCCGACCGGAACGCGGACGCGGCGGAATCGAATATGTTAAGGGCCAGATACACCCGCGATTTCGACACGGCC
This sequence comes from uncultured Elusimicrobia bacterium, assembly GCA_964374095.1. Classification (GTDB taxonomy): domain Bacteria; phylum Elusimicrobiota; class Elusimicrobia; order UBA1565; family UBA9628; genus CAYJXJ01. Next base: position 8,968 of record CAYJXJ010000165.1, read on the forward strand.
AGACGGCTCCCGTTGTGGCTTTCGGGAAGGTCGAGCTTGGCCACGACCGCTCCGCTGCCGGCGTCATAGCGCGCAAGCCTCTGCACGGACTTCCAGGTCGATTGATCCGTGGAAAGGTAGGCCCAGCCGAAGAGGTAGAGCTCCCCGCTCTCCCGGTCCGCTCCCACTTTGTTCGGGTAGTAGTACAAAGGAAGCTTCGGCGCCGGGATCCGCTGGCGCGAGGCCATGTCGATCACGTGCAGCGTGCCTTGCGCAACCACATAGAGGCGGCCCCGGGCCGGATCGACGGCCAGCGCGGTCGGAGAGGTAAGACCCTCGACCACGGCGACCGGCTTCTTGGCGGGGCTGTCGATAACGACGAGATTGCCGCTGTAGTAGCCCGCCACCCAGAGCTCGCGCCGGATCGGATCAAAGGCCGCGGCCTGGGGGCTGGAGAGCCCGTATGGATTCTCGCTCAAAGGGTAGGTTCCCAGCACGCGCGGTTCGGCCTCGGCCCGCGGGACCCCCAACAAGCCCAGCAGAAGCGCCGCGGCGATTTCCCTCACGGTTCGCCCTTGCGGATGGGGATGATCCGAGTGCGCGGCCCGCCCCCCTCATGAGTGACGATCACGGCGCGATAAAGTCCGGGGGGCGCCTCGCGCCCCAGGGAGTCCTGGCCGTCCCAAAGGCTCAGGCGGTTCTTTCCCTTGCGGGTGCCGGGAGCGCCCGCGGGTAGGCGAGCATCCCGGAGAATCGCGCCATTGGGCGCTACGATGGAGATCGTAACTTCCGATGGAGCCTCCAATTCGTACTCGCCCTCAAAATCGGAAGGAGGCCGCGCCAGCGGGTTGAGGAGACGCGGAGGCGCGGAAGGTTTGGGTTGGGAAGGGGACGCCAGCCCCTGGGCCTTGAATCCCGCCTTCGACGCGGGCTTGAGGAAGCGCAGTGAAGGCCGCTCCCCCGGCGCCAGGTCGGCTCTCAACTCCCCGCCGGCAGGGGCGGGGACAAAGGCTTCGAGCCGGTCTGCCTGCAGGGCGTGCTTCTGAAAGACCGCGGCTTCTTCGGCGCTACCCCGCGGAGGACTCGGCTCGCCGCCGGCCTCGGCACCCTCGGCCGGCGCGATGCCTAGGAGGGCAACCTTGAGCCCGATCACCAGCAGCGACGCGATGGCTGTCGCGCGGGAAGATACGGCGTGCCCCCTCTGTGCCCTTGGCATGCTCTAAGGTTATAGCCTGCGAACTGGGCATTTTCAATTCACGATTACGTTACTTCCGAGAACACGGTTGTTACACGGAGCAGCCCCCCTCCTGAACCGGCAGATTTCGGGCGCGAGTCGGGATGGCGCCATCATGGGCTGCGCGATCATGCCGCTGGCATCTGCACAATTTCTACTTAGTCCCGGCGCCGGGGGCTGTCCAGGACCGCGGGCGGCATCACCAGCGCCGCGGGGTCCCGCACGTTGAGCGGGGTGATCACTTCCTTCTCCTGGCCGTACGGATGGCCGGGGGCGCCGACCGCGCTGGCCGGCAAGGCAGATTCTACAACCGCGACCGGACGCGCTCATTAGAGGTCTCCGCGTCAACCGGCGATAGCAGATTGACCACAGGGTAGTGG
>CAYJXJ010000166.1:0-10496 GCA_964374095.1 uncultured Elusimicrobia bacterium
GCATCCCTTTGAGTGTCGCTTTGCTGTAAATCGTCGTCGTGCGCATGTCCTCATGGCCCTTATGTGGCGAGTTTTTTATGCTCGTCGGACAAAATCCGCTCAGATTCCCTGCCAAAGCTCAACTCGCCACATAATTTCAGTCATCCGAACGCACCCCTCTCGTCGGACCATCTCTCAATCCGGCTCAAGACATCTCGGAAACGGATGCCAGGAACAGAGCACATAACACGGAGGCTCCGACGAGACCCCTGCGATGGGACTCAGGCTCTCCGGCGGACCGCCACATAACAGAACTGACCACATAATGCCCGAGAAATTCCTGGATGTAGCGCAGGCCCATGCCGTTCTCAAGCAGGTGCGTGGCGATAGAGTGCCGCAGGATCATCGCCGTTACGGGCTTGTCGATCCCCGCAAGCTGGGCGCTGCGCCGCATGACATCCTTCATGCGGTTACGGAGGAAGGGCGTACCCGTGTAGCTCACGAACAGAAAGCCGTCCTCCTTGAAGCGGCCATAACGCTTCATGCGCGGCCTGACCTTCTCGATATACTCCTTGAGGTAGCCCGCCGCCGTCGAGGGCAAGGGGATGATCCGGTCCTTGCCGCCCTTGCCCTGGCGCACGAAGATCGTCCGGTTCTTGGGATCGAAGTCGGGTATCTTGAGCTTGATAAGCTCCCCGGTTCGTATGCCCGTCGCGTAGATCAACTCAAGCATGGCCTTGTCGCGGTAGCCGACCGGGCTTCGCAGGTCGGGCGCGTCGAGCAAGCGCCGCGCTTCTTCTTGCGTCAGGATCGTCTGGGGCAGGCTCCGCACGATGCGCGGGACTTCCAAGTTCTCCGCAGGATCGGCCAGGACGATCATGTTTTGCGCGAGCCAGCGGAAATATTGCTTCACGCCGTAGAGCCGGTGCGCGATGTGATGCACGCTCACGGCCTTGGCCTCGTTCTGGCGCGGCTTATGGTCGCGAAACCACAGCGAATACTCGTTCAAGACCTCGGGCGTCACGTCGGCGATCCGGTTGACGCCGCGAAGGGCCAAGAAGCGGTAGAGCCATTCCACGTCCTCGCTTGCGGCCTTGAGCGTCGCTTCCGCGTAGCGCGTGGCAAGCATCCAGGACAGATAGCGCTCCTTGAGCCCCCGCAACTCGGCGCTCACGTCGTAGCTCCTTCTCGGCGCTGGCCGTTTCGGGGGCCTCGCCGCGAAGGGCGTTATCTCCGTCTCAAGCTGCGGCTGCATGGGCCTCCTTCCTCTCCTTCTTCATCTTGAACGGCAAAACAGTCTTGTCCGCCAACTCCAAGGGATGAAAGTCCTTGAGCATGCGGTGAAGGGTTCCGCGCTCGACGTGCGTGTAAATCGTGGTGCTGTTGATGTCCTCATGCCCGTTATGTGGCGAGTTTTTTATGCTCGTCGGACAAAATCCGCTCAGATTCCCTGCCAAAGCTCAACTCGCCACATAATTTCAGTCATCCGAACGCACCCCTCTCGTCGGACCATCTCTCAATCCGGCTCAAGACATCTCGGAAACGGATGCCAGGAACAGAGCACATAACACGGAGGCTCCGACGAGACCCCTGCGATGGGACTCAGGCTCTCCGGCGGACCGCCACATAACAGAACTGACCACATAATGCCCGAGAAATTCTTGGATGTAGCGTATGCCCATGCCGTTCTCAAGCAGGTGCGTGGCGATGGAATGGCGCAGGACCATGCAAGTCACGTTCTTGTCGATGCGCGCGGGTTTGGTGTGACGCCTGAACAGCTCGGCCATGCGGTCGCGCTTGAGCTTGCCGCCGGTGTAGTTGATGAAAAGCGTACCGTCGTCGCCCCCTCTCATGCGCGCGCCGAAACGAGGCCGCACCTTGCCGATATACTCCGCGAGATAGCCCGCCGCCGTGGTCGGCAGCGGGATGATCCGGTCTTTCCCACCCTTCCCCTGGTGGACAAAGAGTGTCCTGGTCTTCGGGTCGAAGTCGGCGACCTTGAGCCTGAATAGCTCGCCGGATCGTATGCCCGTCGCGTAGACGACTTCAAGCAGCGCCTTGTCCCGGTAGCCCACGGGGCTGCGAAGGTCCGGCGCGTCGAGGAGCCGCCGGACTTCCTCCTGCGTCAGGATCGTCTGCGGCAGGCTGCGGTGAACGCGCGGCAGCTCCAAATCCTCCGCCGGATCGGCCAGGACGATCATGTTTTGAGCGAGCCACCTAAAGTAAACCTTCGCCGCGTTGAGCCGGTAATAAATCGCGTGCGTCCCGATGAGCTTCCCATCGTGGTAGGCGTGGGGCCGCTCGCGCAGCCAAAGCGAGTAGCCGTCAAGGACCTCGGGCGTCACGTCGGCGATTCTCTCGACGCCGCGCATGGCGAGGAAGCGGTAAAGAAACTCAACGTCATTCGAGGTTCCCTTGATCGTCGCTTCCGCGTAGCGTGTCCCGAGCATCCAAGTCAGGTAGCGGTCCTTAAGTTCCCGCAGCTCGGCGCTGGGGGTGTAGGTCGTGGGCTTTGGCCCCGTCTTTTTGCGGGGCTTGACCTCGAAGGGCGTTATCTCCGTCTCAAGCTGCGGCTGCATGGGCCTCCTTCTGTTTCATCTTGAACGGCAACACGGTCTTGTCTGCCAGCTCCAAAGGATGAAAGTCTTTCAACATCCGGTGAAGCGTGGCGCGCTCAACGTGCGTGTAAATCTGCGTGCTGGTGATGGCGTCATGACCAAGGAGAACCTGGACATACCGTATGTCCATGCCGTCCTCGATCAAGTGCGTTGCGACCGAGTGCCGGAAGCCGTGGACCGGCTGCATGGGCCGCGTGATGCCCGCCTTGAGCAAGTAGCGCTTCATGATATCGGCCAGCCAATTGCGCGTAAACGGCCCGCCATAGGCCGAGACGAAAACGAAGTCCTCGCCGGTCCCGGCCTTCTTTAGCCAATTGTTGCCAGCCGGTCGCATGCCTTGGATCAGCTCCGGGCGCACTTCGTCGAGATAGCGCCGCAGGAACCGGCAGCATGGCGTCGAAAGCGGCGCGAAGCGGTCCTTGCCGCCCTTGCCGTTGCGTATGCGGATAACCTTCTTCGTAAAGTCGATGTCGGGCACTCGCAGGCTTAGAAGCTCGGAAGCTCTTGCGCCCGTCGCGTACAAGACCTCCATGATGGTCCGGTCGCGGTAGCCGATGGGGTTTCGCAGGTCCACGCCCTCCATGACCTTTCTGATTTCCTCGGGCCGCATGACTCCCTTGGGCAGGCGCTTGAGCGTGCGCGGCGGTTTGACGCCCGCTATTGGATCGAAGAACAGCGCGCCTTTCTTTCGCAACCATGCAAACCATTTCTGGACCCAACCAAGCCGCGCTATGATCGTATTTTGATGCAGCGGGACGCCCTTGCGGGTCAGATACTCCGTCGAGAGATACGCCTTGTACTTCTCGAACAGCTCCGCGTCAATCTGGCGCAGGTCCGTGATCCCGCGTCCCTTGACGTAGCCCAGGAAAATCCGCAGGTATTGGTCCACCTGGCGCAGGGAGAGCGCCGCCAAGTTCCTCAAAAGCAGGTGCTTGAGGAAGGCCGCTTTCAAGGCTTCCAGGTCGCCGGTGTTCAGTTCCTCAGACATGGCTCGCCGCTCCGTTCATAGCCTTATGTTCTTTGCCCGAAACCGGGGCAACTTCCCAACTACTCGCCACTTTTTCGACGAGGACGCGGTTTTGCGCCTCGCCCAACTTCTGCCCAACTGGTGCCCAACTACCCAACTGGTAGCGGTACATCTTGCCGCGCTCGCCTGCTTTAACAGTGAGCTGTTCCAATTCCTCAAGCCGCTTGATGTGGGCCTTGATTTGGTTGTCCGACCAGCCCGTATACTCGCGGATGTCGCGGCGGTTGAATTGAAAGGCTCGCGGGTCGATCTCCAATTCCCGCGCCCGCTCCTCCGCCATTTGCCGGATGAGGACCAGGAGCTGCCGCGACGGCCTCGATAGCTCGTCGCCTTGATCCCCCAAAGCCTCGCCCATGAGCTTATCCGCATCCGCGATATCCTCTCGCGTGACCTCGATGTATTCCAGCTCGCGGCCATCGGCGGGAAGCCGCTTGACCTCGCGCTGGTGCTGCCTAAGAAAAGCGATAGCCTCGATGAGCGAGAGATATTTTTCATGCTCACGCCGAGACTCGATCTTGTTCGCCGCGAATTTCAGGCCGTCGGTAAAGGGATTGACGATGAGCAACGGGCGCAGAAGCCGCTGCGCGTTGCGATGGACCCGGCGAAGCGCCCGGCCTTCCAAGGACCTCATGACGCCCTCGACGGTCTTTCGCGCGCGCTGGAACTCCATAACGCGCTCGGTCTGCTCTCGGCTCTCGTCGAGCGAGAGCATAAAGCAGCGGGTCGCGTTCTCGTAGTGGATTGCGGGCTGCGTCGTTGAGAAAAGCAAAGCTATCGGCCCTTCAACCTCGTATTCAACGGTCTTCATTTTGCCCGTTGCCGTGTCCTTGACCGGCGCAGCCAGGCTTATCCGCTTCGAGGATATCAGCTCGCGCAGGGCGTAGTCCGAGCCCAGCAAGCCCTCGTCCTCGCCGGATACCATGAGCTTGTGCTTGAAGCTTCGGTTCTCGGCGTAGTAGAGCGCCTGGGGCGTGATCCGCGTATAGCTCACCAGGTCCTCGGGCGGGACCAGCTCGGCCAGGCTCTCCATGAGGCGCGACTTTCCAGCGCCCGCGCGGCTTATGATGACGCCGCACAAGGGATTGTCGAGCTTCCGGCTTATCGTGATGAGGTAGGCAATTTTCTTGTTCGCCGCCTCGCCGACATAGCCCATGATCTCCAAGTCGCGGGCCACGCGGTCCAGAAGATCCACTTGCTTTAGGAACTCGCGCGCCTCGGCTTCCTCGTCCGGCGTCATGACATAGCGGCCATCGGTCGCGCCTGCCTCGGCTCGCCGCGCGGCGCGGATCGCTTCCAGCTTGCGGATCATCAAGCAAAGGTCGCCCTCAATGGCCGAATCCGAAACGCCAAGGATCGGCGCGGCGGCTCGGGCAAAACCCGCGCGGCTGCGGCCCGCGTAAAGGTCCAAGGTGTCCAGGTGAAAGCGGCCCTCCGATTCGGCTTTGAGCCGGACTCGCAGCCGGTCCAGCTCGCCCGGTGACAGCTCGCGCAGTTCGTAGCGCCGCTGGCCGCACTCGAAACGGATCGCGTCGTCCGTGACCCTAACCACGGCGTCCGGCCCCAAGCGCTCGCCGAGGGGCTGCGCCGTTTTCATGGCTTGTTCGATCTGGCCCTGCGTGGCCGGGAACTGGACGGCAAGGCGGTAGCATGGGACTTCGAGCTTTTGCAGGAAGCGCAGCAGCTCGGGCAGTTCGGCGGTGAGGTACGCCTTGCCTGGCCGGTACTTCTCGATGAAGGCCCGCTCCTCCTCGGCCAGTTCGGGGCCGACCGGGACGGCGTTGGCGTAGTCCACCTGGGCAAAGTGCAGCATCTTCAAGGCGCTGTCGGTGAAAATGACGGCCTTTTCCTTGAACGCCTCCCAGTTGAGCCGATATAAAGGAAAGGACGCCGGTATCCGGCGCTCGGCCCGATCTGCGCCCACGGCCACGAAGCCCAGGACGTTCTCATGCCGGTCCATGGCCGGGATCACCAAGCACCCCTGCGCCGCTTCCTGGCCGTCCTTGGTGAGTAGGCCCGCCTCAAGCAGGGCGTCCCGGATGCCGCCCTTGGACGGGATGGCCCGTAAAAGCGCCCCGTTGGCGTAACCCGCCTGGAAGCGCTCCAAGGCTTGGGCGTCGTGGACCCCGAGCACCGCCGCCAGGTCGCGGCCCGCCTTATCCCGCCGCAGGGCTTCGCGGTAGAATTACGCTATATTTGCAAGCGCTTTTTGCGTGTTTTCAGCCATTTAGGCACCTTCCCGGCTTGCCGCGGCCGTTTTTAACCCCCCGATCTGATAAAAGGGCTCCTTTCGCGCAGGCTCGCGCCAGCGAGCGCGTGCCCTTGCTTCGCAGGAAGTCGCGCTGGTTCGCCCCCCACACCGAACCAGCGCCCATATCTCGACAACTAACCTTGAGGCAAATGGAAAGTTGGAGGTTGGAGTCCTTACGGGGGAGGCGGTAGGCGCGCGCCAGCGCGCCGGAGGCAGGAAAAGCTACAAGGTTAGTTCGGGCTCCGTCGGAGGGTCGCGCCAGCGACCTCAAGGTTATGAGACTTGCGACCTTGTGGAATCCCTCGACGGGGCGAAGGTCGCAAGGCTTTTGCCTTGTAGGTCGCTCAGCTCCAAATTCGCAGGAATAAGCCCAATAGCCAGCGCCGGAGGGCGCAGGGCCAGCAATCGCCGAAAGGGCGCTGCTCTGCGGAGGTCGCTGGTTCATATCCGACCCCCGCAACCAATACCCGCCAAGTTTCAAGAAGCCGCCTACGGCTTTTTGTCCAATGTGGAGCGCTCCGCGCTCGACGAGAAGCAAGAGGTAGGACCTGTTGAAACGACTAAGCGTCAGCCCTCCGGCGGCGTCGTATGCGTGGACGAAAATGGGCGTCCCCTCCGGGACGCCAGAGAGATCAAGAGAGTAGGTGAAGTTCGATCCCCTGAACGTTCGATCCCGCAACAGGAAGACTCCGGCCCCGCTGTCGAAGTTGAGCGTCGAGTCAAAGATGGGAGCCCCGCGCGTCACTTGCAGATTCCGAATTCCGGCCCCGCTATCAGAAACTTCGATGGTAAGGCTGTCCCCCGAGGCGAAGCCGTCGTTAGGCACGGTCGTCTGACCACTGCGGACAACGACCGTCGGCGGCGTCGAGTCCGACGCCGCCGCGATTGCATCTGCAGTAATATGGTGATAGATCGCTGGGAAATATCCCGCAAGCCTCGCATCGGTGAGGAGCATATTGAATCTGTCCGAGGTGTGATAGCGAAGCCGGACAGGATTGGTGCTGACCACAATACCTGAGTGGTTTAATCCCACGAACTGAATCACGTCGCCAGGCTCGCCGTTCGCCGGGATCGCAGAATTTGCCGTCTCCAGCGGCGTCTGCTGCGCGATTGAGAGCAGGCCAGCGCCCAGTTTTTCTACCTCCCGATATGTCCCACCTCGGCCCCCATCGCCGGACATCTGGATTCCTCCAGCCTTGAGAACCTGGGACACGAAGTTGGAGCAATCGGCCCCATTCTCCCGGCTCACGGAATTATCACCATCATTTTCGGACCGTTCATAGAGCGGGATTTCAATCCCGAAAATCGTCTGCGCCCGAAGCCAGTTCCATGTGTAGGGACATGTCGAGCAATGGCGAGGGCTGTTCACGTGGTCGACAAGGTTATCCCCGCTAAAATCGGTGTTCCACCATTCTGCCGAATAGGCAAGTGCCGCGCTCCGGTCGTACGCGCGAGCATCGGCGGCGATGAAGGAAAGCAGCAGTGCAACTGTCACCCTGCGCAGATTTTTCATCGACCCTCACCCATAAGGCGCTCCCACTCCCTCACGAACTCTTCGTTCTTCATCCACGTCTTGCGTTTTGCCGGGTCCTCCGCAATCCAGCTTCGCAGCGAATCAAGCAGCTCGAACCGAGTGGTGACATCACGAATGAGAGGATATGCTTCCTTGCGCTTAAACTTGATGAGCTGACGGATTGCATGCTGATAAGCCTCGTCGCGTTTCTTTGGGTCGGATTCGCCCGCAGGTGTCGAGGAGCGCAGAATCGCCGCATAGTGCTGCTCAGTCTCCTTGGCATACTTACCATCCAGCGCGCCAAGGATATCGGCTGCTCCATTTTTCAGCTTCCAATCGTCCCGCGCGCCAACGATCCTTGCGACTTCTGCAAGCTGTTCCTTTTGCTTTCCGCGTTCTAGAAAGGCAGGGTGCCAACTGTTGATGATGTTAAGCGCGCCCAGAACCACCCCGAGGACCTCGGTACTCGTGCTCTTCTCGGCCACTTCACGGCACAGCTCCATGACTCGGGGGTCATCTCCTATCGGCCGCGCAAGAAGGAATATGAGGTAGTCCTCTACTGTCTCCCTGGAATTCATGTTTTCGCGCACTCCGGCAATGGACTTTTCAGCTAACTTCTTGGCGGCGCTCCGAGAAGCAATGACGGCATGTGCCTGGTCGCTCAAAAGTCCGATGAATGCGAGACAAAGAAGTACTCGTCGCATAGAGGAAAACTCCCCTCGCGCAACGCGCGCTTCGCCTCGGGGGACAGCCTTACCATCGAAGTTTCTGATAGCGGGGCCGGGACCTTTCTGTTGCGGGATCGAACGTTCAGGGGATCGAACTTCACCTACTCCCTTGACCTCTCCGGCGTCCCAGAGGGGACGCCCATTTTCGTCCACGCATACGACGCCGCCGGAGGGCTGACGCTTAGTCGTTTCCCAATGGAATGGCCGTTGTTCCTCGTCGGAGCGCAGCTCCGGCCGGTTAGCCAGTTTTTGCCATGGGGCGGGCGAAGTTTCAATCCGCGCATGAGAGAAAGGCCCGGAACTAACCTTGAGGCGTTGGCCCTCCTTGGGCCGATCCGCTGGGGCCGCGCTACCTCCTGTCCTCTTGAGGCCCCAAGAATCGGCCAAGGCCACAAGGCTCATAACCTTGAGGTCGCTGGCGCGATCCTCCGTCGAGACCGAACTAACCTTGTAGCCTTTCCTTCCTATGGCGCGATCCGCCCGATTGCGCGCCTCCCCAGGAAGGACTCGAACCTCCAGCCTTCCAGTTGCCTCAAGGTTAGTTGTGGGGTCCTTGAAGGGATTCGAACCCCGGACCTCGCCGTTCACAGAGGAGGCAGAACAATGAACGTCGTCGAGTGGGACCATCTGACGTGCCGTGAGATCGGGCGGGAGCTGGTCGCCTGGCTTCGCCAGGAGAGGATGAGCCCCGCTTGGTTCGAGACCAGCTCCATGGCCTTCACAGGGCCCGCTTGAGCTCGGCGGGCTCGACCGACGCCGTCCCGAGCTTGCCCACGACGATGCCGGCGGCGCAATTGGCCAGGCGCGCCGCCGACTCCGGGTCGGCCCCGCAAGCCAGGCCCAACGTGAGAACGGCGATGACGGTGTCTCCGGCGCCGGTCACGTCATAGACCTCGCGGGCCTGGGTCGGGATGTGGAGGGGCCTGGCCCCGTCGCGGAACAAGCTCATCCCCTCCGGTCCGCGCGTGATGACGAGCGCCCGGCAGCGCAGGGCGCGCACGATTCCCCGCCCGAGGTCCTCGAGGGGCTCGAGGCCCGGGCGCGGCGTCAAATGCATCCCCGCCCAGGCCTCGTGGAAGTTCGGCGTCAGACAGGTGACCCCCCGATAACGCCGGAAATTCTCGATCTTGGGATCGACCGTGATGGGAATGCGCCGGCGCCGGGCGATGCCCACGGCGGCCCGGAACAGGGCTTGGCTCACCACGCCCTTGCCGTAGTCGGAGAGCACGATCGCGTCGCTCCCGGCGGCGGCGTCCTCGAGCCGCGCGAGAAGCTCCCGTTGGGTCTCCGGGCTCGGCGGGATGACGGTCTCGCGGTCGAAGCGCACCACCTGCTGGTGCTCGGCGATGATCCGGCACTTCTGGGAGGTCACCCGGCGGCCGTCGACCAGCAGGCGGCCGGAATCCACCCCCTGGGACGTGAGGTCCGAGGCCAGGCGCGCCCCGGCCGCGTCGTCGCCGATGACTCCCACGGCCTTCGCGCGGGCGCCGAGGGCCGCCAGGTTGCGCGCGACGTTTCCCGCCCCCCCCGGGGCATGGGTCTCGGAGCTGACTTGAACGACGGGCACGGGGGCCTCGGGGGAGAGGCGGCTCACCGAGCCGCGGATGAACTGGTCGAGCATGTAATCGCCGGCGACGAGGACGCGCCGCCCCGGGAAGCGGTCGACGATCCTGGCCAGCGAAGCTCTGCCGCTCGGCACTCTGTTGCGGCGAGTATATCATTTCGCCGCGGGCTCCATCCGCACCCGTTCCACAGGGCGAAGTCCGGTTGAAATAGCGCTGGAATTTCCACAAGGGGAACTCGCGCCGGCGCGCCGCTCCCGTCGCCCATAGTGCTATGATTGCGGCGCGATGAAAGCGTCCTCCCGTCGAGGGACCGTCCTCGCCCTCACGCTCATCTGCGCCTGGCACCTGCTGTTGCGCCTCCCCGGCATGAGCCTGCCCCTCATCAGCGATGAGGGGGAATACGCCTACGCCGCGCGAATCACCGCGCGCGGCGGCGCCCCTTACCGCGACGCCTACCTGCAGAAGCCGCCGGTCGTGGTCTTGCTCTACCGCCTGGCGTTCGGGCTCTTCGGCGAGAGCCAGGACGCGCCGCGGCGGCTGGCCGTCCTGTTCTCATGGGCCGCCATCCTCGGCCTCTATGCCTTGGCGCCCCCCGCCTGGCCGTGGGCGGCACGGTTGGCCGCCCCGACCGCCTACGCCTCGCTTTCGACCCAGCCCGTCGGGGACCTTGGCTTCGCGGCCCAGCCTGAAGTATTCCTCAACGCCTGGCTTGTCCTCGCCGCCGCCGCGCTCTGGCGGGCCCGCCGGCGGGATGCCGGCGCGCTCATTTGCGGTTTCTTTCTCGGGCTAGCGGTCATGACCAAGCAGACCGCGCTGTG
>CAYJXJ010000167.1:0-10476 GCA_964374095.1 uncultured Elusimicrobia bacterium
CTTTCGCCTGTCCCTCATGGATCTGGCCGCGCGCTCATGTCCGGACTATGCCGAGGCCACGGCCTTCGCCGCATTCATCTCGGTCTTTAACATGTCGGCCTACGCTTCCAACACCTTGGGCGGGATGCTCTACGAGGGATTGGGGGGCGGCCACCCGGCGGCCGGAGTCCTGGCGGGGATCGGCGCCGCGGCCACGGCGGCCGGCGCGCTCCTTCTGCCCGCGCTTAGCGGGAACGCAGCCTCAGGAGTTCCTGGGCGATAACATCACGCACCGGATTATTGTCGGAGACCGAGCGGCGGCGGAGGGTGCGCTCGTAAAGGGCGAGGGCGTCGGCGCGTCGGCCCGCGGTTTGGTAGGCGGCCCCGAGGCTGGCGACGGCTTCCATCCGATCGGGATCCAGGCCCACCGAGGCTTCGAGGTCGGCGAGCGCCTCGGCGCGGCGTCCCAAGCGGCTGAGCACCACCCCGCGGTCCTTGAGAAACAGCGCATCCCGGGGCGCCTGCTTGACGCACACATCGAGCAGCCTCAGGGCCGCGCGAAAGTCGCGCACGTCCGCGTAAAGCATGCCTGCCCGCCACAAGACCATGGCCGAGCCCGGTCCGCGGCTCAAACCCTCCGCCCGGCCCAGCGCCTTTCGGGCTTCGGCGTGATTGCCGCGAGCCACGGCCGCGGCGGCGCGGTCCAGGAACGCCAGGGCGGGGTGCGGCCGTTGGGGGGCTGCCGGCGCCGTCGAGACCGCCGGGGGCGGTTTGCGCGCCGCGGGGAGATCCGTCCTGCCGCGAGGGCGGGGGGGGGGGCGCAGCGGCCGCGGCGGGGCGGAGGGAGCGGGACGGTTTTTGAGATCCAGGACGGCGCGCTTTTCAGGGGGCAGGGGGGCCAGGGTCAGGGCTTCCCGGAATAGAGCCATGCTGACATCAGGCTCTTCGCCCGCTTCGCAGGAGGCGCGCGCCTTTTGAGCCCAGGCCCGGGCCGGCGGCGGCCAGCGCGAGGCCATGGCCGTGAGCCGGCGCATCGCCTCGCCGGCGGTCCTCACGTCGCCCCGCCGCCGGGCCAAGTGCGCCCGATCAAAGAGGAGTTCCGGGACGGGTTCCAACGCGTCGAACGCCGTCATCAGGCGGATTCTCTCGGGCTCCGGCCAGGCCCCGAGCAGGTGGCGGAGGTATACCGGGACGCGGCGGTCCATGCGGATGATGCGGTCTTCGACCAGCTTGTCCGAGGGACGCTCGCCTTCGGGATAGACCCCCCTCAGCCAGATGCGATTGGTCTCGGCGTAGCCGCGCGCCGCCCCGGAGGAGTCCCCGCGTTCCAGACTCCAGAGCGTGCGCAGCACCCCGGTTTCAATGGAGCAGGGTTGGTCCGGTTGGGGGCATAGCCCGGAGATGAGCGCGGGGGTGGCGCGTCCCGCCGCCGCGACGGCCAGCGTCCGGTCGAAGGCGAATTCGGGGATATTCGGGGAGAGCGCGGCCGCGCGGGAGAGAAGGGGCGCGGCTTCGCTCGGCCGGGCGCGGTCCAGCGCCCTGCGCCCCGGGAGGTAGTGCGCCCAGCCGTCCTCCGGGAACCGGACGAGCATGCGCCGGTCCGTCCCCGGCTGATCGGCGACGCGGCCGGGATACGCCAGCAGTTCCCCGGCCGCGGCCAGCCCGATGACCGCCAGGGCGGCGAAAAAACCCCACGCCAAGCCGAGGGCGGGCTCGCGGCTCTCCCGCCCGCGCCGCGCCACCCCCCCGGCCATCGCGGCGAGGATAGGCCACAGGGGCTCGACGTAGCGCGGCGTCACCGCCATCGAACACGTGAGCGCGAGGTAGTACACGGCCAGACCGAATAAGGCCCTGACCTCGGCCTGCCTCGAAGCCGCCAGGCTTGAAACGGCCGCGAGAATGGCGAGCAGGGGGTGCTGCTCCAGGACCAGCTTGAGGCGGCCCCCCACCGCCCGGACGTAGCGGACGGGCTCGCGCCTGAGCTCTCCCGCGACCCACACCATGACGTTGTCGTCGAAGGCGATGCGTCCGAGCGCCATGTAGTCGCCGTCGATGGCCGAGACCAGCCCCAGGGCGCCTTGAACGACGATGGGGCGGGCCCTGTCTCCCTCCAGGACGGCGAATACGTTTTCGGCGCGCCAACTGGCCCAAGTCCGGGGCAAAAGCGGCAGGAGCGCCCCGACGATGAGCGCCGCCGCGCGCCGGCGCCAGGCGCGCGCGGGATCACGGCGGGTGAGGCGGTCCTGCACGGCCCGCCAGAGGGGGAACAGAAAAAGCGGGGTTCTCAGCAGCATGCCCAATCCTATCGCCAGCCCCAACACGCCGGCCCGCCGCGGCGACGGCCGCCGGGTCTCCCATAGGAGTATGTTGGCCACGATCAGCATGGAAATCCCGTAGAGCAGAGTCTCATCGATCGGCGCGGCGCGCCGCGGGTCGAAGAGGCCCCAGCCCGCGGCCAGGGCCAGGGCTCCGCCGAGCGGGCCGCCCATGGTGTGTCCCAATTGGAAGGCGAGCCCGGCGGGCGCCGCGCGCAGGAGAGCCGCGAGGGCGAGTCGAGCCTGCGGCGGCGTGTGATTCTCGATGAGGGCCAGTATCATCCCCGCCAGCGGCATGCTGTGCCCGATGAAGATGTCGCGGGAGCCGTGGATGAGGGCCTCTCCCATCCTCAGGCGCGCGAACTCGGGCGTGCGCATCCCGGCTCCGGCCCCGGGCGCGCCGGGCTCGGGCGCGGCCAGCAGGCAGGCGACGGTCAGGGCGGCGTAGACCAGGGGGGGCGGCGTCAGGCGCATCCGGGACATTGATTCATATGGCTCCGCTGCGAGTCAACGTCTGAATCTCACGCATTTTGCGGCAGTCCATAATGATGGGACGTTCCAACCCGGCTCTCCGCCCCTCCACCGTTGGAGGGGCGTATGCCATTGAATTTGCTAGAGTGGCGCGCCTTCCATGGACCCGCGAGGACGCGTTGGGCCGGCGACGAGCGTGACCCTGGCCCTCATCGTTTGGAACGAGGAGGCCGGCCTGCGGCAAATGCTGCCGCGCATCCCCTGGCCGCTCTTCGACGACCGCATGGCCGTGGACGGCGGGTCCCGGGACGGCACGGTCGCCGCCTTGCGGGAGGCCGGGGTTCCCGTCTTCGCGCAAACCCGCCCGGGCCTGGGCGCGGCCATGCTTGAGGCCAGGGAGCGGACCCGGACCGACGCCCTGGTTTTTTTCCACCCCGACGGCAACGAGAATCCCGACGACCTCGCCAAGCTGGCGGGTTTGCTGCGCGAGGGACATCCCTTCGTCGTCGCCTCCCGCATGCTCCCCGGCGGGAGCAACGAGGAGGATGGCCGGGCGCTGCCTCTGCGCAAGGCGGCCAACGTGGGGCTGGCGATGCTCGCCAACGCCTTCTTCGCCCGCAGCGGCAATCGCACCACGGACGTGACCAACGGCCTGCGGGGAGTGGCCTGCTCGGCCTTCGACCGGATGGGTCTCACGGCGAGGGATCTGACCATGGATTATCAAATGGTCATCCGGGCCCTCAAGCTCGGCATCCCCATCACCGAGTTTCCGACCCGCGAGGGACAACGCCTGTCGGGCCGGACGCACTTCGACAGCCTGCCGACGGGCGCGGCCGAGTTTCGGCTGCTGGTGCGCGAGGTTCTCATGGGTCCTCCCCCCGGGGAGTCGGCATGAACCGCCGCTGGCTCGTGGTCACCACCATCGCCCCGCCGACGGAAACGCTGCGCGCCTTGCAGGTCCTCTGCCGGGAAGGGTGGTCGGCCGTGGTCGTCGGCGATCGTGGCGGTCCCCGGACCTGGAGGTGCGCGGGGGTGGAGTACCTGGGCGTGGAGCGCCAGCGGCGGCATTTCGGAAAGTTCGCCGACCTCCTGCCTTACCGGCATTATTGCCGCAAGAACCTGGGCTACCTCTTCGCCGTCGAGAACGGAGCCGAGCTCATCCTCGAGGTCGACGACGACAATATCCCCCTGCCGGGCTTCGGCCGCGGCCTCAAGAGGGAAGTTCGTGGCCTACGCCTGCGCGGCTCCGGCTGGGTCAATGTCTATAGTCATTTCACGACAGCGCCGGTATGGCCGAGAGGCCTGCCCCTGGACGCAATCCGTTCTCCGGGGCAGCCGGAGGCGATGCAGAAGTCCCGGGTCTGTCCCATCCAGCAGTATTTGACCCAAGAGGACCCCGACGTGGACGCCATCTTCCGCCTGACCCACCCCGGGCCGACGCGCTTTCGGCGCGGCGGTCCCTCCGTGGTCCTGGCGCGCGAGGCGTGGGCTCCCTTCAACACCCAGAACACCCTTTTCTGGCGGGAGGCCTTTCCGCTGACCTACCTTCCGGGCCATGTGAGCTTCCGGCTGACGGATATCTGGCGGTCCTTCGTCGCGCAGGCCGTCCTGAAGGCCCGGGGTTACGATTTAGCCTTCCATCCCCCGTCGGTCCGGCAGGAACGCAACCCCCACGACCTCATGAGGGATTTCGCGCAAGAGGTCGACGGCTACCTGCACAACCGCCGCATCGGAGAAATTCTCACGCGCGAGCTCGCGGCGGCGCCGCCAGGACGCGGACGCCTCGGAGACATCGCCCTCCGGTTCTGGCGGCGATTGGCGGCGGAGGGCATACTTCCGGCCGCGGAAATCCGGCTCTACGAGAGCTGGCTGGCCTTGCTGCGGGCCCGCGGACGAGACGACTCCTGGTAGGCCCTGAGCGCCTACACTAGGATCCCGAGCGAGGAGTCGCGGTTTCTACCCAGGCGCCAGGATTTACTCCCAGCCCTGGGAGTAAATCCTGAAAAATTAATTGTTCGGGTTTCTAGGGCAGGATGCGCCGGGCGCCCAGGTAACGCAGGCGGTAGTAGTTCTTGTCCAGGTCGTCGATGACCACGCCGCGGGAGGAGGAAGCGTGGATGAACTTCCTCTCCCCGGGGACCATGAGCATGCCGACATGGGAGACCCCGACTCCCTGGGTGTTGAAGAAAACCAGGTCGCCCTCCTTCAACTCGTCGAACGGGATGGTCTCTCCGGTGCGGTACTGGTCCCGGCTGACCCGGGGAATGCCCACCTTGTTCTCACGGTAGGAGTTTCGGGTGAGAGCCGAGCAGTCGATGCCGCGGCGCGTCTCCCCGCCCCAAACGTAGGGGGTCCCGATGTAGGCGCGGGAGGAGTCCTGCAGCCCGGGCCACATCGTCTCCATGCGCAGTCCCAACTCGTGGAGAGTGGGGTTGAACTTCTGGGATGGGGCCCGCGCGGTCTTGGGGGGGGCCGTCTTGACGGCCGGTTTGCGGGGCTTGCGCGCGGCTTCAGGCGCCCCCTCCGGGGATGGGGAAAGACCGCCCTCCGTCCCGAGGAGCGGGACTGTCCCTTCCTTTAATTGATTGGGATGGGACGGGGACGGCGGCCCCTTGGCCGTCGGGGGCGGGGCGACCGCGATCGCATCGAAGCGGATCTGGGGCGCCTCGGGTTCCGGCGGAGCCGGCGCCTCGGGTTCCGGAGCGGACGGCGTCGCAGGTTCGGGTGATGCCGGAGCCGGGGTCTGAGGATCGGCGGACGCGGGGGGTTGTTGGGGTAGGGCTGAAGGAGGGGACGCCGGCGGAGCCGGAGGCTCGGCCGGCGCGGGAGGTTCCGGCTCCGCCGGCGGCTCAGGCACCACCTCATAGACCACGGGGGGAGCCGGAACGCGGGAGAAGACCCCTTCGTAAGGAGGCAGAGCGGGCTTGGCGCCGGATTTGGCGAGCTTGCGGAAATACCCGCGCGCCGAGGCCACGAGCTGGCCGGGCGGCTGGGGCTTGAGGGACATGTGGCCGAACAGATAGGTCGCGTAGTCCTCGAGATTGAATTTGTCCCGAGCGGCCTGAACGAGCGCCCATTTCATGGCGTTGAACTTGGCGTCATCCCAGTCGGACTCCATGGCATTGCGGATCAAGTCGGCGGCGATCCCGGGCGCGACCTTGTTCTCGACCAACTGCCGGTAGCCGTTGGCCCAGACGCTGATGCGCTCGCCCGCTATCTTCTTGCGGTAGCCGTAGAGCGCGATCCCCTCGACCACGTCGGGAGGGGAGCCCCGGCCGACCGCCTGGTAGGCCGCGAAGGCCACGTCGGCGACGCGCTCCGGGGGCGTGGAATCGAAGTGACCCTCGACGATCATGCGCATGACGACTTGAAAGCCGGCCTGCCGTTCGGGCCGCACGACCTGGAGGGCGTAGCCGGCGAAGCGGTCCCGGACCGCCGCGAGGAGCGCCGAGCGTTCCTCCGCCGGGTATCCGGGGTCCGCGGCCATGGCCTGCGCGATCTTTTCGATGAGGTTCTGGCGGACCCCCTGGGAGCCGGCCGGGGCGGCGGCCAGCAGGAACAGCAGGGCGGCGGCGGTCCGCCGCATCAGGGCTGTCCCGTCCGCTTGCGAATCTCGCCGCGCAGTTCCTCGGAAAGCTCCTCCATCTCCGAGATGGCATCCTCGATGAGCCGATCGCGGTTATAGGGCCGGCTTTCGGAGATCGTCTCCTTGCGGGGAGCCGGGGGCTTAGCCGCGGCCGCGGTCGGCTGAGGCGGCATCCGCGCCGCGACGGCCGCGGCCGCGGGGGAGGAGACCGGCTCAGCCCTCGCCTCCGACGCCGGCGGCTCGGGAGCGCGGGAGAGCCCCACGGCGACCCCGGCCTTGGCGAGCCAGCGCTGGGCCACGTCGGATTTGACCGCGAAATTGACCGAGGTGATGGCCAGGCCGTCGGCGGCGCGGCGCGACATCAGGGTGTTGACCCCGATGATGTCTCCCGCGTGATTGAGCAGGGGGCCGCCCGAATTGCCGCGGTTGATGGAGGCGTCGGTTTGGAAGACGTTCTTGCCCTTCTTGCCGCCCATGTCCCGCATGACCGTGCTCACCACGCCCGTCGTGAGGGTCCAAAGCCCGCCCTGTTCGGGGTGGCCGATGGCCGCGACCCGGTCTCCGATCTCGACCTCGTCGGGGTCGGCGAGGGTCAGGGTTTTGAACGCCGCGGGAGGCTTTTCGATCTGGATCAGGGCCAGGTCCAGGGCCGCGTCCCAGGCGATTCCCCGCGCGACCATCGGATCTCTCAGGTCTTGCTTGTGATCCCCCGTCATTTTCGCGGGCTTGAGATAGACTTGGACGGCGGGCCAGGGTTGGCGCGTGGAGTCGCGGATCACCACGTGCGCGTTGGTCAGGACCCGGCCCGCGGCGTCCAAAAGGCTTCCGCTGCCGAGCTCGCCCTGGCCGTCCTGGGCCGCGCAGAGGATGAGGACCACGCCCGCCGCGGCCTTGGAGTAGATGGCGCGGGGCTTGAATTCCGCCTCCAGGGCGGCCGGGACCGGCGCCGGCGCGGCCGCGACCTTGACGATCGGGGCCTCCTCCCGCGGGGCTTGCCGGTCGGAAGGGGCCGGAGCCTCGACTCCCTGGTAGTCCGCGCGGGCCAGTTCGGAGTAAAGATGCCCGGCCAGGAAATGCGCCCTGGCCGCGTCGGCGGGAGCGAGGGTCTTCTCCATCCATGAGCGGCGGATGTTGTCCAGGGCCTCCTCGATCGCGGCGGTCGGCGCGGCCGCCGGGCGGCCCGGCGCCGCGGCCCCGTCGACCGGAATCTCAGGGGTCAGACCGCGGCAATAGCCGGCCCAGCCCGCGGCGACGAGGGCCTTGTCGCTGGGGTTCTCCGGCGGAGCGGACAAGAACAGTTTGGGAGGGTCGGGTAGGGGGGGGGCGTGGGGGAGCTTGGCCCAGGACTTGAGCGCCTGGTTGGCTTCCGCCCGCAGGGTGAGGGCCAAAGGCATCTGGAGGGACTGGACTAACTGCGAGACCGACAGGGCCTGATAGATGCGCCGGAGATCGGCTTGCGCAGCGGGGCTTGGAGAGCTCAACAGCCGTTCCCGGAGGCGGCCCGCCCGGTCGGTGAGACGCTGGTCCAGGTCCTCCCCCTGATCCGTCGGGATGCCGCCCCGCACGGCGGCGACGGCCGTCACGCGGGCTTTCCGGACCGGCTGGGAATTGAGGTAGGCCGACACCCGCCGCAGCAGCCGCGACAGGCGGGTCGGCGTCTCGGCGGCCCGGAGGCCGCCGCCGGCAGGGAGGAACAAAGCGGCGGCGAAGAAAGCCGATGCCGCCGCCGCATGACGGGTCGATGGGCGCATAAGTCAATTTAACAGACCGGACCGGGAATGTCAATACGCCGTTTGACACACCGGGGCGGGCTTGATTTTGTAACATCCCTTAATGGCCGCCCGGCGCTTCCTGGCGCTCAAAATTCTCCTGGGGCTCGCCGCCTTCGCCGTCGCCCTGGCGGCCCTGGGGACGTTGGCGCTGCGCCGCTACCTGCCCCCGGAGAAGCTCAAGGAACTGTTGGTCCAACAGGCGCAGAAGGCGCTGGCCCGCGAGGTGAGGCTGCGCGATGTCTCCCTCTCTTTGGTGGGAGGTTTGGGCGTCGCGGGTCTCGAGATCTCCGAAGCCGGGGGCTTCGCCAAAGGGAGCTTCGCCAGCATTGATTCGTTCGTCCTCAAGGTCCAATGGCGCCCCCTGCTGTCGCGCCGCGTGGTCGTCGACCAGATTTCGGTGTCGGGGCTCTCCCTCCAAGTCGTCAAGCGCCGCGGCGGCGCGCTCAATGTCTCCGACCTGGGAGGGGCGGCGAAGGATAAGTCCGAGAAGAAGGAGAAGGAAGGCCCACCCGCCCTGCCTATCGAGTTGAGCGTGCGCCGGGCCAAAATCACGGGAGCCCGCGCGGCGTACTCCGACGAGGCCTCCGGGGCGCGCTGGACCGTCTCGGACCTCGCGGCGCAGGCCGCTGGGTTCTCGCTCAACGCTCCTTTCCAGGCCGCCGTCTCGTTTAAGGCCGAGGGACGGGGCGCGGCCGGGCCGATCTCGGCGCGGCTGGCCTTTGACGGAGACGTCGATCTCGCCGGCCTCGATAAGGAAAAGCTCGACGTCGCGATCAAATCTCTCGAAGCCTCCGCCTTGGGCTGGGAGCTCAAGGCCGCGGGGAAGGTCCGCAACGCCCTCGCCCCCGAAGCCGATATTCAAGTATCCGTGGCTCGGGGCTCCGAACTGGTCAAAGGCGCCCTCAAGGCTTGGGTCCGCCCGGGGCCGCCGCTCGCGATTTCGGCGGAATTCGACCTGAAGACTCGAGAGTTCAAGCCCGCCGACCTGGGGGTCGCGAAGGTTCCCGCGGGCCTGGTCGCGCCGGAGGCCCGCGTCAGCGGCCGCCTGGCCCTTTCGGGCGAGGACCTCGAATTGAAGGCGCTGTCATTGCAGTCGGCCCGCGGCGAACTCTCGGCATCCGGCAAGGTCCGCAAAGCCCTGTCCAAGCCCGAACCGGCGCTCTTGGTTTCGGTTCGTCTGGATCTGCCCCCGCTCCAGGAGAAGGATTTCGCCGGGTTGGCCCAGGTTCCGGCGGGCCTGGCGCTCCCGGCGACGAAACTCCGAGTCAAGGCTTTCGTGGGCTTGGACGCCGCGAGCCTCGAGACCTTCGACGCCGAGGTGGGACAGAGCCGTCTCAACCTGTCCGGCCGCGTGGGGGGGCTGGCATCCGGGAGCCCCGTGCTTGACCTCAAGCTCAAGGACAGCACGCTGGCGCTGGCCGAGGCCGGGTCGATCCTGCCCGCCGGGCGGGAACTGGGGCTGACGGGACGCGCGGTGGCCGACATGTCCATCGCGGGTCCGGCCTCCCAACCCATACTCCAGGGGAGCGCCCGGCTGGAGGGCGTGGGGGCCCGCGCCGCCGGGCTCGAGCTCTCGGGTTTCTCCGGCTCCGTGGCCGCCAACCCCGCGGTCATCCGGCTCGATGGATTGTCGGGGACGGTGTGGGGTGGGCGCCTGAGGGTTTCCGGGAGCGTCGCCGACTACCGGCGCGAGCCCGACATAAAAATGCACGCCCGCCTCGACCGTCTGGATTTGGGAAGCATACTGGGCGCGAAGGCGCCCCCGGGCAAGGAGGCCTCCCCGGGAGCCAAGCCGCCCGCCGCGTCGCCCGCGGCGTCCTCGTCGCGCAAGCCGGTCAAGACCTCGGGCTCCTTCAAGATAGACGAGATCGTCCATCCCCACTTCCAGGGACGCGACCTGTCCTTGGAATGGGGGCTCACCGGCGTGACCCCCGATTTCAAGGCATTGAGCGGGTCGGCCGCGCTGCGGGTCAAGTCCGGAGAATTCGAGAGCATGGAGGCCCTGACCGAGAAGTTCCCCGCCGCCAGGGTCCTCCTCATGCCCCTGATCGTGCTCCAGCGCGTGGGCAAGCTCCCCGTGCTGCAGGGGATGCCCGACCTTTCGAAAGTGAACTTCACCGAGATCGTCGGCGACTACGCCTTCGAGCGCGGGGTGATGACGCTCAAGCAGTCGCGGCTCGTGAGCACGGCGGTGGCGGTCGACTCGCGCGGCCAGGTGGATCTGGGGGGGGACAAGCTCGACCTCCAGATCACCGCGCGCATCGGCAACCTCGTGCCTCTGGAGTTCAACGCGGGAGGAACCCTCTCCGATCCCAAGGTCCGCCTCAGCGCCCGGACCCTCGTCGAGATCGGA